>NZ_JAWOTS010000002.1:0-387905 GCF_033338975.1 Vibrio sp. Vb0349 | reverse complement strand
AGCCACTCATCGCTTATCTTGAGTGCGTCACCTTGAATCGTGACACTAGGAACTTCAAACTGGTTTTCGTATCCATCACCGCCATCAAGAATATCCACCGTTAATATAGCATCGGGATTCAACCGCTCAGGAGCCTGAGTCTCAGAAGTTGGGTTCTCTCTTTCTTGCACTGCTGGCCTAGTAACATAGCCATTAGAAACGAGTTGCTCAGGTAAAACAGCGCGAATATAGGCAACAAAACTTAACCCACCAGAAGACTCACTAAAATCTCGAACGCTCTGATTAAAAGTGGATTCAATACCGTTTTGAGATGCAATTAAAAGATCATTCGAACTCGATTCATCCTCACTTGTTGTATCTTCATTAAATGCAATATCGAGAATGTCAGTATTAAGAACAACCACCTCTACTTCTGGAACTAATTGTTCGTTGGGCAACATTTGGATCCAAGAACCGTCACTTAAAACCGCCCAAAGAACATTACCGATTTGAATGTAGAGTATTGGCTGCATAATTCGCCCCATATGAAACAACGAACTTTAAGTATGGTCGACGAATATGACTGTTCAAATGAAACTAGAAAAAACATGGCCCTAAATGGCTCTAATGAGATATTGAACCAAAAACATACCTCATGTATGCGAGAAAGAGCCATTGGGGTAAACTACTTCTGGCGTAACCCATCCACTGGAAATTGATTGAAATTCCCCTTGCTACAATCGGGCTCATATCCAAATGGAGCAGGGAAAGGAATCGTATCGCAGCTTGTTGAAACGGAAGATTCAAACTTTACTCTCTTTCCTATCATGATAGGAAATAACCATGTGGCATTATTTCTTAAATCAAACTCCTCTTTAGGGTCATCAATCAAATTGTATATTTCAGGGATCTGTAATGGGCGCCCTTTCTCCGGCATGATATCTTGATCAATAAAGTGCATCTTGTAATTTTCCCACTTATAAGCGTAGGTTTCAGATCCATTGTTAACGATGAAACCATCTCGATTAGACTTTTCACTATCTCCCTTTAAAAAGGCCCACTGATCAATACTATCTATTGTTCTATCGCTTGGTAATTTGTATCCACCGACATGAGAAAGTGAGGCAAATAGATCCACAACATGGATAATTTCATCACTCACTCTGCCCGGTTTGATGTGGTTAGGCCAAGAGGCAATAAATGGTGTTCGGAGAGAGCCTTCAAGAGCCGTAAAGTATGCACCACGCCATGGCCCGCTAGAGCCTTGGTATGGCATATGCCACTCTGGACCGTTGTCAGAAAACCAAATCACTAGTGTATTGTCTTTAATTCCTGCTTTTTCTATTGCACCAATAACTTGCCCAGCTCGAAAATCTATCTCAGCTAACACATCTGAGTAATTTCCTTTGCCTGTTTTACCAATAAAATCAGGATGAGGTAGCGTCGGTAAATGTGGTTGAGTAAAAGTAATTACAGAGAAAAATGGCTTATTCTCTTTCACATTTCGATTTATAAAATCTGTGGCATGTTCAACTAGCTCACTGTCAATCGTTCTACGTGAGTCCAAATTATATTCTTTGACTCCTTTAGGGTCCTGCCCTGCTCTAGCTGAAAGGATTTTAGGTTTAGGTAATATAGCTTTATAACCGGGTTGAGAGCTATATTCTGACTCATCCGTCGTATTTGCAATGCCATACCATTCATCAAAGCCTTGATCCGTTGGAAAGCGCCCTTTTTGGTCTCCCAAATGCCATTTCCCGTAAAGGCTCGTGTTATATCCTTGTTCCTTAAACTTCTCTGCAATGGTTATCTCCCAGTTCACCATACCGTAAGGCACTCCCCAAACAACCTTATCTGTCCCAGATCTAAGCGCTCGCCTCCCCGTCATGAATGAGGAGCGAGTTGGCGTGCATTGCGGTTCCACATTAAAATTAGTAAGGCGTACACCTTCTCTAGCAAGTTGATCTAAGTTTTTAGTTTCAACACCTCTGGTACTCCCATAGGAACTTAGTTCCCCCCACCCAAGGTTATCAACCAACATTACCACGATATTTGGTGTCTCTTCCGCAACCACTTCTAACGGGATACATAGAAACAGGATAGTTGCTAGTTTATTTTTCATAGTGTCGCCTTTCATTGAAATTCAATCCTGTAAGTGCGTCTTATCACACTTAAAACACACTAAAGTCCAGTCCATGTTAGTTAACATTTTTGAAAAACAGGGATTACTTGGAAGCAACAAAAAACCTCTACTATATTCAACTGACTACATTGTCTCATTTGGTGTCATCTCACTCGACTTCGCCATGATGAACACAATTAGTAACGTTATATAACGATAATGGATTCATTTATCGCGGAGGATTTTCATGCGAAACTCGATTAAAAAGGTAATGGCATTGGTCGGTACATTAGCTTCGTCCACAGCCTTTGCTGCCGATAAGCCCAACATCCTTGTGCTCTGGGGTGACGATGTAGGTGTATACAACATTAGTGCGTATCACAATGGTATGATGGGAGGGAAGACTCCTAACATTGATAAAATCGCCAATGAAGGTGCCATTTTCACAGACGCTTACGCACAACAGAGTTGTACTGCCGGACGAGCCTCATTTATTCTGGGTCAACATCCGTTTCGTACCGGTCTATTGACTATTGGTATGCCCGGCGCAAAAGAGGGTATTCAATCGAAAGATCCTACTATCGCAGAGTTACTTAAAAATCACGGCTATGTGTCTGGTCAGTTTGGTAAAAACCACCTTGGTGATCAAGATGAGCACCTACCAACTAACCATGGGTTTGATGAGTTCTTTGGTAACCTATACCATTTAAACGCGGAAGAAGAGCCTGAGTCTGAGTTTTATCCAAAAGATCCAGAGTTTCGTAAAAAATTCGGACCTCGAGGCGTGTTGAAGGCGACTGCGGATGGCAAAATCGAGGACACAGGTCCCCTTACTCGTAAGCGTATGGAAAACGTAGACCGAGAGTTCATGGATGCTAGCTTGGCCTTTATGGAAAAAGCAGTAAAAGAAGACAAACCATTCTTTATTTGGCATAACTCAACCCGTATGCACGTCTGGACACATTTGAGTGAAGAATATCAAGGGAAGTCAGGTTACGGCTTATACGCCGATGGCATGATGGACCTAGATGATCAAGTAGGTGTGATGCTTGATAAACTTGAAGAGCTAGGCGTAGCAGATAACACCATTGTTGTTTTTAGTACCGATAATGGCGCTGAGAAATTTACCTGGCCAGATGGTGGTACTACACCGTTCAAGGGCGAAAAAGGTACGACTTGGGAAGGCGGATTCCGCGTTCCGATGATGGTACGCTGGCCTGGAAACATTAAACCAGGAACGGTTATCAACGATATCTTTTCACAAGAAGACTGGATGCCAACTCTACTCGCAGCTGTGGGCGAACCAGATGTGAAAGAAAAACTATTGAAGGGTCATAAAGCAGCGGGCAAAACCTTTAAAGCACATTTAGATGGCTACAACCAACTTGATCTGCTGACTGGTAAAGCTGATGAAGGCGCACGCAAAGAAATCTTTTACTTCGATGCTGGTGGTAATTTAAACGCCGTTCGTTATAAAGACTGGAAGATCCACTTCAGTATTATGGAGGGTGCCATTAATGAGGCATACCGCAAAACACCTAGTTGGCCTTTGATTGTAAACCTTCGTATGGATCCATTTGAGGTCGGTCCAGATGCAGCACTTTACGTCAGACATTTTTACGCTGATCAAATGTGGATGTTCGTTCCTGCTCAAGCTATCGTGCGTAAGTTCCTAGAGACATTTAAGGAGTTCCCTGCAACGAAAGGTAGCTCGTTAAGTATTGAAAAAGTGGTAGAAACAATGACACAGCAACCTAGAAACTAGACCCTAGGTATCGAAGCTATTGTGGAATTAACTAAGGCCTCAATTGTGAGGCCTTTTATTTCGTTGCAATTGTTTGGTTGCAGCAAGTTATGGTCAAACAAAGATTATCATTTAGTGCTCTCTTTAAACACTTGATTCCAATCTTGTTTCATATCGACAAATAGCCAACCTTGCTCTTCACCTACTTTAAACGATTTATCTAACTTACCAACATGAGAATCTTTATCATACGCCCATTCACGCTTGTCATCCGTGTGATGGATAATCGCAGAAAATCTTGGACCTGAACCTGCTTTCGTCCACTCTAACATCTGTAAATCACCATCAGAATTACCAAACGCCATGACCGGACGTTTGCCAATGAAGTTTTGAATCGTCACAGGCTTTACTGCTTTGTCATTGACAAAGTCTATTTCCGGCATGCGTTGGATGGTAGGTTTTCCATCAACACTTTGATATTCCGCCTTTAACGTCGTTCCCACGATGTTTTGCGTTGGAATGCCGTATACTTCCGGCGCCCAAACGCGCATAAATTCAATTCCGCCTCCAGAAACGATGTAGGTCTGATAGTCGTTCGCTCTTAAATAGTCGAGCAGTTCGAGCATAGGTTGATATACCATTTCAGTGTATGGTCTACCCGTTGTTGGATGGACAGCCGTTTTCAACCATTCCTTAACTTCTTGATGAAACTGTTCAGTAGACATTCCAGAATGGGTTGCCATAACAAGCTTCATTACACCTTCGAGTCCTTGTTTACCAATCCCCTCCATGTCACCTTTTAATGCGGAAGCAAAGGGTTCGGTTGTCTTCCAATCTGGATGCTCAGAGGCCATTTCTTTTACTCTATCGATCGCAAAAAACAACTGTAGATAAACAGGCTTTTCTGCCCAAAGTGTTCCATCATTATCAAACGTCGCGATTCGTTGGCTTTCAGGCACATAGGAATCCGAACCTTGGGTCGTTGTTTTCGTAACAAACGCCATAATAGCTTGCTTAGCGTCAGTGTTGTTCCATGACGGAAGTGGATCTTGCATATCAGCAGCAACAGCGTAACTAGACAGAGCAAAACCTGTTGCTAAGACAATCGCCTTTAACTTTATAGCCATCTTAATTCCTTATATTGAGGTGCTAGATGCGAATCCAATCAAAAGTATAGTTCAATTGAAACAGGCGCATATTGAACTGAAATATCCAACGACCACCAAAGAGTGACGCTGTCACTAAATTGGTTCACTATTTTATTGAAATAGGAACATGGAATTTACCGATTAGAGTTTAAGTTCATTGGCTTCAACTGATGTAGAGGCACTTTTACGTCCCTTTTTCTGATTGAGCTCTTCAATAACATAGTCGGGAGCGACCTTCGTTAGCTCTGTTAAACAGTCATCCGTTTTAGGGTTGCCGTATCTGACATAGATGTCACACACGGCATACAATTGTTCTGGAGCACCGGATATCAAATACGCTTGCTCAAAAGCGTTGACAGACTTCTTCAAGTCTAACTCTTCTTGCAGAACACCATTTAAATACCAAAAGTAACTGTTCGTCTTTGCCATCGTCGCAGCTTTGTCTATTTCAAACGCCGCTTCTTTCTTTTTGTCTAATCTAACCAAAGCGAGAGATTTAGAATAATGCAGCGAGGCATCTTCTGAATTTAGCTTGATACCCTCGTCAAGCACGTTGATAGCTTTTTGGTCTAGCTGTTGCGCTCGGAAGTTGTCTGCATAGCTTAACCAAACTTGAGGGTTGTTTGGCTCAAGCTTAGTTAACTCTGGGTATATCAGCGCCGCTTTATCCCAATCACGATGCCAACGGTAAACGTCTGCAAGTAATAACTTGGAAACATTATCGTTCTTACTGGACAAGTGTGCTGTCAGCTCTGAAACAGGCCCTTCAAGTGACTGCTGTTGCTCTGAACTCAAATTGGCGTAATCTCGAACGAGGTTAATCGCTGCTGTAATTCGCACCATGGCGGCGTCATCACTCAATAATGGTGAAATCAAACGCCAACGGTGCTCAATCATATATGGCTGTGCTCCCACAATCGCAGCTTCGCGAATACCTGCATCTTCATCCTGCAACCCACGCGCAACTGCAACCAACGCATTTTGGCTTGGATAGTTGGCTAACTCACGTAAAGCATCAATACGTTTTTCTGAAGACAACTTTTTATTTTGCGCATCATAAGACAGCTTTTCGACTCGTTGCGCCGGTGTCATTTGAGCTTCTTGTGGAGTGACAACCGTTGTCGGCGATACCTGGTCTGGGTCTAGCAATGTTGTTTCTTGTGCCACTGTTGTTTGACTCGCAGCAATGCCGATCGAGATCACGAGTAATGATTTAGAGAGCAGCTTAATTTTTTGCATTCAATAACCTATATTCTTTCATTTCCGGGCCTGTAGCAGGCGTAGTGACTATCTTAAAACTTCATTTCAAACACAGTCTGTGTTTGAGTAGCTTGCTGGCGTAGAATCTGGTCACTGTATTTACCGTGAACCACTGGGTTACCTGTCGCTCGTAAGATGTACGCCATCGACTGATCAACATGGGTAAAAAACTTCTTCCAACCCGCGCAGAGATAATTAAGACCAGGCTCACCTTGCCTAGTACGGATAAAACGGTTTTTGGGACATTCTCCAAAACATGCAAATTGATAATCACATTGAAGGCACTGTTGGGGCAGCGTACGACTTTTAGCAAACCCAAATTTCTGCTGCTCAGAGCTATAAGCGAGCGTATCGAGCTTTTCGTGATGAATGTTTCCAACCTTATATTCTGGGTACACGTAATGATCACACGCAAACACATCACCATTAGGCTCCATTGCTAAGCCTTTCCCGCAGATTTCACCTAACGTACACAGTGGGTTTTTTCTGCCCATCCAGGTTTCGATACTGGCTTCAAAGTACTGAACAAACACGTTGCCGATATCGTGTAAAACCCATTCATTGAAAATCGCGATCAGAAAATTTCCCCATGCTTCATCCGCAACGCAAAAAGGCTCAACAACGGCATCTTTATGACCTGGGATCAACCGTTTATCTCCTTGCTTTAGTTGCTCGTTTGGCTCCCAAGTTTGAGGGGCGGTTGTTCTGAATGTTTTCTGCTCAACTATTGGAATAAACTGCATTTGAGGGGAGCGTACTTCATCTCGCAAGAATCGGTACACTTCAAGTGGGTTACGGCTGGTCAAGTTGTTAACACAAGTGAGCGTAGCAAACTTTACTTCGTGCTTATGTAATAGTTCAACCGCATTCATGACTTGCCGGAATGTGCCTCTACCAGCTCGGTTTGTTCGGTAAGCGTTGTGCATCATTTCTGGGCCATCAATGCTTAAACCGACGAGAAAGTTGTTCGACTTTAAAAACTCACACCATTCATCGTTAAGCAGTGTGCCATTAGTCTGGAGATCATTGGAGATCGTAATGCCATCGGGACGGTATTTATTCTGTAGCTCAACAATTGTCTTGAAATAATCCAAACCTAGCATTGTCGGCTCACCACCCTGCCAAGAGAAAATGATTTCAGGTGTATTCTGTCCCGCTATATATTGACGGATATAGGTCTCGAGCGTTTCCTCATCCATGACTGGTGAGCTGCCTGGCTTGTACTCAAGTAAATCTTGTTTGCTTAGGTAGTAACAATAGGTGCAATCGATATTGCACACTGCACCGATAGGTTTCGCCATGACATGTAATCGCTTGGATGCTTTTCCATTGAACTGCGGACCTTGAGTTATGTGCATTCATCACCTTCTTAGTTGCTAGCCTGCGCCCAACGGCGTTAAGACTAATCATTAAGTTAATCGCCTAGTGTGATGATAATGTTCAATTATTCGTGGCGCTTGTTATAGTGTGTATAACTGTTTTTCATAGACTTGCCTGATAAAATTTTTTGATCATAAATGTTGATGGAGCTCCCCTATGAAGCATTCCAAAAGTAATACTCTTTACCTTGGTGCCACTATTTCGATTTCGCTAATTATGACTGGATGTGCAACAACACAACCTAGCCCTCTTGCTCAAAAAATCGATCAAGATATGGTTCTTATTGAAGGTGGACCATTTACGATGGGCTCGGATAATCCATCAGCAAATAAATCCGAGCGCCCGGCTCGCACCGTTCGCGTGGATGATTTCTATTTGGCAAAATTTGAGGTAACCCAAGAGTTATTCGAATCGGTTACAGGCTCTTCTCTGAGTTATTTTAGAAACCCAAATACGCCCGTGAATAACATTAGCTGGCAACAAGCCAATTATTTTATAAAGAAATTGAATGAAAAAACGGGAGAGCACTATCGTTTACCCACCGAAGCAGAATGGGAGTTTGCTGCGAAAGGGGGGAATCTAAGTCAAGGATTCACTTACGCGGGGTCTGATGATATTAACGACGTTGCCTGGTATGCCAGTAACTCAAACAATAAAGCACACAAGGTAGGTCAGAAAAAACCGAATGAGCTTGGCTTATACGATATGACGGGTAATGTTGGTGAGTTTGTTATTGATGCCTTTGATGAAGGCTATTACAAATCGGCACCAAGTGATAATCCGGTAAACGCAAAAGATGAAAAAGAAAGCCTTGCACACAAGTCTGTACGAGGTGGTAGCTTTGCCTATGATGCTGACGAATCCGAAAACTATCGTCGCGATTTTGCTAGCCAGTCAGTCATCATGTCCGACATGGGGCTGAGATTAGCGAAAGACGCTGATTAAACTAAGTAAGAAAAAAAGTGGAGCGATAAAAGCTCCACTTTTGGTAATTAGCTCCTATTGACCCCAACAATAGAGGCTTTAAGCTGATCAATAGCTTGTTTAGGTGCATAGTGACTAAGCTCTTGTATGCACCTATCGAAAGCAAAAGCGACAGCACCTTTTTTATGATTTCTCGCTAGAACCTCGCATTGAGCAAACAAGTGTTGTGGATTGCCACCGACTTCAAATGCTGTATGCAACGCTTTACTGGCTTCTAGAACATCGCTTTTTTCTAAAGCTAGACCGTACACGTACCAATAATGCGCATTAGTTTCACCAACTTTTGCGGCGCGTCTAAGTAGCTTTTTCGCATCATCGGCTTTGCCTTGACGTAACAAAGAAAGACCTGCGCTGTATGGTAATGTGCTGGATTTAGGTTGAGCTTTCATCCCTTGTTGTAGCACCGTGAGCGCCGCTTCTTCTTTACCTAGGTGACGATACAAATCTGCTAGGTTAACGTAGCTATTTTCGAAATAGGGTTCGATGCTGATCGCTTGTTTATACAGCTCGGCCGCTTTGTCGATTTCACCTAAGCTGCGGTACACATTCGCCAAATTGGTTCTTCCGAAGCCACGATCGGCATTAAACCCTTGAATTTCCATGTACTCTTCTAAAGGCGATTTAATGATATCTTTTTGTAAAGGGGTCATTTGTGCGTAGTTCGCTACCAGCACCGAGGCAGCTTCCGCTCTCACTGAAAGCACCGGGTCACCAAGCAATGGCTCTAGAATCCGCCACCGATCATGAAATTCATAACCAGACGAGCCTGAAATTGCCCCTAATCGAACCATTTCATTCTCATTCTTAACGGCCCTAGCCAAAGATACTGTTGTATTTTGGTCAGTATTGCCCCCCATTCTCTCCAGGGCTGAAGCACGAATAATGTCTTTTAACGACGAATCCTGAGCAGAGTATGCCAACGCATTTGCTGCTCCTTGATGACCAATTGAATCCGCATAAAATGCGACAGCAAAATGTTGCTGATTACGATACTTCGAATTCGGGTACCATTCTGCTATCTGTTCATCGGCCCATTGATTGCTTTTATCTTCATGGCATGACATGCAAACATTGGGCGTTCCAATATGTTTGCTCAAATCCGGTCGTGGAATATGCCAACTGTGGTCTCTACGAGGATCGACTTGCATGTAAGTCGTTTCTGGCATGTGACAAGTCGTACATTGCGATGCTTCAGATCCAGCCTTATGAAAGGTATGCTTTTCAGGTGTATATTCCGATGCAATATGGCATTGCGAACATACTGCTTCTTCTGGGATCGTTAACTCTGCCGTGTGTGGATCATGACAATTAGTGCACGTGACCCCCTTCTCCGCCATTTCAGATTGAAGAAACGAACCATAAACATAATCTTCGTCGTAAATCTGTCCATCATGATAGTAGAGTTCAGGTGTTATAAGACTTAAGCGATATTTATCAAAAAAAGAACCTTTAACATGATCACCTGTTTCATTTAACTGGGTTCGGCGACTATGGCATTGAGCGCATGTTTGCACTTGATTGGTTGCTTCAATTGATTTCGGCTGTAACGTACTATGGCCTTCCTCAAACACCCAATCCGACACTGCTTTAGACAAATTTCGATCAAAGCCATAATGGCTGTCATGCTCAAAAGAAGTGCCAGCATTTTTGTATTTCTTGGCCAGTTCTATGTGCTGACTAGCGGGACCATGGCATGCTTCGCATCCCACATTAATCTCTGACCATGAGCTGTTGTAAGTGTTTTTGTCAGCGTCGTAATTCTTCTTTAGGTTCGTTGAATGGCAATCAGCACACATGAAGTTCCAATTTTGCCCGGTATTGGTCCAATAGAATTCATCCGTTGTTGTCGTTTCTGGATAAAGATGAAACCAACGCTGTCCCCCTTCAACTTTAGCTCTTGTGTCCCAAGCAAAAGGAATAAGCTGCACGCGGCCATCTTCAAACTCGACCATGTACTGCTGTAATGGTTCCCAGCCAAATGTATAGCTGATCTTATAGTCATGCCATTGCCCGTCAGAGCCTTGAATGTTGACCCAATATTCGCCGCCTTTTTTAAAAAAACGATTAGGCATTCCTTTGTGTGTTACAACATGGTTATCAAAATTACCACGCACAGAGGTTGTACTTGCATGCTTCATGGCCATATCGTGATGTGACCCTTTCCAGGCCTCCACCTCGTTTTGGTGGCAATCTATACAAGCTTGTGTGCCAGCATATTCTGGATTTAAGCCTAAAGGAATATTTGGTTTCTCTGTTAATAACTCTTGAGAAAAAGCCATAAAACTGACAACAACGTTGACCAGCAATAAAATACGAAACCGGCCTGCCCACTGACTCATAGATATCCTTATATTTATAATGTACAACCTAAATCAATATAGACACTAAATCACTGGTTATACAAATAATTACAAGCAATACATAACGACTTTAGTATTGCTTTAGGACCGTAAAACAAGCGAGCATCCTATTGTTTTTCATTTCCATCCCCTCTTCTACTACGCAATAAAAATAAGGCTCTTCAGTGATCTAAATCTACTTTACGAATCTCTACAAACTAACAGGACAATCCTATTTCTTCTTAATTAACAAATGGTTACTACCTAGCAATAACTTATGGTTATATCGAGTATAAGAGGATTTTTCTATATACATCATTAACTTATGCAGCAACTAAGCATAAGGCTCACTTGTGCTTATCTTTACTCTCAACAATCTGGAGTTTTTATGGCAAATCAATTGAGCAAAATCGCTGTAGGCGCAGGACTGTTAGCGGCGTCCAGTGCTGCTATGGCAGCCGACAAACCGAATATTCTGGCAATTTTTGGTGACGATATCGGCTACTGGAATATCAGCGCATACAACCAAGGTATGATGAGTTACAAAACGCCAAACATCGACCGTATCGCGAATGAAGGTGCGTTGTTCACAGATCACTACGGACAACAGTCTTGTACTGCTGGTCGCGCGGCCTTTATTACGGGTGAAGAGCCATTTCGTACGGGTTTGTTAACAATTGGTATGCCAGGCTCTGACCACGGCATACCTGATTGGGCGCCAACCATTGCAGATCTGTTAAAAGAACAAGGTTACATGACGGGTCAATTTGGTAAAAACCACTTAGGTGACCAAGATAAGCACTTACCGACAAAACACGGCTTTGACGAATTCTTCGGTAACTTATATCACCTAAACGCAGAAGAAGAACCTGAAACTTATTACTACCCTAAAGACCCAGAGTTTCGTAAAAACTATGGCCCTCGTGGTGTCATTAAGTCTTATGCCGACGGTAAGATTGAAGACACTGGCCCAATGACACGAAAACGTATGGAGCACGCAGATGAAGAGTTCCTAGAGAGCTCTTTGGCATTTATGGAAAAAGCAGTTAAGGCGGATAAACCCTTCTTTATTTGGCATAACGCCACTCGTATGCACGTTTGGACTCGCTTGCAGGAAAAATACCAAGGTAAATCAGGTGTAAGCATTTATGCCGATGGTATGCTGGAACATGATGATCATGTAGGTGTTTTACTCGACAAGCTGGATGAGCTAGGTGTTGCAGACAACACTATCGTTATCTACTCAACGGACAACGGCGCAGAAACCATGACTTGGCCAGATGGTGGCGCAACACCATTCCATGGTGAAAAAGGTACAACTTGGGAAGGCGGTATGCGTGTTCCTCAACTGGTTCGTTGGCCAGGCGTCATTAAGCCAGGAACCAAGATCAATGAAATGATGGCACACCAAGACTGGTTGCCTACATTATTGGCAGCTGCTGGCGTACCTGATGTAAAAGAAAAACTGGCAGAAGGCTACAAAGCAAATGGCAAAGAGTGGCGTGTACATTTAGATGGTTATAACTTCATGCCATACTTTGAAGGTAAGGAAGAAAAAGGCCCTCGTGAGTCGCTGCTTTACTTTACGTCTAATGGTGAATTAAACGCTGTCCGCTGGAATGACTGGAAACTTCACTTTGCAACGCTTGAAGGGAACCTAAGTAACGCAGTTCGTTTTGCTCCGAACTGGCCTAAAATCATCCACCTACGCGCTGACCCATTCGAAAAAGGCCCAAGCGAATCACAAATGTACTTGCGTTGGATGGCTGACAACATGTGGCTATTTGTACCTGTACAAGACGTTGTGGGAGAGTTCTTTAAAACACTTCCAGAATACCCAATGCAACGTGGCACAGCGATGAACCCTGCTTCACTAAACTACGACTCTCTAAAAATGCAAGAGAAGCTGCAGCAACTAGACAAAGTTGAACAAGAAATCAGCAAGTTTAAGTAAACTAAGTTAACGTTAGTTAATCAGTAACATTAAGCCAGCAGACCATTCTGCTGGCTTATGTGTATCGCCACATAGGAACTTACTTAAATCGCCTGTTTAGCCTATACAAAGTGGGCATTGTGAGTACAAACTGAAAAACAAAAAAAGGAGAGCTAACCTGCTCTCCTTTGTATTTTAACCGTGGATAAACTAAGCCACATTAACCGATTTAGCTAAACTGCTACTTTGGAAAAACTCATCATGCAATGCGCAAATCGCGTGCTGGTATTCCTTATCACCGACAACAAATTGAACATTTACATTTCTCAATGATGAGTGCAGTGCAACTGGCGTAACGCCATTATTCATCAATGCAAGCACACCTTTCGCCAACGTCTTGTTGGTATCAATTTGAGAACCGATGGCTGAGATAAGCGCGACCATACGACCTTTAATCGAGGCATTCGGATAACGTTTCTCGGCTTTATACAATACTTTGTTTAAGCTATCAGTACTGCCACCTAGATAGTAAGTAATAGAGTTAGCGTTCATCTCTTTACCAACCAAACTTACACGAGCATCGGAGATGATTTCCATCAATTCGTAACTAACGTTATCGGCTTTTCCCACCATTGCTTGGTCAAACAAATGCAGTGCAAATACTTTCTCTTTACCTGCGATGATCTCGACTTTGTCTTCTTCCGGACGATAGCTTGAAGAGATCAAAGTACCTTCGTGTTCAGGTTCGAATGTATTTTTAATCTGTAGCTCAATACCACTTTCACGCAAACCCGCAGCGGCATTTGGGTGAATCGCTTCCATGCCAAGGTTCGCAAGTTGGTCTGCTACGTCATAGTTTGTACTACCAATTGGTAATACTTTTTCAGGGCCAACAACGCGTGGGTCTGCTGAGCTCAAGTGGTACTCTTTGTGAATTACTGCTAAATCCGCTTTTGTTATTGCTGCAATTCGGCTAAATGTCATCTCACTATAACCTCGGTCATAAGTGTGCATTAGGCCCTCTTTACAGTAAGCATAACCTGTCACGATTGGCAGTTCTTTTGATACATCGATATCAGCAAACGCGTCACTGATCGACTCATCAAGGCTTCTTGGCGCTTGATTATCCCAACCAGACAGGTCAACGAACTTAGCGTTAATACCCATATTTTTTAGTTTTAGTGCTGTGTTGTAAGCACTATGTGCCTCACCGATAGACGAGAGAAACTCTCGAATTTGAGGCAAGTACTGGCGCAACGAAAATTGACCGTACTGACAGGTTTCTAAAATATTCGCGATACAGTTTTTCGCTTCAGCAATGCGGGAGCGAATGAATTTATCCGCACGGATACGATTCATTGGGTCCGCAAAAATATTTTCATTGGTCAGCAACATACGGCTTTCAACGTACGCTAACGCTTCTTCCCATTTGTCGTCGCGTTTCGCGATAAGCTGATAAACGCCTGGTTTACTGGTTTTTTTACACTCGAGCAGCGCATCGGTCATACCACCGTATGCAGATACGACAAAAATACGATTGTATGGCGTTTTGGGACGAAGAATAATATTGTCGAGAACAGCATCAAATGCTGTCATTGATGTACCGCCGATTTTTTCTACGGTAAATGTCATGATAAGCCTTTTTTGATTGGTAACTTTAAAAAGAAAAAAGAAGAGATAGTAAAGTGTGGGGTGGCAAAGCACCCCACCATCATCTTTTAGTCAACGAGAGGATAAACACCGTTTTCATCGTGCACTTCAGCGCCAGTAATCGGTGGGTTAAACACACACGCCATTACCATTTCTTTATTCTTATAAGCTCTCAAGTAGTGCTCATCGTGTTTATCAAGGATGTATAATGTACCTGGTTTGATTGGGTACGTTTCTCCACCTACAACTTCAATCTCACCTTCACCACTCATACAAAACACCGATTCAAGGTGGTTTTGATAGTGAATATGAGTTTCTGTATCTTCATAAATCGTTGTGATGTGGAAAGAGAAACCCATGTTGTCGTCTTTCAACAACATGCGGACACTTTCCCAGTTATCTGAAACAACACGTCGTTCGCTGTTGCGGCATTCATCTAGAGTTCTGACGATCATAATTAAAATCCTTATTAAGATGCTTGTTTGAAATGTTTCGCAGCGATAGTCTCTACTGCATTTTCAAAGATGCTTAGTCCTTGATCTAGCTCTGATTCGCTGATGGTTAGTGGACAGAAGAACTTCACAACTTCATCGTCTGGACCCGCTGTCTCTATCACCATTCCATTCTCGAAACAGTTTTTCGCGATTTCAGATGCCATGTCACCATTGATACATTCAATACCAACCATCATGCCGCGGCCTTTTTTCTGCACAAACATTTGTGGAAAGCGACGAACACAACGGTCAATAACAGCACTTACCTTGTCTGAACACTGCTTGATGTGTGTTTCAAAATCATCGTTTGCCCAGTAAATTTCTAGTGCTTTTGCAGCAGTAATAAAGGCGTGATTATTGCCACGGAACGTACCGTTATGCTCACCTGGCTTCCACTGGTCAAGCTCAGGCTTAAGTAATACGACAGCCATCGGCAAACCGTAACCACCGATCGACTTCGATAGCGTCACGATATCCGGTTGGATACCAGACGGCTCGAAACTAAAGAAAGTACCGGTACGTCCGCAACCTGCTTGAATGTCATCGACAATCACAAGAATGTCATTGGCTTTACAGATTTTGCTCAAACGTTGTAACCACTCGTTTGAAGCAGCATTTAAACCACCTTCACCCTGCACAGTTTCAAGAAGTACAGCGGCTGGTTTATCCATACCTGCAGAGTTATCATTTAGCATGGTTTCGAACAGCGCGAGACCATCTACGCCAGCGTAACCTTCAAATGGAATACGAGTGACGTTACTTAGGCTAGAACCGTTACCTTGTCTGTGATGCTGGTTACCCGTTGCAGCCAGTGCGCCAGCAGTACAACCATGGAAACCGTTAGTAAACGCAACGACGCTGTCGCGGCCTTTTACTTTTTTAGCCAGCTTCAATGCCGCCTCAACAGCGTTAGTGCCTGTTGGGCCCGTAAACTGAACCTTGTAATCCAAGTTTCTTGGTTTAAGGATGTAAGTATCCAACGCTTCCAGAAACGATGCTTTCGCTTCTGAGTGCATATCCAAACCGTGAGTAATACCGTCCATTTCAATGTACTCAAGCAACGCTTGTTTTAGTACTGGATTGTTATGGCCGTAATTTAGAGATCCCGCTCCAGCAAGGAAGTCTAAGTATCGTTCACCTTGTTCTGTTTCTAGCCAGCAGCCTTTCGCTTTACGAAAAACGACCGGGAAATTGTTTGAATATGAGCGTACGTTGGATTCCTGCTTTTTGAAAATATCCATGATGAGACCGTTTTTAATTCCTATTGTTTGAGGATTATTTGAGAGGAATGCGATACAAATATTCTGTATCGTGTTTGCCTTTAAAGTGGGCTTCTTCATCCAAAAATGTGCTTACTTGGCCAGAATTGCCGTTCATCGCATCTAACTTTTTGAACAGTGCCCAAGAGGCTTTATTATCTTCCGTGATGGTAGTTTCTACCGATTTAACACCGCCTAATTCCTCTCGGGTGAGAAGTTCTTTCAACATGCGGAATGCTAAACCATGACCTCTAAAGCGAGGTGAGACTGCAACTTGCCAGACAAATAAAACGTCTTGCTCGTCTGGTTTCTGATAACCGGAAATGAAACCTGCGATTTCGCCTTTTTGCTCAACCAAAATACTGGTTTTGCTGAAATGCGTAGACTGTAGGAAATTGCAATAAGATGAGTTCATGTCCAATGGAGGACAGTCTGCAATCAAGCTGTAAATGTCGTCACCATCAGAGATTTTAGGCTCACGAAAAATCCATTTTTTACTTGAGTCTTCTCCAATCTCTGGATAAAGGACCCAAGGTGCTGATGTGATCATGTGAAAATACATATCCTTTGAGGTCTAATTAAATTTCCTTTTTATTATGGGCATCCCTCGCGACTAAAAATCAAATAATCCGCCTTTTTATCGGTATTTTTGTGATATATATCACAAAAATAAACCTATTAACCAAAAGTTAAAATAGTTCGAGGTCTAATTTATTAAATAGTCACCTAAATGAGAAGTACAAAAAACAACCAGAATAAGACCGTTTTCCATGCTGTTCATTTCTCAGAGAAAAATAGAAATCCAAAAAAAAGCGGCATGCTTTCGCATACCGCTTTTATCAATAATTTAACTGCTGATACTAGTTATTTTGATTTCTTAGAAACCGCCTTTGGACGAGGTTCATCCATCAAACCTTTTATCAAAGATACCGTTGCAACAAGCAAAACAATAGTAAATGGTAAACCAGTCGTCACCGCCATTGCTTGAGCAGCAGCTAGACCACCACCCAACATCAATGCAATCGCAACCAAACCTTCAAACGTACACCAGAACACGCGTTGTGGCGTTGGTGCATCGACCTTACCGCCCGCAGCAATAGTATCAATAACCAGTGATCCTGAGTCAGAAGAGGTAATGAAGAACACCACGACTAAGATAATGCCGACAAAAGATGTTATCTCAGCCAATGGCATAACATCTAACATGGCAAAAAGTTTTAAAGGTAGTTCTGCGTTAAACACCGCCTCGTAGCCATCATTAACGTATTGGCTAATTGCGTTACCGCCAAAAGCCGTCATCCATAACACACAAACTGAAGATGGGATAAGAATAACGCAAATAATAAACTCACGAACTGAACGACCGCGAGACACACGTGCGATGAACATACCCACAAATGGTGACCAAGAAATCCACCACGCCCAGTAAAACGCCGTCCAGCCTTGAGAGTAATTCACATCCTCTCGTCCAAATGGCATAGATAAGGCAGGGATATTAGCCACATAGGAAACGATGTTCTCGAAGAAACCAGTTAAAATCGCAATCGTCGGGCCAACAACAATAACAAATAGCAATAGCAGCGCTGCAAGACCCATGTTGATTTCAGATAAGATTTTCACGCCCTTATCGAGTCCAGCCACAACAGAGATTAAAGCGAGCGCAGTAATACCAATAATCAATATAACCTGCGTGGTATTGGTCATTGGGACATCAAACAGGAAGTTCAAACCCGTTGCGGCTTGAGATGCACCGTAGCCTAGCGATGTTGCTAAACCAAAAACCGTCGCTACCACTGCAAGAATATCGATAATATGACCAGTCCAACCCCATACACGCTCACCAAACAAAGGGTAAAAAATTGAGCGCATGGTGAGTGGCAAACCTTTGTTAAATGAAAAGATAGCCAGTCCAAGAGCCAAGAGCGCGTATATTGACCACGGATGAAGTGCCCAGTGGTAAATCGTCGCAGCCATCCCTAATGCCGAAGCTGCAGTTGCATCGCCCTCTGCACCACCTAGCGGTGCCCAGTCAGTACGTACACCATTCTCAACGCTCACGCCACCAATCGCAGAACTAAAATGGGACATCGGTTCTGATACACCGAAGAATACGAGACCAATGCCCATACCTGCAGCAAATAGCATTGCCAACCATCCGGCATAGGAGTAATCCGGTGTTGCTTCAGTACCACCGATTCGCACACGGCCCAATGGTGTGAAGATCAATCCGACACAGACAATGACAAAAATATTACCTGAAGCGAGAAAAAACCAGTCTAAATTGTGTAACAAACCCGCTCGTAGGTCTGCAAAAAACGGCTCTACCTGTTCTCGGAATAATAGTGTTATCACAACAAACATGACGATTGCTAAGCCAGAAATTGCAAAAACACGGTTGTGAATATCAAGGCCAAATGGGCCTACCTTTAGCGCAACGTTATCCTGACCAATTTGATAGTCAGTATCTATTGCGTTTACTTTTCCATCGGGGCGTTGAATGCCACCGTTATTATCGGTGCTCACGGATAATCTCCTTAAAAATACGTGACCAAGTTTAAATTACTTTCGTCGGAGTTCGAGTAATGAAACGTCTTCATCACTACCAAGCACATGTTCATAAAACATTGTTCTTATAAGCGGTTACTCAATCCGCCATCATAATCTTAAAGCCCCCTATCTCTCATTGCATTTTATTGTTTTCACCATAAATAACGCCTATTGCCAAACCGAAGATATTGGGATGTTTCGATTAAAGTGATACTGCAGTTGCGCTTGAAACAGCTCCGCAGTTGCTAACGCATCCGTCAGGGCATGGTGAGGTTGATAAGCAGGGAGGCCATATCTTTCACGAGCGTGCCCTAATCGTACAGAACCGGGTTTCTTGCCTTTCAACTTATTGATAAAACCTCTGCATTCACGGCGTTGTATCGCATACTCAATATCTAACGTATCAACAACAGGAAACTGTATCCCCTCTCCGATGCTATTTAGCAAGGCGTTATTAAAGAACTGCCTTTCAATGTTCTTGTAGTGAACAAGTACCACTTTGCCTGACAACGCATCCAATATTTCACCCAAGATCTGAGACAGCTGCGGCGCGTTTTTAACCTCAGAGTCAGTGATACCGTGAATAATGACAGACTCGTGGTTTAACTCTCTGTTTGGGTTAACGACCCAATGAGCAGAGCCATTACATTGAACACGATCAATAGTAAACGGGACAAGTCCGATCGTGAGAATGACATCCTCTTCCGAGTTCAATCCTGTTGTCTCAAAGTCTACCGAGACAAATGGCACTTGTTCAATTGGTGTTTCCCCATTAACCATCGGTGTCGAATAATAGCGTTTGAGCCTCTCGTCTTTCGCTTCTTTAGCGAGTTGCTTGAACAACATTGACCACTCTGGCGTCTGGGATGTATCCAACAACGGATGTTCTTTTTCTACTTTTTTTGAGAACCACATTATTTGCTACTTCTCTGATATCGAAACTTAATGAAGTTCTGAGCGTTACTTAGAATTTGAAATGCTGCTTTTAAGTTTCGACGTTCAAATTCAGACATGTTCTCCGGCTCAATATTGTTGTCTGGCTCTTCTCCATTTTCTATATCAAGGGCTTGGTGACGAATTCGAACCATGTAGATTAGCTCCATCGCATCCCTTAAATCCAAACCTCGACCTTTCGGTAAAATGCCAGCATCATTAATGTCATCTAAACGGTCGAAAGAGTTTTGCGATCGGGAACCGATTGCCAGAGAATGCACCCGTATTAAATCGGCCAACGGAGCCGTCCCCCTTCGCTTCAAGTTAATCGAGTTGCGATGACGACCATCTTTCTCCATCACAAAGTCTTTGAAAAAGCCCAGTGGAGGCGTCCTACGTATTGCGTTGTACGCCATACAAGCAAGAAAGCGGTTATTTCTTTTCGCTCGTCTCACAATAAAGCTGCTTAATTGCTCCGCCCATTTCACTCGCCCATGCACACCGAGGAGATCAAAAAAGATATTACTATTTAACAATCTCTCAGGAGTTGGATTGTCTATCCAGTTTCCAAAGCATTCTTCCCATTCTGCACGAGTTTTTCGCCATTCTGGGTTGGTAGCCATAATGTCTCCAGTACAATAAGCATAGCCGCATGCCGCTAAACCATCACAAACAAATTTAGCAAACTTTTCAAAGTACTCTCCGTGAATCTCAACGTCATAACTGTTATCGAGAATAAGCGCGTTATCTTGATCCGTTACAATTAGCTGCTCATCCCTCGCCATTGAACCCATTGCGACTAAACAATAAGGAATGGGCGCTGGGCCGAACTCTTGCTCAGCTAATTCAGCGAGGCGTTGTTTGAAACTACTGCCTATAACCGACATGGCTCGACCAATCATGTGCGCGTTGGCATCTTCATTGACCATTCTTACGAAACAGTCTTTTACTTGTTCAGAAACCTGCTTGAGATCCTCGACACTGGTTTGCTGAAAAATAGAGCTCACTAGCAATAGGCTGTTCTGAGATTCGTAACGAACGATGTCCGTCATGCCAATAATTCCTATCGGCTTTTTATCTTTTAAAATTGGTAAATGATGCACGTTGTAACGCAACATAGTTAACATGGCCTCAAACACATAGGCGTTATAATCCAATGAAACCACGTCATAACTCATGACCTCACTCACTGGAATATTGGTATCAATACCTTGAGCTAGTACGCGAATGCAAAGATCGCGATCAGTCAATATTCCAAGCAGCTGTTCGTCATCTTCTTCTGTGAGCTCCTCTGTCGGGCGAATAATGAGCAGAGAGGTGACATTCTCCTCTGCCATGAGTATTGCAGCTTCCTGAATTGAAGCCGTTGCCTCCAGAGTTACTGGATCTCTTGCTAAGATTTTACGTGCCTTAGCGGTGGTAAAGTCATTGCTTTCAGATCGGCTAGATATTGCGCTTCGCAAACGCGCGCTATCTTCCAGTTCCATGTAGTCCGCAAAGTTTTCAAACTCATCACAAAGTTCATTGAAGATGTTTTCCGGAATACAGTAAACGAGAGTGTCTTCTATCGCTTTGGCTGGCATCCGTACGCGGTTGTTCATCAACAACCCCATCTGACCAAACAGTCCACCAGCATCAATCCTGTTGTAAAGTTCACCTTTACGCCGATAAATCTCTACCGCCCCACTTCTCACCATATACAAGTCGCGGATCGTATCTCCGAAGTTAAGGATTTTTGTTCCTTGCCGAAAGTATGCAACCTCGGCATTGAGAGCGATTTTTCTAAGCTGCTCTTCAGGTAGGTCATCAAAAGGTGGGTACTGGCTAATGAAATTGAGCACTTCTAACTGTTCGGCTTCCATTTTTTATTCCATACGTTGCCTAAACTACAGCGATAAATATCACCCTGAGTGAAATCAAGCAATAAATAAATCTAAGGATAACAGTACCTAACCGATTTCACAGGACCAAGCCTTAACCAAAAATTAGAGCTCTAACCTTTTTACATGTAGAGTTCTAAGCTATCACAGCTTATATCTATGCAAGCGAGTTGAGTTGAAATGTACAAAAAAATTCAAAATAAATTCAACCCTACGTCAGGGCAACGTTATGGTGGATAAAAACACATCACAAGCAATTGTTTTAAATATAAAAAACAAGAATTGAACATACCTTGCTCAACGAATTCTCTATGCACGGCAGAACTAGTTAACCAACCCCCTTTCGTTGAAAGTTGAACTAAAATTAATTAGAGTACAAATCGTTAAACAGTTATAAACACACGAAAAAGGACAGATAACATGGATCCCATACTGGAAGTTAAGGGACTGTATAAAGTGTTTGGAGAAGACCCAGAGAGAGCCTTCTCGCTTATCGACAAAGACGTCGATAAAGACGGTATTTTTGAACAGACAGGTTTAACAGTCGGCGTAAACGATGTATCTCTCACCATAAATGAAGGGGAAATTTTCGTAATCATGGGCCTTTCTGGCTCCGGGAAATCCACCCTTGTTCGACTTCTTAACCGGCTCATTGAGCCGACTAAAGGTAGTGTTTATCTCAAAGGAAGAGATATCGCCCACATCTCCGAAAATGAACTTCGAGAAGTTCGTCGTAACAATATCTCAATGGTGTTTCAAAGTTTCGCACTCATGCCACACATGACGGTGATTGAAAATGCCGCCTTTGGTTTAGAACTTGCCGGCATCGACGTTAATGAGCGTCAGAAAAGTGCCCTTTCCGCCTTAGAAAGAGTGGGTTTAGACCCTTATGCAGAATCTTTCCCTGACGAATTATCCGGAGGTATGAAACAGCGCGTTGGTTTAGCGAGAGCGTTAGCTTGTGATCCAGACATCCTATTAATGGATGAGGCGTTTTCCGCTTTAGACCCATTGATCCGTTCTGAGATGCAAGATGAGCTTATTCGTCTACAGAACGATGACAAACGCACAATTGTCTTCATTTCTCATGATTTGGATGAAGCAATGCGCATTGGCGACCGTATCGCCATCATGCAAAACGGTGAGGTTGTTCAGGTTGGTACACCTGATGAAATATTACACAGTCCAGCAAATGATTATGTCGAAGCGTTTTTCCGCGGCGTAAACATCGCAAGTGTCTTGACAGCAAAAGATATCGCGCGCAAGAAGCCAGCGGCTGTTTTTAAGAAATCGGAAAATGACGGTCCAGGCTCTGCGATGCAGATTCTGATGGATCACGACCGTGATTACGGCATTGTCGTCGATAAATCTAGCCGATATTCCGGCATCGTATCTCTTGATTCACTACGTTTGGCTCATAAAGAAAACCGTTCGTTAGCCAGTGCTCAATTACCGGATGAAGTTACTCTTCAGCCTGATCAGTCAATTAATGACATTTTGGGTCTGGTTGCTGGTGTTCCTTATGCCATGCCTGTCGTAGATGAGAAAGGAACTTACTTTGGTGTCGTGACTAAATCACGTCTTCTACAAACACTAGATAAGGATTAACACGATGTCTTCAGAGCAAACTAACAATGATCCCTGGTCAAATACTGCTCCTGCGCAAGATGATCCTTGGTCGCAAGGTACAGAGACCACGCCAAGTAATGATTGGCTCAACTCAGAAACTGTAGAGCAAGCGCCATTCGATATTATGAACCCATTCCAAGATGCGGTTTTACCCCTCGATAGCTGGGTAGAGTCCGGTTTGAACTGGCTGGTGGAACATGGTCGACCTGTTTTCCAAGCAATACGAGTTCCAATCGACTTTATTCTAACGTCGTTTGAAACTGCTTTGGTGTCTACACCTGCGCCTATAATGGTACTCATTTTATTTTTGCTAGCGTGGCAGTTTTCCAATGTAAAACTTGGTTTTTCTACTCTTGTATCCCTTGTTTTCATCGGCCTAATTGGTGCGTGGTCACAAGCGATGACAACGCTAGCACTGGTGTTAACCGCCGTTTTCTTCTGTTTGCTTATAGGGCTACCAATGGGGATATGGTTGGCAAGGAGCCAAACCGCTGCCAAATTTGTTAGGCCAATATTAGATGCAATGCAAACGACTCCCGCGTTCGTTTACCTTGTGCCAATTGTTATGTTGTTTGGTATTGGTAACGTTCCTGGCGTAGTAGTAACGATCATTTTCGCCCTGCCTCCCGTTGTGCGCCTGACTATTTTGGGTATTCAGCAAGTACCTGAAGAGCTTATCGAAGCTGGCCACTCTTTCGGGGCAAACAAAAAACAGATGCTTTATCGCATCCAGTTACCGTTGGCGTTACCAACTATCATGGCAGGTGTAAACCAAACCTTAATGCTGTCACTTTCTATGGTAGTGATTGCTTCAATGATTGCTGTTGGCGGCTTAGGCCAAATGGTGCTTCGTGGTATTGGCCGACTTGATATGGGTCTTGCTGCCGTTGGTGGCTTAGGCATCGTTATTCTTGCGATTTTGTTAGACCGTATCACCCAGGTGTTAGGGGTTAATGCGGGCAACACTAAACTTCGCTGGTATCACACAGGTCCTGTTTCATACCTATTAAAACTGAAAACAAAGACGAACCAAGACGATCTAAAACTTAGGAGAAACATCAATGAATAATTCATGGAAGAAAGCGCTCTCTGTTGGAGCTCTAAGTACTATCGCATTTTCAACTTATGGTGTGGCAAGTGAACTACCGGGTGAAGGTGTCACTGTTCAGCCTGTTCAATCAACCGTTGCAGAAGAAACATTTCAAACGTTGATCGTAAACCGCGCACTTGAAGAGCTTGGTTACGATGTTAAACCGACCAAAGAAGTGGACTACAACGTAGGCTACACCTCTATTGCTAAAGGTGATGCTACTTTCTTAGCGGTTGGTTGGTTCCCTCTTCACGCCGATAAGTACACGATGTCTGGCGGTGATGATAAGTTCTTCCGTAAAGGCCAATACGTAAGTGGTGCTGCGCAAGGTTATTTGATCGATAAGAAAACCGCGGAAAAATATAACATCACTAACATTGGTCAGTTAAAAGATCCAAAATTGGCGAAGCTATTCGATGCAAACGGCGATGGCAAAGCGGACTTAACTGGTTGTAACCCAGGTTGGGGTTGTGAAATGGTTGTTGAGCATCAGTTGGATGCTTTCAAACTTCGTGACACAGTAACACACAACCAAGGTAACTACGCGGCGATTATCGCTGATACAATCTCACGTTACAAAAAAGGCGATCCGATTCTTTACTACACTTGGACACCGTACTGGGTAAGTGGCGTTTTAGTTCCGGGGAAAGATGTTGTGTGGTTAGAAGTGCCATTCTCTTCACTTCCTGGTGAGCGTAAGGACATTGATACAACACTAGAGAACGGTAAGAACTACGGCTTCGAGATGAACTCTATGCGCATCGTTGCTAATAAAGAGTTTACAGAAAACAACCCTGCTGCTGCAAAGCTGTTTGAAATCATCAAACTAAATATCAATGATGTTAGTGCTCAGAATATGATGATGAGCCAAGGTAAGAACAGCTCAGCGGACATCGAGTCTCATGTAAATGGCTGGATCAAAGCGAACCAGAAAAAGTTCGACGCATGGGTCGAAGAAGCGAAGAAAGCCGCAATGTAATCATGCCTTTATCAACCTCTAGAGCCAGTTGGTGTTATCAACTGGCTCTTTTTTTACACAAACGCCCCTCCCCCTTACATAGACATACCAACACTTACACTACTCGACCATAAACCCACATTATAATTCACGTTTATTTCACGCTTGCTTTGCTAAAAACAACACAACATAACAATTAAACTATTCGAATAAATATGAAAAACTTATCAAGGAGCTCTGTGTGGGGGCCTTTGCAGCCAATTGCTGCCTTTTCTTTGTTTTCGCTTCTATTTCTGTCTATCTCAAGAGTTTTGCTAGCTTTTTGGCAGATTGACCGTATTGACTCTCTAAACGACTTAATTTACATCCTAGGTCAAGGTTTGCGCGTAGATATTGCAACGCTTTGCTGGTTATTTATTCTTCCAGCACTGTTTTCAACCTTCATGCCATTAACCGGTAAGATGGGAGAGTGTTGGAAGCGAATATTACGCATATGGATGGTTTTAGGGCTTTGGGTGCTTGTATACATGGAGCTCGCAACAGCGCCATTCATTCAGGAATACGACCTACGTCCAAACCGCCTGTTTGTGGAATACTTAATCTACCCAAAAGAAGTCTTGAGTATGCTCTGGACTGGCTACAAATTAGAACTGTTTATTGGTGCGTTAGGTACAGTTTTAACCATCACTTTAGGTTGGAAGTGGAGTAAGAAACTGACCGATAAGGCGCAGCAGGTCAACTGGAAATGGCGACCACTATTGGCACTTTTCGTTGTTCTTTTTGGGGTTGCAGGTGCTCGCTCATCTTTAGGTCACCGCCCGCTAAATCCTGCTATGGTCGCCTTTTCTAACGATCCACTGCTTAACGACTTAGCACTGAACTCATCTTACTCATTGTTGTTTGCGGTTAATAGCATGAAGTCAGAAAAGAGCGCGGAGCAGTTCTACGGAAAAATGAACACTCAAAAGATGTTGGAATTAGTTCGCACTTCATCAACAAAGTCCGACTTCACCCCTTCATTACTCCCAACCATGAACAGTAACCCCGCGACTTACCAAGGTAAACATAAAAACTTAGTGATTTTGCTACAAGAAAGCTTAGGCGCCCAATTTGTCGGTGCTTTGGGTGGTTTGCCTCTAACACCAAACCTTGATGAACTCATGAAGGAAGGTTGGCAGTTCACACAAATGTACGCCACTGGTACTCGTTCTGTTCGTGGAATTGAAGCCGTAACCACGGGCTTTCCTCCATCTCCGTCTCGCGCGGTAGTGAAGCTGAGTAAAAGCCAAACGGGTTTCTTTACCATCGCGGACTTACTGAAAGCTCAAGGCTATCACACGCAATTTATTTACGGCGGTGAAGCCAACTTTGACAACATGAAAACTTTCTTCTTCGGTAACGGTTTTGATCAAATAGTAGAAGAAGACGATTATAACAACCCAAGCTTTGTTGGCTCTTGGGGTGTTAGTGATGAAGATCTATATAACAAAGCAAACGAAGAGTTTGAACGCCTTTCAAAAAGCGACAAACCTTTTTTTAGCTTAGTTTTTACGTCAAGTAATCATAGCCCTTATGAGTATCCGAAAGGCAAAATTGAGCCATACGATTCAGAATATATGACGCGTAACAACGCCGTAAAATATTCCGATTACGCTTTGGGCACTTTCTTTGAAAAGGCGAAAAAGTCATCTTATTGGGATGATACCATTTTCATTGTAATTGCAGATCATGATGCGCGTGTTTCTGGCGCTAACCTTGTTCCGGTTAAGCACTTTCACATTCCAGCATTGATCCTTGGTAAAGGCATTCAACCACGTAAAGATGACCGCATAGCAAACAACATAGACATGCCGCCTACACTGTTATCTCTGATTGGGGTAGATGCTAAAACACCGATGATTGGTCGTGATTTAACGAAGCCACTGGCTCGCGAAGATGAACGCGCAATGATGCAATACGACAAAAACTTTGGTTATTTAACGCGCGACAATCTCGTTGTGCTTTCCCCTGGTGAAAAGATATCGACCCTGGCGTACGACTTTAAAGACCAAACCATGAAGCCGCTAGAGGTGGACGAGTCTATTATCGAGCGTGCAAAAGCAAACGCATTATTTGCATCTAAAGCGTATCAAAACAACTGGTATTCTTCCAAACACACTCATTAATACCAATGATTCCGCTGATAAAAAGGAGCTAAACGGCTCCTTTTTCTTATTCTGTCACTTACCTTCGAGAATGTTCTACTGACAACTCCTGTCGTTCCTTTCCGTTAGATTGCCCCTACTATTTCTAATTGATTAAGGAACAAACCATGCTGACTATCAATTCATTCGTTCTCTACGTTGAGGACATCCACATAAGCCAAGTTTTTTATTCGAAACTGTTCGAACGCAAAGTCACGCTGTTGTCTCCAACCTTCGCCGCTATTCCACTGACCGAAGGCTTAACGTTGACACTCAAGCAAAGAGATAATCTTTCACCCCACAGCGGAATTAGAGGTGGTGGCACCGAGCTGTCTTTATCAGTGCCCAACAGGCATACGTTAGAGCGCATTTACAAGCGCTGGAAAGACCTAGGTGTTGAGTTTGTTCAACCACCAGCGACATCAGTGTATGGGTTAAATTTTATGGCTATCGATCCAGATAAGCATCGCATTCGTGTTTTCATAAATGAATAAAAATGCGTTAAAAATGCTTTTTACCCATTCCCAATGTGACTTCAATAAATTAGACTCAAGGAAACATTAAAAGCGGCGTAGTAATAAGAAGGAATGCCCATGAGCTCAAGTATGATCCTTAGCGAATCCCTAATCGAGAGCGGAAGAGATATCCCCCTCAAAGAACTGCTTTATGCAAAGCGCGTGCTGGATAACTACATGGCAGTAGCCAAAGAAAGTAGCCCGCTTGAGCTATTAACTGAGATGAAATCGGCAGCAAAGCAAGTAGAATACTTTACAACGACGAGTAACCCGTGTGAGGCTCGTAATGTCATCAGTCAGATGATTGATAAAATCGACACCGCGGAATCTTTTGCTTCGTTCAAAGCATTAGCAGGTAAGCCATCTCAAGCACTCAATGAACTAATTGAAGATCGAGCTCAGCTGATTAAACACGAACGAGAGCTCCTGCTCGCCTCAGGCTATGACGCCTCACGAATCTAATATACGAGCAGCCTTAAAGTCATAGCTAACAACGAAAAAGGAGCTCTTAAAGAGCTCCTTTTGCTTTTCAAAAATCGGATACAAAAGACTTAAAGGCCGATATCTTCCGTTATTGCTTTGATTTGTTTGAGGTCCATTTTATAGACTTCAATCATTTGATCGACCTGACTTAGTCGTGAATTAGCTTCGTCATGTTTATCACACGCGTCCGACTTCACGTCCCAAGATTTGCCTTCTAAAAATACGTCACACTCTTTCTTGAGTTTCTCAATCTTAGGTAATAATTTCGACCGTTCTTTCTCGAGAGACTCTAATTCTTGCGAAATTTTTAGCTCTTTCTGGAATACTTCGCGGGACCGCTCAAACATAGTCGCTTGCATATCCGCTTGACGACTCAACTTCTCATTTTCTGACTTCGTCGTGTTGATCTTATCTGCCTGCTGCTTCAATTGAGACTCTAGTGACAAGTTAACCTTCTCGACCTCAGTCAATTGCTTTTGCAACTTCTTAAGTGCTTTCTGATGAGCTTCATCTTTCGCGGCGAGTAACTCACTAACTTGGTTTTGTATCTCTTGGTCAAGCGCCTCTTCACGCACTTTTACTTGAGATGCCAACTGGGTTTTATCTTGCGTTAGTGCTTGATACTTTTCTTCTAATACGTGGTAAGTCGATTCCCACTTGTTCGCAGTGACAACCGCTCCAACAAGGCCACCAAATGCCAAGCCTAACACCGCAGCGATTGCGATATAGATATGCGTACGTTTGTCACGCTCTTCAATGACAACTACGTCGTCTTGCTCTTCCATTTTGTTCTGAGAACTCACCGTATACTACTCCAAGGACTCTTTTACTTTGCTAGCGGATCAATTCCGCAAACATAATTGATGCTGTATAAATCAGAAATGCGCCAATTAATGTTATAACGGTCGCTTTTTGGACTTTTTCATTGGTTCGATAACGAAACAGCACAAATGCTACTGCAATCAACACCGCAATGGCTAATAATCTGGTCATACCGCCTCCTTGTCCACTCATGAAAAACTGCCTAGGTCCGTAGACTGTTTCACAAAGGTTCATTGTAACCCATTTATACGTACCATAAGGTCAACTTAGCGTAGATTTTAAAATAAGTGCTCCGATTTTAATCAATTTTGTGTCCTTAATTGAATAACTTATGTCGTAACAATCGAAACACATTTATCGTTCTGAAGTGTTTTGGGGTTCCATTCCCTAACCCAATAAATTTTATTTATGCCGTGACTCGCACAAAAAGATTGGCAAACATACCTTCATGAAAATTGATGAGGTTATTTCATTAAAAATAAATTGACATAGGGTGTTGAAATAGACCAAAAACATGATAGAGTTCACACGTTAATGATGACCAGCATCATTAACTAACCTTTACTCATTTAATTGAGTAATTGTTCCGATGAAGACTGCAGGAGAGTGGTTATTAATCAAATTTTAACATTTGATTAGCATAACTCGCCGAAGAATTAACTATTTCAGGTGCTACCTAGGTAGCGGGGACTGTAGTTGGAGGAACCTCTGGAGAGAACCGTTAAATCGGTCGCCGAAGGAGCAAGTCTTGCACTCACGCAAGGTGAAACTCTCAGGCAAAAGGACAGAGGAGTGGAAAGTTACAACCTAACTATTTTGCTTGGCCTTCCCGCCTACAACCAATAGCTTAGTTCTTTTAGAGATCGTTGATCTCGTCCTTTCCCTCTTCTCCTTATTAGTTGTTTTATTAAGGGGAAATCATGAACAACCTACAATCTTTACTACAAACCATCGATAATTTTGTCTGGGGTCCACCGCTGCTTATTTTGCTAGTGGGTACAGGTGTTTACTTCACTTTTAGCCTTGGCTTGATCCAGTTTAAACACCTCCCAACAGCGCTAGCGATGGTATTCAGTAAAGATAAGTCATCTAATACTCAAGGTGACGTTTCTAGCTTTGCAGCTCTTTGTACTGCACTCTCAGCAACAATTGGTACTGGTAACATTGTTGGTGTTGCCACAGCAATCAAACTCGGTGGACCAGGCGCTCTATTCTGGATGTGGCTCGCTGCCCTTTTCGGAATGGCGACTAAATACGCCGAATGTTTGTTGGCGGTTAAGTACCGAAGAGTCGATGATAAAGGCCAAATGATTGGTGGCCCAATGTATTACTTGCAATACGGTGTTGGCTCAAAAGCTCTCGCGATCATGTTTGCAGTGTTTGCTTTGGGTGTTGCTTGTTTTGGTATCGGTACGTTTCCACAAGTAAACGCGATTCTGGATGCAAGTGAGATATCTCTTGGTGTTAACCGTGAGCTATCTGCCTTTGTACTAACTCTTTTGGTTGCTTTCGTAACTTTGGGTGGCATCAAATCCATTGCTAACGTTGCAGGAAAAGTGGTTCCTACCATGGCTGTATTTTATGTGTTGGCGTGTTTAAGCGTGATCATCATGAATGCAGACCAATTGTTCAATGCCGTTGAATTAGTGCTGGTTTCAGCCTTTACATCAACAGCAGCGACGGGTGGTTTTTTAGGTGCAAGCATCATGCTGGCAATCCAATCAGGTATCGCTCGCGGTGTGTTCTCAAATGAATCTGGTTTGGGTAGCGCGCCTATGGCAGCAGCAGCAGCGAAGACAGACTCTTGTGTTAAACAAGGCCTAATTTCAATGACGGGTACCTTTTTCGATACCATCATTATTTGTACCATGACAGGCCTTGCTCTAATCCTGACTGGTGCATGGCAAAGTGACTTTGCAGGTGCCGCGATGACGACTCATGCTTTTGCGGTGGGTTTAAATGCAGATACATTTGGTCCTATGCTCGTCTCAATCGGTTTGATGTTCTTCGCTTTTACCACCATTCTTGGTTGGAACTACTACGGTGAGCGTTGCGTTGTGTTCCTGTTCGGAACTAAAGCTGTGCTTCCATACAAACTGATTTTCGTCGGCTTGGTGGCATCTGGTGCATTCCTTCACCTCGATATGATTTGGCTACTGGCTGATATCGTAAACGGTCTGATGGCAATTCCTAACCTAATTGGTTTGATCGCACTGCGTCACGTCGTACTGGCAGAAACCAAACTGTTCTTTAGCTCAACATCGCAATCAGGTAAAGTTGAAGCAGTGAAAGCTTAGTGAAACGGCAGGTTTGCGGTCACAAACTGTCAGTCACAGAGAGCAAGACACATTAGAAATGGTAAAACACAAAGCCCGCTATTATTTAGCGGGCTTTATTTATCTTCGGTTAAATGGTTAATCTCTCAACCATTGATGCTCAACGTTTTCTCCACGTTCTTCAAAAAACTTCGCATTTTTTTGCTTGAATTGATCCGCTTTCAACTCTGATAGCGGCCAGTCTAAAAATGCTTCTGTTACAAACGAGTCGCCGACACCAACTTCAATCGATTCCAGATGTTTCCCGATGTAGCGATAAAAGTAGCCTTGCCCAAACGCATCGCACACCATAGGTACATGCCTGACACGTTGATGATTGACAGAGACCGAAGCCCAAGTCGTCGTTTTAGGTTCACAGGTTTGCTCTTTTACAACGTCGACCTCAAATTTATTGTCCATAGTTGTCGAAACAAAAACGACAATAGCGTCATGCAAATACACACGCCTGAGCAATAACTGTTTAGTGTCTTGAGTTCGCGTTTGTTGTATTCCATTAGCAAAAGGCTCGAAGTAGCCCCAGTGCCAAGACCAGATCATGCCGCGTTGCGCAAACTGTACTTGTGGCCACGTATGCCAAGCTACAGCGGCACCTATCCCCACAATAAATACAGCGAGTAGTATCAACAATCGATAAATATTACGCATTAAACGGGTTTTTCAATTAATAACTTCACACCAAGTGCGACTAATACTGCGCCCGTCGCGCCTTCCATCCACTTCATAAAGCTTGCATTCTTTAGTAGATTTTTAGCCGAGTTAAGCGCGCCAGCTAAACCACAATGCCAAACCATCGCAATAGCAAAGTGTACAGATGCCATCATCATTGATTGAAGCAAGGGTGAACCTTCTGGATTCACAAACTGTGGCAAGAAAGCCAAATAGAAGACCGCCGTTTTCGGGTTCAAGACGTTAGAAAGAAAGCCCTCTCTAAAAGAGCGCTTACCATTAAACACTTCGTGAATCTGCTCGGTCACGGTCAATCCATCTTTCGACGACATTAGCGCTTTTAAACTGCTCAAACCAAGCCAGATAAGATAAGCCGCGCCAATCATTTTTACGATTTGGAACAACTCTGCTGATTGCGCAAGAATCGCCGAGATACCAACCGCAGAAAAAAAAGCATGTACGAATAAGCCAAAGCAAATCCCTAGACTGGTTGTACATCCATCTTTTAGGCCCGAGCGGCTAGTGTTACGGATAACAAGTGCAGTATCTAAACCTGGCGTTAACGTTAAAATCGTAATGGCAATAATAAATGCCTCGAAATTCAAAATATCCATATTATCGTGATAATTAATTGTCAATCCTTCATCAATACCGCCAATCCACAAGATTCGCAAGCTTCTTTTTTAAGAGAGCTATACAACTGGGTGAGTTTATGGACAATGGGTTGGAGTTAATTATTAATAAATTAACGTAGGTTGCTTAGTGCAACACCATATGAAGGACCCGTTATCGGGTGTTTAGGGAAAGAACAAAAGAATAAGAGTAGTCACATGAACGCATTTACAAAACTCGTTGAACATTCCAAAAAAGTGGCAAATTTTGAGCATCTATCTGCCATCATAGATTGGGATCAAGCAGCGGTCATGCCACCTGGTGGCGCTGAAGCACGATCGAATGCCACGGCAGAGCTCGATGTACATATCCATTCTTTAATGACTCAACCGCACTTGGGAGAGCTTTTCGCTCAGGCAGAAGAAGAGACGCTGTCTACAAAAGAAAAATCTATCCTAAGAGAAATGAAGCGTGGGTGGCAGCAAGCTAACTTACTACCAGAATCATTAGTTCAAGCTCAATCTCTTGCTGGCTCCAAATGTGAACATGCATGGCGTACGCAACGTGGAGAAAATGACTGGGCTGGTTTTGAAAAGAACTGGGCTGAAGTAGTAAAGCTATCGCAGGAAGAAGCGCAAATTAGAGCCGAAGCAAATGGCACGACTCCTTATGATGCCATGCTCGATGTTTATGAACCTGGCACAACGTCTGCGTCGTTAGACATTCTTTTTGCTGACGTGAAAACCTGGCTTCCTACTTTGATCGATGAAGCGCTTGAAAAACAACAATCAGACAACATCTTATTGCCAACTGCACACTACCCTGCGGAAAAGCAAAAAGCGCTCGGTTTGGAAGTCATGAAGCTACTTCAATTCGATTTTGAACACGGTCGACTTGATGAGAGTACCCACCCATTTTGTGGCGGTGTACCGACAGATGTGCGTATTACGACACGTTATAATGAAAACGAGTTTGTCCAATCATTGATGGGGATTGTCCACGAAACTGGCCATGCTCGATACGAGCAAGGGCTACCAAAAGATTTATCAGGAACACCCGCGGGAGAAGCTCGCTCTATGGGTATTCATGAATCACAATCACTCTTCTTTGAAATGCAAATAGGACGAAGCAGCGCGTTTATCGATCACCTCGCTCGACTGGCTTCTAACCATTTTTCTGGTAGTGAATTCGAAAAAGACAATTTAGCCAAAATTTACACTCGCGTAGAAAAAGGCTTTATTCGCGTAGATGCTGACGAACTAACATATCCTGCTCACGTTATTCTTCGATATGAAATTGAGCGAGATCTCATGAACGGCGTCATCAAACATACAGATGTACCAGAACTCTGGAACGAAAAGATGAAAGCGTACTTGGGGCTATCAACCGAAGGAAACTTCAAAAATGGCTGTATGCAAGATATCCATTGGACAGACGGAAGTTTTGGCTATTTCCCGTCCTACACGCTCGGTGCGATGTACGCTGCACAATTTATGGCAGCAATGAAACAAACCGTCGATGTAGATGCGGTTATTCGTTCTGGCGACTTAGCTCCGATATTCAATTGGCTCTCGGAAAACATCTGGAGTAAAGGTAGCTTATTCACCACTGATGAGTTGGTAAAACAAGCCACGGGTGAAACACTGAATGCTAAACACTTTCAAGCTCACCTAAAAGATCGCTACTTATAAAGCGAAACGAATAGAAAGTAAAAGCCCAAGGTTCGTATGTTCCTTGGGCTTTTTTAGTCTCTACATGCTATGCCAAGCTAGGGATGAGCCTAGGCTTGTACAAACAGTCCTCACCCTCTGGTCTAGTTTTAAACCGACGATGAAGCCACATATACTGGCTCGGACTTGCCATGATTGATGTTTCAACTATTTGATTCACGAATGCGGCGGCGCGTTGATGATCCTCTTTCGGGAAACCTTCGACGGGCGCACTAATGGTTAGGGTATAGTGTCCGTCTTTTCCTCTTACCATCGTAAAAGGCACAATGGCGCAATCTGTAGAATCAACCAACAAACTTGTACCTGTCGTAGTACAAGCATTTTTAACGGCAAATAACGGTGCAAATGTCGAGCGTCGGTTACCATAATCGTGGTCCGGTGCATACCAAACCCGCTCACCCGTTTTAAGTGCTTCAAGCATGGCTTTGACGTTTTTACGATCAATCAGTGTACGATTAGAGCGAGAGCGTCCCTTATACTGAAAATAATCAAAGCACGGATTATTGTTTGGGCGATAAACACCAGTTCCAGACTTTTTAATGCCAAAAGCTCGAGCACCTAACTCTAGATTCATTGAGTGTACGGCCAACATTAATGCACCTTTGCCTGACTTCTCTAAAGCCTCTAGATGCTCCATGCCTTTTATCGTGACGTGTTTGTTTACCCGTTTATCTGACCAAAACCATGCCATTGCGGTCTCAAAAAGTGCGATGCCAGTATTGTCGATGTTGTCTTTTAGAATTGCTTCGCGTTGGCATTCTTCCATATGAGGGAAGCAAAGCTCAAGATTGCGTCTGATCGTAACTTGACGTTTTCTCATGAGTCGCATAGCTAAACGACCAATGTTGCGTCCCAAAGCTAGTTGAACTTTAAAAGGAAGGAGGCTAAGTAAGTACATCACGCTAATGATAATTAACGTTCCCCAGTAACGAGGCAAAAGAAATTCGGCCTTGAATGCAGGCTTTTTGTATTTGTTCATGTAAGTATTGTCAGATGTGCCCATCTATAAGTGATAAAAACAATGATAATGGACTGCACTTTTATCATTGATAACGCTAATAACATAAATTAAAGCGCGCGGATTCTATGGTTCTTCGACACACTACACAATAAGAACTTTGCAGAAATATGTAGGGAATGAAAAAGCAGTAAAGATGAGTCGCCACGTTAACATCTATCGGAGTGATTTATCTACTGCCCTTTCCTAAAGTTTGAAGAAACATAACTTTGTATTTTCAATGCGCTAAATAATGTCTATTTTTCAATCACATAATGCGACCGTTATGAATACAACAATAAGACGTCATATCAATACTCGCCATTAGCGATTGAATTTGCACTAAAAAGCCGCAGCAATTTCTCGCTGCGGCTTCTTATTCACTTAACAAGTAGAGTGGCGTTATTCGTGCCCTACTGTTTTGGATAATAAATTTACGATCAACACACCAGCGATGATAAACCCAATACCAACTAGGGCTGGTAAGTCTAGACGCTGTCCGTAAACAAAGTAACCAACCGTCGCAACCAAAACGATCCCAGCACCACTCCATATGGCATAAACAACCCCAACAGGCATTGTTTGCACTGTGACGGAAAGCAAGAAGAAAGCGATGCCGTAACCAATCAAAACGACTGTGCTCGGCATTACTTTCGTAAATTGCTCTGTTTTGGGAATATAAGAAGTGGCAATCACTTCACATACAATCGCTATCGACAGCGCCAACATTGGTGGCATAGAGACAAGCATTTTGAACATAAGGCATTAACGCTCAACAGAAATGTAACCGACAACATGTCCGGATAATTAGGCCGCGCATTATACCCAACTCATCTCACGATGGAATACCACTAACGATGTTTACACACCATCACTTTCGCTTACTTTTTGATGACCAGGTAAAAGGCTGACGTTTTGGTGCTGACGAGAAATTTCAAAGTAGATATGCATATCAATCGGCTCAGGTGTATTGAGTAGCATCTTACCTACTTCACGTTGGAAATGACCATAATTACCTAGCTCATCCGTTAGTTCTAGGAGCTCGTAAGAGGCTTCATCGGCAAACATTCCATACGCATACTGATAATGACTGACATCCTTGCTCTTATCATAACCCAGCTTTTGAAGAACTTGATCAATCTCTTCCGGCGTATAAATGTCTTTATCACCAAACGAATGCAGTAGCACGCAAGGAACTTCTTGAGCGATGCTCTGAATCTTTGTCTTTCTCTTGAAAATACCGAACATAATGTCCTCCACTGACGATGTTTCCAAATATGCACATTAATGCAAAATGGTGAGCTGATTGTTTTTAGTATGGCTCATTAATTTGAGACTTCCTTACTACGAAGTCACCTTCACATATTAACGTGATCGCATAATTACCAGCAAATAGTACACACTGCGTTTCAAACCTATCTCATCAGAAACTCTGCTTTAGTCACAATTGTGTGACAACCCCGAGTACGGTTTACCATAATGTAAAGAGTAGATTGAAAAGTCGGATTTCGTATCGACATCTAAACTTAATTAAGTTAGCTTTAGAAGTATAGACGTCTAGATTGACTATACTTAGGGAGAGAAAGTCGTGCCAATTAGAATTCCAGATCAATTACCAGCTACCGATGTATTAAGGACAGAAAACATCTTCGTGATGAGTGAAACGCGTGCAGCGAGTCAGGAAATACGTCCTTTAAGAGTGCTGATCCTTAATCTGATGCCAAAAAAAATAGAGACTGAAACTCAGTTTCTGCGTCTACTCTCAAACAGCCCACTACAGGTTAACGTCGAATTACTGCGCATTGATAACCGCCCGAGTAAAAATACGCCAACTGAACATTTAGACACGTTTTATCGCCAATTTGAAATGGTGCGAGATAAAAACTTCGATGGCATGATCATTACTGGGGCTCCATTAGGTTTGGTGCAATTTGAAGATGTCATTTATTGGGATCATCTCAAAACCATCATGGAGTGGGCAAAAGATCATGTGACATCCACTCTTTATGTTTGCTGGGCTGCGCAAGCAGGGTTAAAGCTACTCTACGATCTACCTAAAAAAACGCGTAAAGAAAAACTTTCAGGCGTGTATCATCATCAAATCCATCATCAGTTTCACCCTATCTTACGCGGATTTGATGACACGTTTTTGGCTCCTCACTCGCGTTACGCAGATTTTTCGCCTCACTTTCTAGAAGAGCATACTGACTTAGACATTTTAGCGACATCGGATGTCGCAGGTGTGTACTTGGCCACCACAAAAGACAAACGAAATGTCTTTGTCACAGGACACCCTGAGTATGATTCCCACACTTTACATAATGAATATATCCGAGATTTAAGCGAAGGTATGGAGCCCGCTATTCCTGTCAACTATTACCCAAACAACAACCCAGATAACCCGCCAATTGCAAGCTGGAGAAGCCATGGACACCTCCTCTTTTTAAACTGGCTGAACTACTGTGTTTATCAGCAAACACCGTACGATCTCGATCACTTCAGTGAAGATGCTTTCACTAAAGACGATTAGCTTCAAAATAAGCAAACAAAGCACTCATCATTACCGAAATGTAATATGTGAACCAAGCCGCCATATGGCGGCTTTTTCATAACAGTTTGCAAACCTGATCGCATAGTGTTTTTTCCTCAATAGGTTTTTGCTAAGTAATTCATATCATGCAGAAAGATTCAGGGATGTAGGGATAAAGAATGAAAACAGCAAAGCTCGGTGCACTAATATTATTGTCTCAGTTTGCACTCGTGGGTTGCGTGACGGTGAAAGAAGATGGAAGCCCTGTCGTTAAAGCCGATCCTGTGGCAATGGCAGAATCACGTATCGCACTTGGCTTAGGTTATTTAGACGGCGGTAACATGATTCGCGCGCATGATAACTTACAACAAGCCTTAAACCACGCACCTCAATACTATCGCGCGCAATTATCTATGGCTCACTACTACGAAACGGTTGGTGAAGATATTAAAGCCGAACAGATGTATAAACGCTCTCTACGCCAACACACTAAAAACGGAAATGTGCTCAATAACTACGGTACTTTTCTTTGCAAGCGAGGTGACTTCGAAAAAGCCGATCAGATGTTTAATCGAGCCATTGAGCAGCCTTATTACTACCTTATTCCAGCAAGCTATGAGAATGCAGCTTTTTGTGCGCTAAAATCACAAGATAAAGACAAAGCGAGATACTACTTTACTAGAGCTATCGATCATGACCCTCATAGACCAAAATCGATTTTGCAACTCGCTAAAATAGAAATTGATAGCGGTGATTATACTGAAGCTAGAATTCGATTAATGAGATTCAATCAAATGTATGGCGTGAAGAAGCCCTCTTTGCAACTCATGATTCAACTTGAACGTGCAGCAGGCAATGAAGCTCTCGAGAAAAAGTATCAAAAACAATTGGAAAAATTTTCTTAGTACAAAATAGCGATACATAAGGCGCATTAGCTCACAGCCAATACAGCGCTTGACCAAGAATCCAGTGAATTCAGACTCACGGTGATACATTCATCCTGTACATAAACGTCAAATTCGGTACTATTTGAACGGAATAAGTGACCAAGTCACATTATAAAAAGTGCGCACACAACGAAATTTGTACATCATACTGTTTTTAAGATTGATTTCGGCACATTGATAAATACTAAATATTACTGACATGCACCAGAAGGAAGTTGAAGCCGGATGAAACCTGCCTGCACTCTGTTATTACTCACTTTGCTGAGTTCACCTTTTGTCGTCAGTGCACAAGAAAATATTGAGAAAACATTCACATTTGGCATTGTGTCCAATAAAGCCCAAAGCAAAATCAAAAAAGCGACGCCCCTTACTCAGTATGTAACTGAAAATATGGCTGAATATGGTTACGCAAAAGGGGCGGTAAAGGTATTTAAAAATTATCGTCAGCTCGCGGTTGCGCTTGAAAATGGCACCGTTCAAATTGCAACGGCGACCCCCTTTAATGCGATGACCTTAGAAAAGCAGTCTAATAGCCAAGTCCTTGCTATACGATGGAAAAAAGGCCTGCAAAAATATCATACGGTGTTCTTTACTAATAAAGAGAGTGGCATTGAGTCATTTTCTGACCTGCGAGGAAAAACGCTTGTTTTCGAAAAGCGCACGTCTACCAGCAGCTATTACCTACCTGCGATTACATTGCTGAATCACGGAGAAAAACTCCAATACCTTCCCTCTCCTGATGACAAACCGGCCAAAGACAGTATTGGTTATTTATTCCTTGATGAGCAACTCGCTCAGTCAAATGAAATCAACCTATCTGTATGGGTATATAAACAGAGAGTTGCAGCAGGAGCATTCAGTAACTTCAACTGGAACAATCCCAAAGATTTGCCAGAGAACATGAAAGACAAACTAGCGATTTTTTCTCGTTCTGTTGAAATACCCAGGGATTTAATTCTCGCTTCTCCAAGCATGAGCCTAGAGCAACAGCGTAAAATCACGTCCATACTGCTTGATATGGATACAACTCACGAAGGCTCTCTCGCACTTAAAAAGTTTCAGAACACCAAAAAATTCAGCGCGCTTACTCCAGAAATGCGAGCCTCCTTAAGTACAGTGCGCAAGTCAGTTCACTTGTTACCGAAGGTGGATTGATGTTTCAAAAGCTCTCACTCGAAACCAAATACATTTGCTCGACAATGTTCGTTGTCTTGTTTGTTGTGGTGATAAATCTTGCGTTATACATGCACGGTTACGATGCGTATTCAAATAGCTTAACTCAACAAATCACGAACAACTCTCAAGAAAAAACAGAATCTTACGTTAAGCAAAAAGGGTTGGTTTATGCAGAGCTATTATCAAAACAGCTTTTTGATCCACTCTATACAGACAATATCAGTCAAGCGTATGAGCAAATTAAGGCAACATTGAGCCAGCCAGATGTCTCGAAAATACATGTTGTTGACAATGAAGGGCTAATCTTTCACGACGGCACTACTCAGCTAAGGATGTTTGCCCAACCTCATTACCGCTCTCCTTTTATTTTGAAAGCAATAGAAGAATCTAGAACTCTCGTTTCCTTTTCCAAGCATCAGTTGGAGATCGCAGCGCCGATTCAGCAATCAAACATTACTCTTGGGGCGGTGTATCTTGAGCTTAACTTGATACATCTACTGGAAGAGAAAGAACAGAACATTGAACAAGTCCAAGCGATTACCTCAAACGATAAACAGAAAATGTTTAACTTGCTGCTAACGATCAGTGGGATATCCGTTCTATTCGGTAGCATCATCGCTTATGCTTTGGGGCGGTCGTTAACTAAGCCACTCAAGCAACTAAAAGATCAATTTTCAGAGTCAAATACCCAAGCGCTGCCAGTCACCGATATACAAAGCAAAGATGAAGTGGGAGAACTTATTTCGGCGTACAACAAAATGTCAAACAAAGTGAACCGATACACCAGCCGAGTTGAGTTCATGGCGTACCACGATATTCTGACTTCCCTGCCAAACCGAGAAAAGTTACTCATTGATATTCAAACGCAAATAACTGACCACAAATCCCCCTCACTCGCGGTTGTGTTTATTGACTTGGATGACTTTAAGCACATTAACGATAACTACGGACATAACATTGGGGATAAATTGCTCGGCCATCTTGCTTCAGAGCTTCAAAGCCATTTGCCGAGTTATTTTAAGCCGCTTTACCGCCTTTCTACCATCGTAAGTCGAGTAGGTGCGGATGAATTTGTACTGGCCTTTCCGTGCTCGGACAGTCATGAAGCTACAGAAAAAGCGCACGCTATTCATCGCCAACTACTCTCTCCCTTTAGTTTGGAAGAGAACGATATTCAAATTACGGCAAGCCTCGGAATTGCTGTGTATCCAGAATTTGGTTCAAACGCTGAGTCTCTTTTACAGCTTTCCTCTCTTGCGGCGCAGGAATCTAAAAGACGCGGTAAAGACATTATGACGATATACGACTCCACGTTTGATGAAACGATTAAACAACGTTTATACATAGAACGAGAACTGCGTCGTTCAGTACGTGACTTGTCTCAGTTCGAGCTGTGGTATCAACCACAATTTGATCTAAAAACCTATCGCCTAATTGGAGTCGAAGCATTGGTTAGGTGGAATCATCCCGAGAAAGGCTATATCAGTCCAGAATCGTTTATCCCGATCGCAGAGCAAAGTGATTTAATATTGGAGCTTGGAGAACATATCATTGAGACAGCAGTTGCTCAGCGGGCAATGTGGGCAGAACATTTCGGTACTGATTTTCACATCGCATTAAATTTATCCCCAAGGCAAATCTATCGCCAAGATTTAAGTCAATTATTTTCTAAGTATTTACGACGACATGATGTCGCCCCTCAAACCATTCATGTTGAAGTGACAGAGTCACTTTTTATTGATGATACAGAGAAAGCTCAATATGTGCTTAAAAAACTACAAAGTATCGGAGTGGAAGTTTGGCTAGATGACTTTGGTACGGGGTATTCAGCCCTTGCCTACCTACAACATATGGCTTTTGACGGGCTCAAGATTGATCGTTCATTTATCGCTCAAATCCGAAAAAGCGATCAAGACGATTCATTAGTTCGCGCGATTGTATCCATGGCTCACAACCTAAGAATGAAAGTAGTAGCCGAAGGCGTAGAAACTCAAACTCAACTCACACGAATGGAGTCTCTCCACTGTGACGTCGTACAAGGTTTTTTCTTAGGTAGACCTGTACCTGCCGAGGAATTGATTGCATTTGAATACCAACGAGGGAGTGGCGCTCAAAGCGTCAATCACTTTGCTTAGAACGCCGTTTTGTTAACTATTGCCGCTTAGCGCGTTAGTACTCGTAATGCAATATCGGTCACACTTCCCCCACCTCATTAATATGAATTTTCTCTTAAAATCTAACATCTGAGATAAATAAACTACACTTTTCATATCAACTTCTTGGATATGGATATGCGCGTGGTAGGAATCTTTTCTTGGAACAACCTGTCGGTAAAACAAAAGCTATTTGGGTTGGTTTTGCTGCCAATTTTATTGTTGCTTGTCCTCGCGGGTAAACATGTACAAAGCCTTTCTATCCAGGCTCAGGAACTACAAAAAGCACAGTTATTCTCTGTCTACATCGACCGCGTATCTTCGCTTTATCACCTACCGAATAACCCTGATGTAATAGATAAGCAACTAAAAACTCAGCAGATATCTCAATTGTTACGCGACACCGCTGCACCAGTATTCGGTGAAAACGCTGAGATACTAAACCAGTTGACAAGCTTTGAGGAAGCAACCCTCTCGATGCTCTCTTCGCAAAATCAAGAAGAAAAGTTAGATGCGGCAGAGTGGCGCGCTGATACGTTCAAAGAAATCCTCATGAGCTTAGACAAAGTCTATTTTAGAAATGTGAGTTATGAAACAAACACTCACCTTTCTTCTTTGATGCAACTTGAATGGTTGATGTTTTGGTCCACTGAAGAGCATAGATTAAGCGAATATTTGATTCGATCTTCAGAGGAAAATAACGAGTACGACCTCACAACACAGGCTTCTATCCAATCTTTAATCCAGAACCAACAACTATTTCTAGAGCGTTTTGTGACGCTAAATGCCAATCAACAACAAGTAGATCTGCTCATTGAGACGTTTACGGGTGAAGTCTTTATCAAAAGCCAAGAGTTTCGTGCTTATTTATTGCAACCAGCTCAACTCAAATCATTAACCCCGGATGAGATTGATGCGGGGTTATCTGCACTCAACAAACGCTTATCGTTATTACAAAGTGTTGACGACAAAATGGAACAACAGCTGAGTGATGATATATCAAAGACAATCAACACGACGACACAGCACCGCTTTACCTTTATCGCAATGATGAGCCTTTTAACGCTGTTGGTCGTAAGTTTAACGCTAAGATTGGTGCGAAAAGTTACTGGAAACTTGAATCTAGTCCTCAAATTTCTCAGTAACGAAAGCAATGAACAAAGTAACACTGAAAATTCACCTCTTGCTCAACTAATAAAGGGTAAAGACGAGCTGAGTAAGTTTGCTCGAGAGGTAAAAAAGCTTAGTGATGAGCGGATGTTGTCCAGACTAAAGCTCACACAAGCTAAAGAAGATGCAGAACAAGCAAAAGATGATGCAATTAAGGCGAGTAAAGCCAAAAGTAGCTTTTTGGCCAACATGTCCCACGAGATCCGCACGCCGCTAAATGGCGTTATTGGCATCTCTGAAGTGTTATCCGATACTTCCCTGACTGCCACACAACGCGATTACGTCGACACGATTGAAACCTCCTCCCAACTGCTTTTGAGTTTAATTAATGACGTTCTAGACTTCTCAAAAATTGAATCTGGGATGTTGCTCATTAGCCCACATTCAACTTGTGTTCGAGAGTCTATCTATGACATTGCTTCTATCATTTCACCGAAAGCAAAGGAAAAAGGCATCGATGTGCAAGTCAACATTAGCCGTAACACGCCTTACCACGTAATGTTGGATGACCATCGTATACGCCAAGTTGTCATGAACTTCATGTCTAACGCGGTAAAATTTACCGAACAAGGCAGTGTAGAGCTATCGGTCATCACCCGCGAAATAAAAAATGGTGAAGCGGTCATCGAGTTCTCTGTTAAAGATTCAGGGATTGGTATTGATGCCCAGCAGCAAAAGAAAATATTTGCTCCATTTGCCCAAGAGGATAACTCTACTACCCGACAATTTGGGGGAACTGGACTTGGGCTTGCCATTAGCACGCAATTAGTTGAGCTAATGGGTGGAGAAATTCAACTTGAATCCGAGAAAGGTAAAGGCAGTCGCTTCTTCTTTGAACTAACTGCTCCTGTTGTGACGCAAGAGTTTAACGCTTATCACGCTCTGAATCACAACGATATATGGATTGTATGCAGCAGTACTCAACTAGAACAAAAACTGCGTAACGAGTTAAGTTTTTTCAACATCAATATAACGCAGTCAGTAGATACCTTAAGTGCGTTGCCAACGTGGATTGATAACGAGCGCGTTATCGTTATTCATGTAGAAGCATCACCAAATGCAGCGGCGATGCATATCGATGAGATAGAAAGCCTTTGTAAACGAAACATTCGTGTCTGCCTCATCAAGCACCTTCATAGCCCACAATTCGACTTTAGAAACAGTATCAGCGCCTTGGTCACTCAGCCACTACTAGGGCAGCGCTTAATTAAAGCACTTGAAAGTTGTGCGGCAAATTTCTCGCACGCACAACAAGAGAGCACTTCAGCGCAACATGTTAAATCTCTGCCGAAAATTTTGGTCGTTGATGACAATACGGTCAATCAAAAAATCGCGGGGCTACACGTCACAAAAGCTGGCTTCGACTTTGATGTCGCAGTAAACGGACAAGAAGCGGTTGAGAAATTTCAACAGAATCAGTACAGCCTAATTTTAATGGACTGCATGATGCCCGTAATGGATGGATTTGAAGCCACCCAAATAATTCGTCAAATAGAAGTAAAAGAAAAACGCGCTTTCAGAATTCCGATTATTGCTCTAACGGCAAGTGTGGTCGATGACGATATACAAAAATGCTTTGACGTTGGAATGGATGACTATGTGCCCAAACCGTTTAAAGCAGGGTTGCTTAAAGAGAAGTTAGATAAGGCAATAGGGTTACGCGTTTCCAACACGACGCCTGCTGAACCACACCAAGAGAACACCACCCCCGATAAAACTCATGAACTACCTGCAAGTTCTGAGCAACCAGAAGCAACGGTAACGCCTATTCGCTCCGAACGCATCTTGCTTGTCGAAGATAATAGAGTGAACCAGAAAGTGGCTTCTCTATTGCTATCTAAAGCAGGCTATCAATTCGAAGTCGCAGAAAACGGTCAAATTGCAGTCGAAATGTTCCAAAAAGATGGAAAGTTTGATGTTATTTTGATGGATTGCATGATGCCCATAATGGATGGGTTTGAAGCTTCTAGGCAAATTAGAGCTTATGAAGCGAGTAAAGGATTAACTAAGACGCCCATTATCGCATTAACAGCAAGCGTCGTTGATGATGATATTCAACGCTGCTTTGATTCAGGAATGGATGCCTACGTACCAAAGCCTGTGCGCAAAGAAAAACTGTTGTATCAAATTGAACAAGCAATGTAGGTGGATTCTATGAGTAGAAATCATTCTCGCGTTGCTTTTCCTTTGCGTTACATAAAACGCTATCTGTTTATTCTGATTGCCCTTCTTTCATTAAATTGCCAAGCTCTCGCTGCAGAGAGCTACGCCGTTTTCTCATTTAATGACGAATTCTCTCCGCTCACTGTCAATAAAGCGCGAAAGTTGTACAGAGGGAAGACGCAACTTTTACAAGGCCAGCGAATTGAACTCTCTGACTGGCCTGCGACATCAACAGAAAGAGCTGAGTTCTATCGTTATCTTCTCAACAAAAATTTAGCGCAAATGAACGCGCATTGGGCAAGCTTGTCTTTTTCAGGTAAAGCTAGACCGCCAAAAGTGATTGCACGCTCCAGCATTGATGACCTCATAGCATGGATGCAAGAGAAGCCGAATAGAATTGGTTATGCCCCAACATCGAGCGTCCCTAGTAATGCTCATGTTTTATGTGTGGTTAGCTCGGAGAATTGATATGAAAAAATATTTAACCATGTTATCGCTGAGTATCGCGACCTTTCCGAGCTCAGCCACGATTGAACTAACAGAACAACTTTCTTTAAGTGGTTTTGGCTCTACTTCGTGGGCAAAATCCGATAACCCAACTACGGTACTAGTTAACCGCTTTATTGGCGATGAATCTTGTTTCGATTGCGATACCACTTTCGGCATGCAGCTCGATTATTTTCACAAGGCATTTCGGGCATCCGCACAAGTCGTAAAGCGCCCGCAAGACCATTGGAGCTCGCCTCAGCTCGAGTGGGCGTATTTGGCTTATACCTATAAAAACATAGAAATAAGAGGAGGACGCTTAAGACTGCCACTGTTTTTGATGTCTGAGTACAACTATGTCGGTCACGCTTTTACCCAAGCCCGCCCACCGAATGAGGTATATGACAGCATTCTAGGTATCACGGCTTATAACGGCCTATCTGCACGCTGGATTCATGACCTTAATGAGCAAGTCGTACTTACCGCCATGCCGTTTGTCGGGTTTAAAGACAATAGTGACGTAACCATCAATGAACGTACTGAATTGGAAATTGAGTCAAACAACACTGCAGGGATGAACTTAACGCTAAGCGGAGAGAGCTATCGTTGGAATTTTTCCTACCTCCACGGCGATTATGATCAAACAACGACGCTCTCTAACATTGAGCAGTCCACTCCCGGTGGCGGAACCACAATCATTGACCGTCTAGTTGAAACAGAAAAAAACAACACGATCGATCTGTTTTCTCTAGGGTTAAGATACGAGCTCGATAACATTGTGATTATGGCAGAAGGACAGACCAGCAATCTTTCCTCATCTTGGTACGCGACAACAAGTTATAATGTAAAAAAGTTGACTCCTTATATTGTTTACGGTCAGCAGTTTAATAGTCGGGATAAAAAAAGTGGAGACAGTTTCTTACTCGGATTGAGATACGACCTAGATTACAACGTTTCCCTAAACGCAGAATGGCAAAGGTTCAACGCCTACAATAATAGCTCTGGCGCGTTTTCATCAGCCCCAAAGGATGACAGTGCGAGCCTTTATACGCTAATGCTCAACTTCGTTTTTTAATGTTTCTTACAGTACCAATTTCCACAACGCTAGGGGCTGTTGCATTAAGAAGGCTTTTTGCAACACGTAACTAAACGCTAAATGACTGAAAGGGGTAAAATCGAACAGTTCAGATAGATAAGTGGCAATCCAAACATAGACAAAGGTTACTCTATTTCGGTTTGTTTTGATTGTCTTTTAACCGCTTTTCTTTGCGTCGCAGTGCCCGGAAAAACTTTGACTCTTCGTGGTACCAACCAAGGACACTAATTGGAAAGCCCACGAGCATCATAATAAAAACATCCGCAGGGAGTTGTTCCCAAATGTCGCTTAAAGAATGCAGCTCTCCAAAAATGAACAAACCGATGACTTTACCAAGCAGTAATGCACAACAAATCATAAAGAAGGACTTTAATATATAGTGCCATTTGCCTTTTTTACGCTCTTCTCTCCAATAGGCATACTTATATTGTCGATCGTACATTCATCCCCCTAAAGTAAACTTGCCGTAAGTTTAAGCATCTCGATAGCGTAAAGTGCGTTGGCACCTCTTTAATCATAGTGCGTATCTAAAGTGAATGCTTGTCGTGGCAATAAGAAGGAGATGTATTCTGTAGTAAGAGCTACATAATCTCTGAACGTTATATGTCTTGTGTAATTCGGATGATGCCTGATTTTGCTTATCGCTAGTGTTTTCTGAACACCCAAATCGGGCCGATGAGTAGAAACTGTAAATCCTCAAAAAACGACGGTTTTTTACCTTCAATCTTGTGACCGATAAATTGCAATATCCACAATACACCAAACAAGAGCATAGAAATATGCAGAACGGGCAACATCAATACCTCTAGAGACCAAATAAGGCCAATGCACGCTAATGTGTAGCCGATCATCATCATGAATACGCTCAGAGACAAACGAAAATAGAAAACCCAAGTGGGGATCACTGCTACCCAAACCCAATTAAGTTCGAAGCCTAATAATGATATCTGGGGAATCGACCAAATAAGTCCAACCACAGAAAGGTAGATACCTGGAACTGCGATTGTGTGAATCTTTTGGTTGACAGGGTTTTGGTGACTCTCCCCGTATTCTTTTAGCCATTCAGATAATGCTCGCATATCATTCCCCTTTTCCACCTTCTTATTCTTATATAGCCCGAGGATGAAAAAGGTGCGAATTTTTCCGTAAAGGCTACGAGCAACGAGCGACAAAACAACAGAGGCCAGTGCGTTGCCGATTACTCACCAAGCAACGCTCGTTGTGCTTTCGGCAGCTTGGCAACGACAAGAGCATAAGAGCGTTCACACAAGTCTTGAATCAACCCATCCTCGACATCACCGTTAAAATAAACCGTTATCCAATGACGCTTATTTAAGTGATAACCCGGGATAATGTCCGTAAACTGCGACGTTAAGACTTCTCCATCTTCTGGTTTTACTTTTACGCTGACATACTCCCGACCGTTTCTCTCTGCAATGATGGCAAACATCTTGCCTTTGATTTTGTAAACAACCGCTTCAGGCCCAAATGGGAAATCGCTTTCTGCACACATGAAGGTACTTAAGTATTGTTCTAGTTCTTTGCTTTTCATATCCCCTACCTCCTTCTGCGTTCTCATTCAAATTGTGGCAATAGCAATTTTAACGCCTGGTTAACCTGCGCTTTTTCATTGCCTTCTAAACCATGCAATAACGATTGCTGAACGTCTACATGCTCCAAAATTAGCTTGTCAATTAAGGTTAAGCCTTGCTCTGTTAGTTCAACGGTGACGCTACGTCGGTCTTCTTTACTATGGGTTCTGGTAATAAACCCTTTCTTCTCTAGTTTATCTAAGCGATTAGTCATCGCACCCGAAGTGAGCATCATCGACTCTATTAACGCTGAGGGAGTAAGACAATATGGTGAACCAGCTCGACGCAGTGTCGCTAACACATCAAATTCACCCATTTTCAGATCGTACTTCTTATGTAGCTCGGCGACCCTAGATTCCATGTGTTTTGCAATTCGCATTAGTCGACCCATTATTGCCATCGGTTCAGTGTCGAGGTCTGGCTTCTCCCTAGCCCACTGCTCTACCACTCTATCAATTGCATCCATTATTTCTCTCCAAACATCATATGTTTTTTATTTTAACATAAAGATACTTTACAAAAAGCCACCTTGCCGATATCGTTACATTTAATTATCTCTACATAAAGATATTTAACATGAACATTTTACTTGCGATGATTCCTGCCTTTTTTTGGGGGACGACTTACGCTGTTACTCAGTTTACTCTACCGGACTGGCCTCCCGTTTTACTTGGCGCTCTAAGGGCACTGCCTGCGGGTCTTTTGTTGCTGGCAATAAAGCCCTCGTTTCCAAAAAGAAGTGAGTGGAAGGTGCTGCTTGTTTTAGGAACCATCAACATCGCTTGCTTCTTTGGTCTCATTTTTGTCATGGCGTTGACGCTTCCTTCTGCCATCTCTGGTGTTGGTATGGTTTCGGTCCCCGTTTTTGCGATGCTGTTTGGTTGGGCGGCCTACAAACGTCAGCCTAGTGGCATTCAAGCGATAAGCGGCGCAACTTTGATTGCTTTAGCTTGGTTCTTATTTGATCCTAGCTCTATTTCTCTCGAACCCGTGGGCTTACTTGCGATGATCTCCGCCATTATGTGCATCGTGATAGGAAGTAGCGTAACAAAGTCACTAGGTACAAAAATGCACTGGTGGACAGTGCTAACATGGCAGCTCATTTTGGGTGGCGTGATTATGTCTATCGCAACAAGTGTGCTGGCGATAAACAATCCAGAGCCATATGTTACAGTCGTTCAGGACGTATCCATGACGAATATTCTAGGGTTACTGTGGGTAATTATTCTGAACACCGCATTAGGGTATGGCATGTATGTATGGTTATTACAGCGGATGTCGGTCGTAGATTTTACCTTTGGTGGTATTGCAAACCCAGTCGCAGGCATTGTTTCGGGCCTACTGCTATTGGGGGAAACGTTCACTCCTCTGCAATACAGCTTAATGCTGGGAATGATCGTAATGTCATTACTACCTCAGCTCATTACGTCAATCAAAACGAAAAGAGCCGCACTCTCCTCCTAAGTAACGTTAATTCCTAACACTCTAGGAGTAATGAGAGTGTTAGGAATCCTCAAGTGTGAGCCTACCAGCAGAAATCAGCGCTAACCTAGGAAACTGGCACCTTTAAAGCTGTTATGACGTTATGGCTATTAAGCGCTTGCAAGGTTAGTCAGGGGCTCTGGTTTAGCGTAAACATAACCTTGAATAAGGTAAATCGCATGCTGAGCCAGATATTCGACTTGAGCCTGGCTCTCTACACCTTCTGCAATCATCTCACATTCCGCTTTGTTCGCTGCAGACACAATTGAGTCCAGCACTTTCAATTTTTGGTCGTCAGATCCTATTGGATCAATAAACATCTTATCCACTTTTAAACATCGGATGCCCAAATCTTGTAGGTAAGAAAAGCCACCATATCCGGTACCAAAATCGTCAATTTTGAACTTGTAGCCTTTATTCGTTAAATACAAAATCTCTTTTTTCGCGGCCTCAGTGTCTTTTACTGGTATTCTCTCGGTCAACTCAAAATGAATTCTATTCGAGATTGGCCAATTTAACTCCGACAGCAACTTCGTTAATACGCCTGACTCTAAATGGGAGGAAACAATATTGATGCTGACCCACGTATGCTCGGGTAAGTCACTTAAGTCTTGTATGATTTTACGAATAAGCTGATTGGTCATCGGGATAATCAGGCCACTTTCTTCTGCAGCACCAATAAACATATTTGGTGGCACCATTCCATCACGCCGCGACCATCGAATCAGTGCTTCGTATCCTACTGTCTTACCATCGCGACTATCGACAATCGCCTGGTAGTAAGGAATAAATTCTGCATTACTAATCCCATTTTCAATTAGACCAGTAATGGATTTTCTCAAGCTTTTACCAGATATGTATGCAAAGGCAGTCGCAAGACCAGCAAGCACACTTACAAGACCGCCCCACAAAAGTACTCTTTCCTGAGCATAATTTTTAAGTTTTTCACCGCTGTATATCTTTATGAGCATGTTGGCTTGAGACTCTCCTGAAAAGAAAAACTCTTTTGAGAGTGCGTTTTCTTCTCCTGCAATATTCGCTTTGCCACGGCTTATCGTTAAATCACCAAATATTGGTTCATCATACTTAAACTCTACAAATAGGCAGTCTTTGCAAGGCGTTTTTATTACCTCGTTAACCCAACTGTTATCAAGCACCCAGAAGACTTCAACGTGTTCATTATCATAAATGACCATCCACTCTATTTGGTCATTCTGTTGCGGCAAAATAAGTGATGCGAAAAAGTTTTCATCCATCTGAAATCGTTCACTACTAGATGGGCGAGACACTTCACTACCAACCGTGGAACACTTTTTACCGCCTTCTGTGGTCATCGCAATAAAACGAATGTAACGGTTATAAAAACGTGGGTCGCGTAAAGTTCTTACATCACTATCACTACAAGTAAAATCTAACTGAGCAATCTGCTTCACTATTGCTCCGTCCAAATAGGCAGACCTTTGATTTAAATAATCTACGTAAGCATCTATTTTCGACGCTTTTACCGAGTTGACGTAAAAGTTGGTTATCGAATGAAAGGCCACTACAAATATGGCGATGGGAACTAAGCCGAGTAAAGTGGCATACCTTGTATTCTTTGTTATCAAAGTTCGTCCTGCTAATCTGTCAAGCAACCTAAGTGGGATATGAATACTATCTCATTTTTATAGTCCAAAAAGTGAGGAATGACGCTCAATAAAATGATAGGCTCAAGTGGCTTTCAGATGTCGGGATTTAGAATGTGAGCACCAAACCACATTCGAGGGGAACAGAGTAGCGAATAAGTGGAAAGTAAGAACGAGCCCAATTGTTAAGTCATCCGTAATAAAAGTGACGACTTGGAGCTTGAGCAATACTTTTTAGATAGGCAGCAGATACGCTAAAAAACAAAAAGGAAACGATTGATGCCAACCGCTTCCTTGATTTGTTATTGTTATTTAAAAGCGCGTGAATTACGCCACTTCAAGAATCACTTTTTCCAACTTATCTAAGCCTTCGTTCAGTACGTCAGATTCGATGGTCAGTGGAGGCAACAGACGAATCACGTTCGCTTTTACCCCACAAGAAAGCAGGATAAGACCATTTTCTTGCGCTTTAGAAATCACCGATTTGGTCATCTCTTGTAGCGGCTTACCTGATTCTGGGTCAGTAAATTCAATCGCCATCATCGCACCCGTAGTACGGATTTCACCAATAGCAGGCACAGATTGTTGCAGTTTGGTCATACGTGCATTGACCACTTCACCGATGCCCATCGCTTTAGCACACAAATCTTCTTCTTCGATGATTTTCAGCACTTCAAGACCAGCAACACAACCAAGTGGCGAGCCCGCATAAGTGCCACCTAAACCACCAGGCAGTGCGGAGTCCATTACATCCGCTTTACCAACTACCGCTGAGATTGGGAAACCACCAGCAATGCCTTTCGCCATTGTCATTAGGTCTGGTTCAATGCCTAGGTACTCTGTTGCAAACATTTTACCGGTACGAGCAAAACCCGTTTGGATTTCATCGGCAATCAGCATAATACCGTGCTTATCACACAGCTGACGCAAGCCTTGTGCAAACGCTTCAGGTGCTTTGTAGAAGCCGCCCTCACCTTGCACTGGCTCGAAGATGATCGCCGCAACGCGTGAAGGTTCGATATCGCAAGCAAATAGATCGTCGATCGCTTGTAAGCTTTGCTCCACACTGATGCCGTGGAACGCATTTGGGTACGGCGCGTGGTAGATTTCGTTCGGGAAAGGACCAAAGCCCGCTTTGTACGGCGCAACTTTACCAGTTAACCCCATCGTCATGTTAGTACGACCGTGAAAGCCGCCTTTAAATGCTATCACGCCGCTACGACCCGTATGAGCGCGCGCTACTTTCACTGCGTTTTCGACCGCCTCGGCGCCAGTGGTTAGAAAGATCGCTTTCTTCTTAGTCTCACCTGGTACAAGTTCTGTCAGCTTTTCTGCCAGCTCAACGAATGACGCATACGGCGTAACCATCGCACACGTGTGCGAGAAGTTATCCAACTGAGCTTTTACCGCTTCACTGATACGTTTGTGAGAATGCCCGGTGTTAGTTACCGCGATGCCCGCTGCAAAGTCGATGTATTTGTTGCCTTCGATATCCCATACGTAAGCGTTTTCTGCTTTCTCGACGTAAAGTGGGTATAGTGCGCCCATGCCTTGAGCGATAACTTGGCTTCTTCTTTCGTGTAGTTGTTGGTTTGTCATTGTTTTGTCCTTAATTAGTTGCCGCCAAAGCAGAGATATTTCACGTCCATATATTCATCGATACCTTGTTTTGCTCCTTCGCGTCCGATGCCGGACTGCTTAACACCGCCGAAAGGAGCGACTTCAGTAGAAATCATGCCTTCGTTAATGCCAACCATGCCGTATTCGAGCGCTTCTGCGATTTTCCAAACACGGTGAATGTTTTGGCTGTAGAAGTACGACGCGAGACCGTAGATGGTGTCGTTCGCCATTTCGACTAGCTGTTCGTCGCTGTCAAAACGAATCACTGGCGCGACAGGGCCAAAGATTTCCTCGGAAACAATCTTCATGTCGTGAGTAACGTCTTTGAGAACCACTGGCTGCATAAATAGACCATCGAGCTTTTTAAGCTCTGAAACCGGCTTCGCGCCTTGCTCGATAGCACCATCAATAAGCGTCTGAATGCCTTGCTTCGCTGACTCGCTGATCACTGGACCAATGTTGACCCCCTCTTCCAATCCGTTACCAACTTTGAGCTGCTGAACCGCAGCGTCAAACTTAGCAACGAATTCGTCATACACTTTGCTGTGTACATAGAAACGGTTCGCACAAACACACGTTTGGCCTGCGTTACGGAACTTCGAAGCCATCGCACCCGCCACGGCTGCATCAATATCCGCATCATCGAATACGATAAACGGCGCGTTGCCACCGAGCTCCATTGAGGTACGTTTAATGTCCGCCGCGCTTTGCTGCATCAACACACTACCAACGTGGGTAGAGCCAGTGAAAGACAACTTACGAATCAACGGATGCGAAGTGAAGATAGCGCCTACCTGACGTGAATTTTCACCCAGAACCACTTGCAGCACATCGCGTGGGATACCCGCTTGATAGGCAAGTTCTGCCACCGCAAATGCAGACAACGGCGTGGATTCAGATGGTTTTACGACAAAACTACAGCCTGCTGCTAAAGCTGGGCCTGCTTTGCGCGTGATCATCGCGATTGGGAAGTTCCAAGGCGTAATCGCACTGGCGACACCAATTGGCTGTTTGATGGTCACCAAACGCTTGTCCGCACTTGGGGCAGGAATCGTCTCACCGTAGGTACGTTTCGCTTCTTCAGCAAACCATTCGATAAAGCTCGCGCCGTAAAGCACTTCACCTTGAGCTTCAGCCAGCGGCTTACCTTGCTCTAACGTCATTAAGCGGCCTAGGTCGGCTTTGTTTTCTAACAGGAGTTGGAACCAACGATTGAGCATGCCAGCACGCATTTTTGCTGGCAGTGCCGCCCATTCTTTCTGCGCCACACTGGCGCGTTCAATGCCATTTAAAATGTCGTTTTCGGTTGAGACTGGTGCGTACCCGAGGAGTTCTCCGGTCGCCGGATTAGTCACTGCAATGCCCTGTTGTGGATTCGCTACCATAAACGAAACAAGGGTTTGGTTTTGTATCTGTTGCATGGTCATTCCTTTTGACAACTCATCATCGCCGCTAAGCCAGCGGCGAGTTTATGTTTAAGCAGGGATCTGCTGCGTAATACAGTGAATGTTCCCTCCGCCGAGTAGAACCTCTCTCGACGGTATCGCGATGATTTGGTATTCCGGCATCGCGTTTTGCAAAATATCGATCGCCATAGCGTCGGTCTCTTCGTCCAGCATCGGCAAAAACACATGGCCGTTGACGATAAGAAAGTTCGCATAAGAGGCACTTAGGCGTTCGCCAGCTTGTCGACTCATTCCTGAACTGGCGTCAATGCCATTGGCTTCGCGCTCGCTATAATGCAACGGCCCCGGTAATGGCAAACGGACAATTTCAATCTCGCGCCCTTTCGCATCGTGCTGAGATTTCAGTACTTGTTCCGCTTGACGAGACAACGCGTATTGCGGATCGCTTGAGTCATCGGTCCAACTCAGTACCACCTTACCCGGTGCGATGACGTGCATCAGGTTGTCAACATGGCCGTCTGTTTCGTCATTGAATAAACCATTTGGCAACCAAATGATTTTTTCGATGCCGAGATACACCTTTAACTGCTCTTCGATTTGCACTTTGCTCAATTGCGGATTTCGCCCCGGACTAAGTAAGCACTCTTCTGTGGTGTAAAGGGTGCCTTCACCATCGGTGTGAATCGCCCCACCTTCAAGTACAAACGGAGCACGGTAATAATCAATACCGATGATGTCGCACACCGAGCCAGCGACAAGGTCGTCCTGCTTCCAGTTGTCGTAAAGCCCGTTGTATTCGCCGCCCCACGCGTTGAATTGCCAACTAATCCCACGGCGCTCGCCCGCCTGATTCACGAGCACGGTCGGTCCAATATCGCGCATCCACGCATCGTTAAATGGGATTTCCACCAAACGTACGTCTGAATGGAGCATTTGACGCGCTCGGTCAAAGTTGTGCGAGCATACCGCCACGCACACCTTGGTCACTTCCGCGATTAAGTTCGCGATTCTGGCAAAGGTTTCTTGCGCGGGTAATGCGTCATCACGCCAGTTGTCTTTCCTTTCTGGCCACGCTAGCCAAACTTCACTAACCGGCTGAAACTCAGCCGGAAAATAGAAGCCATCTTGCGCTGGTGTTGTCGATAACTTCATTTTAATGCCTCTTTAAACAGCTAGTTTTCCAACGCTGGTGTAAAGGTCTGGACGACGGTCGCGGAACAAGCCCCATGCGTGACGCGCTTTCGCTGTCGCAGCGAGGTTAATTTCTGCGTAAATGATGGTTTCACCTTCACGTGGTGCTTCGGCAATTTTTGCGCCAGTGTGGTCAGTGATAAAAGAAGAGCCGTAGAACGTGGTCTCGATACCATCATCGACTTCAGTGCCCACTCGGTTTGACGCAATCACTGGAACGAGGTTTGCTGCCGAGTGACCTTGCATTGTACGTTGCCAGTGGTCACGTGAATCCAGTGTCGGATCTTGAGGCTCAGAACCGATTGCAGTTGGGTAAAAAATCGCTTCCGCGCCGTGCAGAGCCAAGCTGCGTGCAAGCTCTGGAAACCATTGGTCCCAGCAAATGCCAGCACCGAACTTACCGAACTTGGTTTGCCACACTTTGAAACCGGTATCGCCAGGGCTAAAGTAGTACTTCTCGCTGTAGCCCGGGCCGTCAGGAATGTGTGACTTGCGGTAGTTATCTAGTACCGTACCATCGGCATCAATCATCACTAGCGAGTTAAAAAACGTATTGCCCGCTTTTTCAAAGTAGCTGACAGGAATCACCACGCCGAGCTCTTTAGCCAACGCACTCATCTCTTTAATAAGACGACAATTCTCCGTTTCTTCTGCAAGCTCGAAATACTTTGCTTCTTGTTTTTTGCAGAAGTAAGGCGCAGCGAACAGCTCTTGCGGAAGAATCACGTTCGCACCGTTTTGTGCTGCTTCACGAATCGCCTTTTTTGCTTTGGCTAAGTTATCTTCCAGATCCCAGCTTTTCGTCAGTTGAAGGGCTGCAAATTTCACTACTTTGCTCATTGGATATTCCTTATCTCTTAAATCGCCAGTTTGTCACGTAGGTTATAGTAAGCCGCGCCCATTGCCGTAAACGGAATTTGGAAGTGGCGGCCCCCCGGGAAGGAGTAATGTTTCAGTGCAGCAAACGCGTCAAAGCGTTCTGCGTGTCCGGTCAGAGCTTCGGCCAGCAACTTACCTGCTAGGTGAGTACACGTTACACCGTGACCGCTGTAGCCTTGTAGGTAGTAAATGTTGTCTGCAAACGAGCCAAATTGCGGCATGCGTGAGTAAGTCAGCAAGAAGTTACCTGTCCAGGTGTAATCAATCTTGATGCCTCTCAATTGTGGGAAGACTTTTTCCATCTTCGGACGGATCAGTGCTTCGATGTTTTCTGGGTCACGTGCTCCGTAAACCACACCACCTCCGAACAACAAACGCTTGTCGGCGGTTAAGCGGAAGTAGTCAAGCAAGTAGTTACAGTCTTCAACGCAGTAGTCGCTAGTCAGCACTTGTTTTAGCTGCTCATCACTCAAAGGCTGAGTCGCCACCACTTGTGTGCCGCACGGGATCGCTTTGTTGCTGATGTTTGGTGCCAAACCACCAAGGTAGGCGTTACCTGCCAAAACCACGTACTTGCTCTTCACGCTGCCTTGCGCTGTTTTCACTACTGGGTTAATCCCTTTGTCAATCGATACGACCGCCGACTGTTCGAAGATTTGGCCACCCAGAGAAATAAACGCAGCGGCTTCACCTAACGCGAGTTTAAGCGGGTGAATGTGACCACCGCGCATATCCAACAAGCCACCAGTGTACACTTTGGTCCCTACCGCTTGTTCTACTTCTCCTGCGTCAAGCAGAGTCAGTTGGTCGTTGCCGTAACGCTCCCAGTTCTTCTTATGTTCTTCTAGCCCTTTGAGTTGTTTACTGTTCAGTGCCGTGAACAAGCCGCCTTGCTTGTAATCACAGTTGATGTCGTATTTGTCGATCAGACCACGGATGATATCGCCGCCTTCAAAAATCATATCGCACAGAGCTTTGGCTTGGTTTTGGTCGTAACGGCTTTCAATCACGTCAACATCTCGGCTGTAGCTGTTAACGATTTGGCCACCGTTACGACCAGTTGCTCCAAAGCCCACTTTTGCGCTTTCTAGCACAACAACTTTAAAACCTTTTTCTGCAAGGTGTAGTGCAGAAGAAAGACCAGAAAATCCCGCACCGACTACACACACATCGCACTCGATGTCGTTTTGCAACTGTGGGTATTCCGGCATGTTTGGCACAGAGTGCGCGTAGAACGAATCCGTATGCTTGTTCATAGAACTATTCCTTTATTTATCGTAATCGTCAGCAGGCTTAAGGATGGAGGCGAATCCAAGTGGTTTTGGTTTCGGTGAATTTTGCAATCGCGTGGAGAGACTTGTCTCGACCATTTCCGCTCATTTTGAATCCGCCAAATGGGACCGTCATGTCACCTTCGTTGTAGTTGTTGACCCAAACCGAGCCGGCTTGCAGTCGTTTTGCTACGCGATGAACGCGGTTGATATTGCTGCTCCAAAGTGCAGCACCTAAGCCGTACTTCGAATCGTTAGCGATCTCAATTGCTTGCGCTTCATCTTTGAATGGAATGACACACAGCACCGGACCAAAAATTTCCTCTTGGGCGACACGCATCTTGTTGTCGACGTTGTCTAAAATGGTTGGGGAAACAAATGCGCCCTGCCCATCGACATCGCCACCACAACGTACGTTTGCACCTTCTGATTCACCTAACGAGATGTATTCCAATACTTTTGATTTATGATCTTGGTCGATGAGTGCACCCATGGATGAACTTGGGTCCATTGGGTCTTTTGGCGTGAACGCTTTCGACGCTTGAATAACTTTTTCTATAAACTGATCTTTGATGCTTTCGTGAACAAGCAGGCGGGTTGCCGCGACGCATACCTCACCTTGGTTGTAGAAACACCCTGCGGCGGTGTCTGCTGCTGCGCGGTCTAAATCATCACAATCTTCAAACACGATGTTCGCGTTCTTGCCGCCCGCTTCTGCAAACACACGCTTTAGGTTGCTCTCACCCGATCTGACCATCAGTTGACCTGCAATGCGCGTCGAGCCTGTGAAGGCGATGCAGTCTACGTCTTGGTGTTTCGCCAGCGCGTCGCCAGCTTCATGACCAAAACCCGTAACGACTTGGAAAACGCCTGTTGGTAAGCCCGCTTGAGAAGCAAGTTGACCTAGGAATATCGCGGTGAGAGAAGATTTTTCTGACGGTTTTAGAATCACGCTATTACCAGCCGCTAAAGCAGGGCCAAGCTTCCAGCACGCAAGCCAAAGTGGGAAGTTCCACGGTACAACCGCAGCAACCACACCAATCGGTTGATGAGAAATAAAAGCGTGTACATCTTTTTCGGTTGGGGCAACTTCGCCGTATACTTTGTCGATTGCTTCTGCGTACCAGCGTAATGCACTCGCCGCACCAGGAATATCGGTAGAGAAGCTGTGAGAAATAGGCTTACCGGTATCAAGCGTTTCTAGCAGAGCCAATTCTTCTTGGTTTTGATCAATCAAGTCAGCAAACTGTTTAAGCACTGCTTTGCGATGAGCTGGGCTGCTCTCGCTCCACTGACCGGATTGAAATGCTTGGCGAGCGTATGAAACCGCGAGATCAACATCTTCATTTTGGCAACGGGCGATTTCGGTGAATATCTCATCTGTTGCTGGGTTAACTACCGGGATGGTTTGCCCTGTTAAAGCGGCACTGTATTCACCGTTAATGTACGCCCTGTTTTCGATGTTTAGATTGTTTTTTAGTTCAATCCATTGCTCTTGGGTTTTCATACGCTCTCCTTGTGATCACACAAGGCAAGCCCCCACTAAAATGTGGTTGGCGTATGCGCACTTATCATTCGACAAGCCTTGTCTGTGTGATTTGTAAATCGATGGGGCTTCGTCGTATCAATAATGTACGACTCGCCCGCTGTTATGACATGAGATTGCCCTTTATATTCCAGAGTGATTTCACCCTCTAATACGGTGCCAATCTCTTCGCCTTCGTGTTTGATTTCTGCCGCACCAGTGGTTCCATAAGGTGCGTATTCCTCGATCAAGAATCCGATGACTTGATCTTTGTCACCATTCGTTACCAGTTTCATGGACACCGTCTCGCTCCCGATTTCCACAAGATCTGACGGCTTGATGACTACTTTCACTTCATCGTTCGAAGGTTGTTCAAAAGTGAAAAACTCTGATAACGATAAAGAAAATACATTAACGATTTTTTGTAGTGAGCTGACCGACGGGCTCACTTTGCCATTTTCAATGGATGAGATTGCACTGTGGGTAATACCAGCGCGCTCGGCTAGTTCCCTTTGTGACAATCCATGTTTTTTTCGTAACTGAACAATATTTTTACCAATCTCTTGATTGTCCATTCATACAGCTCCAAACGTTTAACGAGAGGTAGCCATCATAAATTCATTGAACAAAATTTGAGAGAAATGATTGGTTTTTGCTTCCCATTCTGGGTGCCACTGCACGCCAACGAAAAATTTTTGATTAGGAAGACTAAATGCTTCTACCAAGCCATCCGGGGCTTTAGCTTCTACTTGTAATAGAGGAGCAAGCTGATCGACGCCTTGGTTGTGTAGTGTGTTCACTTCAAAGAAGGTGGTATTTTCCCAATGATTTTGCACCAGCCATTGTTCAAATAAGCTCTGCTTTTGAACTAGTACAGCGTGTGCTGGCGCGTATTTTTGTTCGAAATCTTCAACAGGCGCTTCACGATGGTCATTGAAGCCGGAGTCATGAACGGCTGGGTTTAACGAGCCACCAAGTGCGACATTCATCTCTTGAAAGCCGCGGCAAATACCAAGGCACGGAATGTTTTGGTCAACCGCATGACGAATTAACGTGAATGAGAGCTCATCACGAGCTTCATCTTTGTAGCTCTCTTCGTGCGTTGCATTGTATCGATGTGGCGCAACGTTAGAGTGGCTGCCAGGAAAAAGAAAACCATCACATATGTCTAGGATGGTGGTTACGTCATCGCCCGACATGTCGGGAGCCAACATAATCGGTAGTCCTCCAAAATCCTTTATGGCGCGAAGGTAAAAGTCGTTGACCGCTTGTATCTGATAGCCACCCAACTCTTTAGCGCAGCTAACCACACCAATGATGGGTTTGTGTGTATCTGCCATGATATGTCCGTGTTCAATTTATTTAACACAAACCCTACAAACCATGTACAAAATTATCAACACAGATGACCATTATTATCGTCACAACGTGATCTGACGCACTTTTTAGGCTTCAAAACTGAATATTTATGCTCATTATATTGAACAAAACAAAACCAACTGTTACAAAATAGTTAACAAAAAGACATAAAAACCAGCCGTTAAACATCAAAAACACAGTGTAAGTGCATGTTTAAATTAAAAATAACCTAAAAAACAAACAACTCGCTCAGAGTACTGTAATTTATTTGTTAATTTGGTTATTTCTAATTTCTACTCGTCAGGCTATTTGGAGAAGAAAATGGAATCGTATCTACAGGAAGTAAAAAATTTTAAACAAAAATGGCCCGATATTGAATTTATCGATCTCATCTTTACCGATATAAATGCCACCCCAAGAGGAAAACGCATCCCGATAGATGCTCTAGAAAAACTGAATAAAGGTGTTGCCCTCCCCCTTTCGACCATCACCCTAGATACCAAAGGTAACGTCGTTGAAACAGCCGGGTTGGGAGAAGATCTCGGAGAACCAGATAATCTCTGCTATCCAATCAGCGGCACCTTAATGCCGACGGCAAAAGAACAAGTTGGTCAGCTACTGCTTAGTATGATGGATGAAACCGGGCAGCACCCTAACCCACTGTTCATTCGAAACATTCTCGCTTCTATATTGCAAACACTGCATGCTAAAGACCAATATCCTTGCGTCGCGCTCGAGCTGGAGTTCTATTTAATAGACAAAACCCGCGGCGAAAATGGCGAACCATTAACGGCAATTAACCCCACGAAAAAAACTCGAGAAAAAGATACCGAGGTTTACGACCTTGATGGACTAGATGACTACGCTGATTTCTTGGCCGACCTTAATCGAATTGCATTAGAACAAGGTTTAAACACTTCCGGAGCCCTATCTGAATCGGCACCAGGGCAGTTCGAAATCAACTTCAACCATTCTAAAGATGTGCTTCGAGCATGTGATGAAATCATCATCGCAAAACGCTTGATTCGCCAGGTCGCTCATCAGCACGGATTTGACGCCACATTTATGGCGAAACCTTTTAGTGAGCAAGCGGGTAATGGCATGCACATTCACCTCAGCTTGGTTGATACAGATGGTAACAACCACTTTAGCCAACCAGACGGTCAAGCGAGCGCCTTCTTCTATCAAACCATGGCAGCGATGCTGTCACAAACATCCGATGCCATGGCCCTAATCTGTCCTAACGTTAACTCTTACCGTCGCTTTGTTCCTGGCGCTTACGTCCCAACCAAAGCCGATTGGGGAGAAAACCACCGCGGTGTTGCGTTGCGTGTGCCTATCAGCGATAGCAAAAATCGCCGTATAGAGCATCGTATAGCAGGCGCTGACGTTAACCCATACATTCTCGCTGCAGTAGTACTTTCCGCAGTATTAGCGAGTGAAAGCTACACCAAAGATCAATGTCCACCGACTCTCAGTGATGATGCAATTGAGTTACCTCTGCGTATGTCAGAAGCTCTAGAGCGACTGGAGCACAGTGAGCTGGCTCAATACATCTCAAGAGACTTTATCGATTTGTATCTAGCTTGCAAACAGAGTGAACTCGCAGAATTTGAGCGAGCGATTACTCCATTGGAAATCGACTGGATGTTGCACTCGGCATAAACAAAGGAAATGAACTTTATGACTACGCAGACCAAGGCGCTGGATGCGCCTCTTAAAATCAACTCTCAACACATTATTGTTTCTTTAATCTCGGTTGCGACGTTTGTCTTTTTTACCACAATCGGTTTAAACCATGAGGAAGGCGAAGCCTACGGATGGATGAGTCTTTTACCAACGGCGTTGGTATTGGTCTTTGCGCTGACAACACACCGAACTGTGGAAGCCCTCTTTAGCGGCGCTATTGCCGGTGTTCTTCTGCTTAACCCAACTGAAGCGGTAGAACAGATTGTTGATATTTCCATGAGTGTAATGATGGATGAAACTATTGCTTGGATCATCCTCGTTTGTGGTTTGATGGGCGGCCTAATTGCTATTTTGGAGAAAGGCGGCAGTATCTTAAGCTTCTCCGACATGCTGGTCACGAAAGTAAAAAGCCGTAAGCAATCGATGCTGATGACCTTTGCGTTAGGTATTCTGATCTTTATCGACGATTATTTGAATGCGATTGCAATTTCTTCCTCAATGAAAAAAGTTACGGACGGCTACCAAATCTCGCGTGAAAAGCTCTCATATCTTGTGGATTCAACCGCCGCACCTATCTGTATCCTCGTACCGATTTCCACTTGGGCAATTTTCTTCAGTTCGTTGCTAGAAGCAAACGGAGTAGCAGAAGCGGGAGATGGTATCAAAGCATACATTGAAGCTATTCCATACATGGCTTACGGCTGGGTAACGCTGGTGATTGTTTTGCTGGTTGCAATGGAAAAGGTCCCAGATCTAGGCGCGATGAAAAAGGCAGAAAAGCGTGCGAAGAATGGTCAAGTTCGTCCAGACGGTGCAACAGATGTCGACTTTGGTCCCGATGTATCTGCACATACCAACCCAACCATGGGCCTTGTCAACTTCTTGTTACCAATGATCGTACTTGTTGCCGCAAGTTGGTATTTTGGTATCGATCTACTTGCTGGTGTTTTCGTCGCGTTAATCTTTACTATTAGCTTTTACGGCGCACAAAAACTGATCTCGATGAACGACATGTTCGAAGCTGTTTATGATGGCATTAAGGTTATGCTACTGCCGCTTGCGACCGTTATTGGTGGTTTCATGTTGAAATCGGTCAACGACTCATTGGGCGTCACGCAGTATGTCATTGAGACCGTCAGCCCTTACCTGTCAGCGTCTTACTTCCCTGCGATTATCTTTATGATTACAGGCGCGTTGGTATTTGCAACGGCATCGTCTTGGGGAACGTTTGCAGTAGCGATGCCAATTGTTCTACCTTTGGGCGAACAGCTTGGTGTGCCTCTACACTTAACCGTTGCAGCGCTGCTTTCAGCATCAGCGGCAGGGAGCCACTCTTGTTTCTTTAGTGACTCAACCGTGTTATCTGCACAAGGTTCGGGCTGTACAGCAATGCAACACGCAACCACACAGTTTCCTTATGCGTTGATTGGTATTGTTACAACCGCGATTTTCTTCTTCATCATCGGTTAGCCCCTTTATCTAATTGCAAAACCCTGCTCAAAAATAGCGGGGTTTTGTTCTATCAAGTCAAATGATCCTCTTAAAACTACTTTACGTTCGTTCAGTATAAAAATACTCAAAGATGTACAGCTGCACTCAATAAGGGTTTGGTAAACCTAATATTTTTGGTTTACGCTTAGCGAAGCGTTTATTGCGCAGCAAGGCAGCTTTTGAGTAACTTAAATGCCGCCTTAATACAGTGTTAACGGTTGGAGAGACATGAAAAAGTTAGCCCATGAGATATGGATATTTGATGGAGATCCCGTACAATTTTTAGGACTCCCATACACCACTCGTATGACTATTGTTAGGCTTTCTGATGGTGGCCTTTGGATTCATAGTCCAATTAAGTTATCAAATTCGATTAGAGAGCAAATCAACAATCTAGGCCAAGTGAAATACTTAATCGCTCCTAATCATTTACACCACTTGTTCTTATCTGAATGGGTATTTGCCTATCCTAGCGCAGAAGTTTATGGCACAGATAAAGTCATTAAGAAGTGCCGTGATATACACTTTCACGCTTCACTTAACCAAGGTGGTAATGCTTGGAACTCTGAGATTGAACAAGAACTATTTTCTGGCTCTCCATTAATGGAAGAGTGTGTGTTTTATCATCGACCTTCAAAGACCTTAATTGTTACTGACCTCGTCGAGAACTTTTCTGGCCAGGACTTTAACTACTGGCAGCGGTTTGTGGCTAAAGGGGCCGGTATTCTTGCTCCGAATGGAAAAATGCCTTTGGATTGGCGCCTAAGTTTTATGTTTAGCAAACAAGAGGCTCGAAAACACTTAAATAAATTGCTGTCTTGGAAACCTAATATATTGGTTATGGCTCACGGTGAAATCGTCCTTGATAATGCAGACGAGTTCTTACAGCGCTCTTTTAAGTGGCTAGTATGAGACAACATTGAAAACTCACACAACAGAATAGACAAGAAGCTATTTTAAAACATTAGGCCCTTTTAGCTTAGTCTTAGGGACGAATTTACAGCACTACACGTTATGTTTAACGATAAGCTCCCCTATTCCTCTTAATTGAGCATTATGCAGCAATTTAAAATTCCGTTAGAATTGCACTTCAAAAACTTCAATGCGAAGAATTCTGGACATTGATACGGACATAAGTTCAAGAGTTAACATAACGCAATAGCAATCTCTTACTAATTATTTTGCATCGAGACATTGGCATACTCCCGAAACAAACCCTTCTACTCTAAAGGTTTTGTTAATAACAGTTGCCATGCTTGTTAGTTATTCTCGTTGAACTCAGTATCTTGAAGTTGTTTGAATATATAAATTTAAAAAAAAGAGACATAAGATGCACAAAAAACTCATCATTCTAAGCTTGCCTATTCTATTAGCTGCATGTGCGGCACCAAAGTATACGGTAGAAACAATCTCGAAAGAAAATCAGAGCAAGGAAATCACCATCGTAAAAGACAACGCCACGCGAGATGTTTTCTTAGATTCGATGCAAGACTGGTGTTTGGATACCGCCCACAAATGCACAGTCGTAAGCGACGGCACGCCTCCTGTTAGCTCTGAGCTAACACTTACTTACGTATCACGCTGGAGCTGGGATTTTAGAACATTTATCGCTGATGCTCAGATCAAAGCCTACAAAAATAACGAAAAAGTAGGACAAGTTGAATTTAAAGCACCAAACAGCGCGAATCCAGATAAATGGGGTAAAGACAACAAACGAATCATTTCGATGATGGATTTGTTATTCGGTAAACAAACCGTGAGTGAGGCTCAATCCAAGATTAAGCTGGGCGAAATGTAATGAGTCGAACAATTGCCCATTTAACAAGCATCATATATTTGTAGAGAAAGATAGGAATGTTTAAGTGACTGAAGTCAAAACCATTGGGCTTTTCTTTATAACCGCCATTGCAGAAATATTAGGCTGCTACTTACCTTATCTCTGGTTAAAGGAAGATAAGTCAGTTTGGCTTTTGGTACCAGCAGCGCTATGCCTTGCTATGTTTGCTTGGCTTCTATCTTTACATCCTACCGCAACTGGCAGAGTTTATGCCGCTTACGGTGGTGTCTATATTTTTGTCGCAATTCTATGGTTGTGGTGTATCGACGGCGTTCGACCAACGCTCTGGGACATAGTGGGGGTTTCTGTCGCTATGCTTGGCATGTCAATCATCATGTTTTCACCCAGAGCATCCTAAACGTAACCGAGGGAAACCCTTACGCTTAGTATTTTGGCTATGTGCTAGATTTATTGATTAATAACATTATGACGTAATTGCTACATAGCCAAAGTACGCTTGGGCTTCCCCCCAAAAACAGCGCTATTTATAGGAGATACCAATGAACCATGCAGTGAAGGCAAGATTTGATGAGTATCCAAAACATGTGCGTATTCGGATAGAAGAGCTACGAAATATCGTCTTAACTATCGCTTCTGAATTAAAACTGGGGGAAGTTGAAGAATCTCTAAAATGGGGAGAGCCAAGCTACAGTGTGAAAACAGGTAGCCCGGTAAGGATGGATTGGAAACAGAAAACGCCTAGTCGTTATTATCTGTTCTTTAATTGCCAAACTAAGCTCGTCGACACATTCCGCGAACTGTATAGTGACTCACTTGAGTTTCAGGGTAATCGAGCAATAATTCTATCTTTATCAGCTCCTTTGCCAGAAGCTTCAATCAAGACCTGTTTAGAATTAGCATTAACCTATCAAAAGCGAAAGAACTTACCTCTTTTAGGTATGCAAGATCGCTTAATAAAACTATTTACGGCCGATTAACCATATTCAACTACTCTACCTTTGTATCCTTTTTAATGCTTCCGCAGTAAAATTTTAGATTAAGTGGTCACGTTAATAACGCCGCAACCAAACTAGTAATATCGAAATAAAGAAGAGTTTATGAAATCAAAAATCTTGTTCTTACTTATGCTTGGAGCTCATTTCAATGCTTTTTCAGCGACGAACTATCAAGTCAATGTGGTAGTAACAGAGCCTCAATCAACATTCATTTTTCCGACTTTTGAAATATCCTCTAAAGGAAAAAGCAAAACCAGTTTTGTCGACGGCTGCGCGTACTTAGGAACCCTTTCAGAACCGAGCAAAAATAGCATACAGCTTGAAGCTACCATGTCATGCAACCGAGATGGCGCTACGTCAAGGATGGAAATGCCGGTATTTGTACTCAACTCCGAGGGTCAAAGCGCGAGTTATGATCTTGTAGAAAACGGGATCGTGATGTGGAAATATTCTGTAGAAGTTAAGCCGTCACTTAAAAAGTGATATATCAGAAATACTAAAGTAACAATCAGCACTATTAACCGCCGCTTAAGTGTAATAGGTATATTCTTTACGACTTAATGACGTTACTTGTTGCCGCAAGTCTCCAACTCATGTACAAAACAGCCCTAATTTTAATAGGAGCTAAGTGGCATGAATTTAATTGTACGTCAGGTAACTTTAGGTGATGCTGAAGGCATTACAAACGTCCTCAATCCCATCATTATTGAAGGTTTATACACTGTATTAGATACGCCTTTCACACCTGAAGAAGAAAAAGAGTTCATTACTCATTTCCCAGAACGGGGCGTGTTTACAGTCGCTTTATCCGAAAATAGCTCACAAGTCATTGGTTTCCAAAATATCGAGCCCTTTGCACAATATACAAAAGCTTTTGACCATGTTGGCATAATTGGTACGTTTGTTAGTGACGGTGCTCGTGGCCAAGGTGTGTCTAAACAGCTTTTCAAATCGACATTCGAAGTAGCCAAACAAAAGGGTTACGAAAAACTATTTGCGTACGTTCGCAGCGATAATGAGCGAGCGTTATCAGCCTATCTCAAACAAGGCTTCGAAATCGTAGGGACCGCGAAGAAGCATGCAAAAGTTCGTGGGAAATACGTAGACGAAGTCCTCATTGAGAAGTTTTTGTAGGTGTTAAGTCGCTAAACACTAAGCACGCATATAAGAACATTTGAACCAAGACTCAATTTCCGTCGTAACAATGTCTTTTCTAAAATAGGTTATTTGAAATGAAACTGACCTCGGAAATTGAGTCAAGAATAATAGAAATGGCATGGGAAGACCGCACCCCATTTGAGGCTATCGAATTTCAATTTGGTTTGAATGAATCCGACGTGATTCAGTTTATGCGTAGCCGGCTCAAATCAAGTAGCTTTAAATTGTGGCGTAAAAGGGTTTCGGGGCGCAATACAAAACACAACAAGCTACGAAACTCAGACATCATTAGAGGTTATTGCCCAACTCAATATAAGCCGCGATAGCGAACTGCACTTGGCATAAATTTTTATTACGAATCGCAACATTTATCGCCCTACCTTTGAATCAACTTCATGATTGGAGGGGAATAGTCACCACTTAAATCAACCTAGGTGTTTCAGGGCGATAATAAATTCCATGGGAGTCATATTAACATCCTCAGACGCCATCAAACTAATGATTCCACAGAAAAGATTAACACCAAACGCCCACTAAAAATAACTCAGATTACGGCGTCATTTAACCTGTGTATCAATCTCTTTTACCTTCTATTTAGGCACTAGAATCACTAACCTTCTATTTTATCTTTGAAGGCACAGATAAAAAGCTGCATGATTGAAAAGGAAAAATAGCGGATAACGGTTTAACAAGCACTCGAAGCTTGGAGGCAATTTTGAACAAATTACTTATGATATTTGCGTTGGTTTCTTTACCTTGCTTGGCCTCTGATGATGTTGAAGATCCCTGCAAAGTAAAAGGCGGTGGCGTTATGGCTGGTTATCAGTGTGTAGAAAAGAAAATGGAATCTGCAGATAAAGAGCTTAACGAAAGTTACAAGGAAGCACTCGCTAGAATAGGTGAGGAAGAAAAAGCACTAAGGGAAACATGGTCTCAGACCGAACTGGTAGAGCCATTTCGAAAGGCCCAAAGAGCTTGGCTAAAATACAGAGACGCCGAATGTGAGTTTACGGGCCTGTCTTCCACGCCCTCACCCTGGCAAGGTGTCCAGATTGAAGAATGTAAGTTAAGAATGACGTTAGAACGCGTCGAGTACTTCAATGGTGTATACGTAGGCTAAACGGATTACATCTAACAAAGCACTTCAATAAGATTCGCAACTCTTGGCAATTTCAGTTTAAATGTACTCTGTGTTTAAGATGCAAGCGTTCAGGTTGTGCGTAAAGCTTATATGGGTGTGAAATAATTATGGAAAAAGACGATTTAGTTGGGCTAGTAGTTAAGTATTTCGAGAAAATAGATGCCGGTGATCCTAGCTATCTGGATCTATTCTCAGAGGATGTTGATTTTTTCTTTCCTAAATTTGGGCAAGCGAAAGGAAAGAGTGCCTTAGTGGAGTTTGGCAATAGGATTGGTAGCTCGTTGATTAGTATCTGGCACGACATAGACGGCTTTCAAATAACGACTGCTGGAAACAAGGTCATTGTTGAAGGACAGGAAGGCGGCGTAATGAGTGATGGTACCTCTTGGCCGGACAACAAAGTTTCCACAGGGCGTTTTTGTAGTGTATTTGAGTTTGAAGGAAAAATGATAAGTCGTATGTTTGTGTACGTAGATCCTGACTTCCCGAGTCGAGATTTTGAGAGAATTTCCGTGCTGGCAGGCGAGAGCAACGTGCGACAAACTGTTCAAGCCTGAATACTGCCGCTACCGCATAGCATCTTTGTTATGCGGTAGTATTCGTAGTTAAGGTGTGTTGAGGGCTTTGATATCGCTTTACTCACACCTTATCAGTGCGTTAGCCACATTCCCTTACTGATAGAAATGCTACTTTCTTCAATCGTCCTGTATTATGATAATGAAAAAGATTGCATTAATTTTAAGATTAAAATGAACCAAAAATTTTTTCTAAAACTACTCCCTGTCCCTTTTCTTCTAACCGGTTGCCAGTCTACGCAAAGCCAGCTACAGCCTATACCTGAAAACGTATTATCAAACCTATCGACTCAATGGGCAGTAGTAGAAGCCTGTTTTCATTCCGATGCTTATAGCTTAGAGCAATCGGTAAACTATCGAGAGGCCATTAACTATTCTTTTTCTACTTGGCTAGTCGATCAGTCCGATATCGATCAGTCTGTAAATGAAGCTCGTGTAGCGTTATCAGAATATCAGTCTCAGAATGATGGTTTAGGAACAACATGTAAGGATTGGCACCTACCCCTAGAATCTGGATTGCGAGAAGTTAACAATCATAAGAATCAAGTGGCGATAGACCAGCAGCGAGCACATGAAATACATAAAGCAAACGCTTCTAAACCTGTAACGTATTCAACACCAGCATCTACTTCGACTAGTAATGTTGTTCACTGTTACAAATTGGAAGACGTTAGCTTAGATAAGAACATTCAAACCTTTAATGGAATGATATGCCCTATAGGCTGGCTTAAATATTATGGCTATTAATGTATTTGATTAATACAGTACTTAAGAATGAACTCTAAGTTTAATTTTTAGTTCAAGATTGGGTTTCTTGTTTACAATGTTATGTTTCCAGTTGGATTACCGTATTCGAATAGATTGACGAAGTTAATCAATATATGTGTATTGATGCTTACTTTTTATCGAGTTATCTTTGTTTGATAGCCATTAAAACGAGTAAGGAAACAAAGTGACTGTGTTAACAAAAGGCATACACCACGTAGGTTTAACCGTATCTAACCTAGAAGCAAGCGCGAAGTTTTTCACTGAACAATTAGGTTGGAGTGAAGTAAAAAGAAATCCAGACTACCCGGCAATATTTGTGAGTGATGGGCATATCATGCTTACACTATGGGCGGCTAAGGCTGATGCCGCCACTCCATTTGACAGAAAAACGAATATTGGTTTGCATCACTTAGCTTTACTGGTAGAGACTGAGAAGCAACTCGATGAGTTGCGTGATCAATTTATGGCGTCGGGAATCGAAATTGAGTTTGGTCCCGAGCTTGTTAAAACAGGACCCGCAAAACATTTAATGTGTTACGACCCAAGTGGTATTAGGGTTGAGTTTTTCTGGGCGGGCTCATAAAACAAACATAACAAAGTTTTATAATAGGGATTTGGCACACATGGCATTGTTAGTTTGCACCGCCTTTGGTGTTTAAGGTGCTCAGTAGAAGCTTGCGTATTGAATGCCCCTCCCCTCCTACTACACATTTTGCGACTTACGAGTAAGTCCAAAAGGATAAATGTTATGTATAAAATCGGCGTTGTTTTATTTGATGATTTCACGGATGTCGATTTCTTTCTTATGTATGACTTGCTGGGGCGCACAACCGACAGTTGGACAGTAAGTATACTTGGAACTAAATCTGAACATCATTCCCACCTCGGTATGAAAGTTAAAACAGACGGACACCTTTCTGAGGTGACGAATCAAGATGTCGTTCTTATTACAAGCGGCAAACAGGGTATTCCAGCCGCTTTAAAAGATGCTGAATTTATGTCAGCGTTGAATCTTGATCCAAATAGGCAGCTAATAGGTTCGATTTGTGCGGGATCATTCATCCTCCATGAACTCGGTTTACTAAAAGGCAAGCGATTAACAACAAACCCAGATGCAAAGGCTGTTCTACAAAGTATGGGAGGAGATGTTCAGGATCTGCCTCTCGTGATAGACGGTAATGTAGCGACGGCCGGTGGCTGTCTTTCACTGATGTATCTAATTGGTTGGTTAACAGAGCGGCTATTTGACTCAAACAAACGAAAAGCTATACAAAATCAATTGATACCTGCTGGGCAATTAGAGCTGTTTGAAGAACTTATTGCCACAACTATTCAATCAGCAGAGTTAGCAAGCTCGGATAACAAGGCGTTAAATAATCATTCATAACATGTGGTGTTTTACATTACGTTAGTTTTAGTGTTTAGGGTAAGTCACACATCAGTCTTGTGTGACTTACCCTTGAACATAACGCCACTTGGGGAAATTAACTTACAGGGAGTAAATCAATTGGTAAAAATGTACGGTTCTGAAGAGACAAGAGCGTTTTGCTGTAATTGTAAAGAAGTAACGCTGCATCGGTACGAAAGCTTCTCTAAAGCGCAGGAAAAGACCGAGAAAAAAGCTAAAGGTTTCTTCTCAGGTCTATTTGCAGCAATAATTAGCTCATTAATGGAAGGCGAAGCGACTGGTGACTACAAATGTACAATATGCGGCACCAATCTTCACACGCCAGATAATTTAGATTAATAGTCATTGTCTCTAATGCCACGGCTAGTGGCACGCAACATGATTTATAGACGGCTCTAGTGGGTTTGAAGCGTATACACCTTATGCATTGCATTTAGGGTTTTGAGGTTGTGTTGCGGATCAAGTAGTGCGCTTTTATCTCTAACAAGGGGCTAAAGCAGAGCAAAAACAAGGGACAAGAAAAGAAGTAGTTTTACTTGAGTATCAATGAATTACAGACACAAAAAAGCCCACCAAAAGGTGGGCTTTTTCTAAAATTTGGTGGGTCCGGGCGAACTCGAATCGCCGACCCCTACCATGTCAAGGTAGTACTCTAACCAACTGAGCTACGGACCCAAATTTTTATGTTCCTAACCATTCAATTCAGAATGGTGCGTCCGAGTGGACTCGAACCACCGACCCCCGCCATGTCAAGGCGATACTCTAACCAGCTGAGCTACGGACGCATTTCTCTGGAACGACGAGGATATTAGCTATAAGCGAACGACGGTGCAAGCACAAATTTACCAACTTTGAACCGTTTGGCGAAAATGTAAACTCAACACGCGTTTTCAGATGATTTTATCGACAAGGACTGAGCCTGCAGGGTTTAAAAGTGTGATCTATATAACTTTTATTATCTCACTTAATTGTCGTAAGGCACTTCACTGAGCATCCAAATCTGTAAGGTTTGCGATACCTTAGGGCAAGTGCCGAACAAAATCTGATATTTAGGTTTAAATGGTTCGCCGATATAGGTTGTACGGATCAACTCTCCTGTTTTGACGTCTACTTGAGTGCTCACCCTGCCTTTGAAGTTTTGAAATATGACAAACTGCTCACTGTGGTAAACCATTTGCTCTCGGTAAAACAAGAAATGATCTTGGGGTGTCTCTGTCAATTCACACTCCAGTGGTTTCAAATTAGGTATCGCACTAGCATTCGATGCGATGAACAACGCCGATAAAATCCATCCGTATCGCATATGGCTGCCCTATTCTGCCCTCTTTTTCAAAGTATAGGCCCTGCCTTGATGACTGATACAAAAAAGGCTTTGATCATCTCTAATCAAAGCCCCTTGTTTCTGCTGGTTAATTGTCGTGTTTAGTCGTCCGCCTCAAACACAACGTTATAATTTTCGGTGTATGTACAATTCGGCTGACGGCTACAAGTAAAGAAACGTCTCCCTTTGAACTCACCTTGGCTTGCGGTTTTAATGATCATCGGACTGCCGCATTTTTTACAAAAACGCACTTCTTTATCGGGCTCAATCAAATCAATGTGTGCCGCAAGCAAACGACGTAATCGCCCAACTTGATAACTGTGCTTTATCGAAGCGCCGATTAAAGGCAGGTTGGCCGTCTTACAAACATGAATCAATAACTTTTGTCTTTCTATCTTACCCTTGTTTAGCTCCTGCCCATTATCCAATTCAACGATAACGCGCGGCTCTAGTGTCCTTGGGTCACAAATAACGTAATCAAAATAGCTTCGAGATATACGATTGTTCGCGACAAAAAACTGCTTCTTATTTTTGATTTCTTTTGGCGTAACCAAACTGGACATGTTTACTTTCGCGAATACTACGGCATGCTCCCCGACCGCCGCTCTTAACGCATTATAGAACGCACCCTCTTGACCTCTGAGCAGAGGGCCTTTCGAGCGATAAGGATAATCACGCGTGTCATCGTGCTTAATCACGTACTTTTGAATAACAAAGAAGAATAAAACCAGAAGAACAACAATGATAAAAATGTTGGTCATAAATAAAGTGCATCCAAAACAACTCGTTGCTCAAAGCGTAAATGGAAATGTTATGCAGAGCAACAAAACCTCGCAATTTTGAGGCGCCACGACGATAGCGAGAAACAGAAAATTTTGCTCACCAATAAAAACGAGCCAATCACACACTTGGATTGGCTCGTTTAAATTTTGTTAATACATTATGTATGCTAAGAATCAACTATTAGCGTCTGGCTGATTCTCTGGCATCGCATCAATAAAAGCTGGCAGTTGATTGCATGACTGCACAACAGCGTTAATGGTTGGATAAAGAGAGGTATCTACACCAAAGCGTTGTGCGTTATAAAATTGTGGTACCAGACAAATATCGACAATAGATGGCGAGCTTGTCAGGCTAAACTTACAATCACCATTTAGTTTACGATGCTTCTGAAGTTTCTCTTCTAATGCCGTAAAACCTTTGTGGATCCAGTGATGAATCCAAGCGACTTTGCGCTCTGGCTCGCAAGCTAACTCCCCCTCTAAATACTGTAGAACTCTTAAGTTATTCAGGGGATGAATCTCCATTGCAATATCCTGAGCCAAAGCTAGCGCTTGGTATCGAAGCGGCGTTTGCTCGGGGATCACGGTGACATCCGGGTAGTGTTCTTCTAAGTATTGAATGATCGCCAGTGACTGGGTTAACTGAACCTCCCCATCCACCAGCAAAGGAACCAGTTCAGAAGCGTTTAACTCATGGTACTCGTCACTGTGTTGTTCGCCACCATTGCGCACCAAGTGTACCGATTTTGAATCATACGATAACTCTTTAAGATTCAAACAAATACGCACACGATACGCCGCTGAAGACCGCCAATATCCGTACAAAACCATGCTATCGCTCATATCGTCTCCCAACCAGCACTGTTAGTGCTTGAGATATTGGCTAACTTGTTGGTCAATCGAACCGAATATGTTGTTGCCATCCGCATCGAACATTTCCAATCTAATTGAATCTCCAAACGACATGAAGTTAGTCGACGGCTTACCATCACGAATGGTTTCAATCATGCGAACTTCCGCGATACATGAATAACCAACACCACCCTCCTCAATCGAAGTGCCATGTTCGGTGCCTTGCTTATTAGATACCGTGCCAGAACCTATAATTGCCCCAGCAGATAGCGGGCGCGTTTTAGTCGCATGAACAATTAAGTCTGCAAAATCAAACGTCATATCGATACCCGCATTTGGGCGACCAAACGGCTTGTGGTTGTATGTCGAGACCAGTGGTAAATGCACTTTGTTTTCGTACCACGCATCGCCTAGTTCGTCAGGTGTTACTGCCACAGGAGAAAACGCAGAAGAAGGTTTAGATTGGAAAAAACCAAACCCTTTAGCTAACTCTGCCGGAATTAGACCACGCAGTGAGACATCATTCACCAGCATGATCAAACGAATCGACTCCTGAGCCTCTGCAACACTCGCGCCCATTGGCACGTCACCAGTTACCACAGCAACTTCACCTTCGAAATCAATACCCCATTCATCACTCGCAAACTCGATGTTGTCACAAGGTCCAATAAAGGCATCAGAGCCTCCTTGGTACATCAACGGGTCCGTCCAAAAACTCTCTGGCATTTCAGCGCCGCGAGCTTTTCGAACCAACTCAACGTGGTTTACGTAAGCACTGCCATCAGCCCACTGATAAGCGCGAGGAAGCGGCGACTCGCAGTAGTGCGCTTCAAACTCTTCATACCCTGCAACCGTGCCATTGTTCAGTGCAACGTATAGCTCTTCCAGTTGCGGTGCTAGCGTATCCCAGTTATCAAGTGCCACCTGCATCGTCGGTGCTAAGTTCATGGGGTGGAAAATTTCTGTCGCTGGTACGCAGCGCGTTAAGTCTTTGCTCACGACCATCAACAAACCGTCACGAGTGCCATTTTTCTTGGTTGCTAATTTCATCCTTGCCTCTTACTTCTCTTGCCAGCTATAGACGTATTCTTTGTTTTCTACTTTTTCCAGCTCATCCGAAAACTGAAGTGCGTGACGCGTATCAATCATGACCGCAACTTCGTCGGTGAAAGTCTTCTTGTGCTCTCGCCCTGCTTTGAATGCTTTCGGGTGAGGACCATGCGTAAATCCTGCTGGATGGAATGTCACCATACCCGCTTCAATGTTGTCACGACTAAAGAAGTCACCAGCATGGTAGAACAAGACTTCGTCATAATCGTCATTGTTGTGGTAGAACGGTACTTTGAGCGCTCCAGGATCACTTTCAATTGGACGAGGGACGAAGGTACACACCACAAATCCTGCTCCTACAAATGTAGTATGTGCAGAAGGCGGTAAATGGTAACGATGTGACATAAGTGGACGAATATCACGCCAGTTCACTTTTACTACCGCCAAATCACCATGCCAACCAATCGCATCCAACGGGTTGAATGGGTAAGTGATAACACTGACTTTATCGTGGCGTTTCACCTGAACCTGTGTTTGATTATCAGAGTATTGAGCACGGAACTGATCGTTGATCGACGGCGTTTCTAAAACCGCCGGATCAAACACCGCGTGGTTTCCAACCATGCCTTTTTCGGGCAATGTATAAGCCGCATCGGTGTTTTCAATCATCAGAATGAACATCGGCTCGCTTGGTTCTAAACGCCAGCTCGTTGAGCGAGGGATCATGACATAATCCCCTTCGCTCACTTTCAAATGACCATAATCACAGTAGAGATCTGCCGTACCTTGGTGGATGAATAGCAGTTCGTCGCCATCTGCATTTCTCACCAAGAAGTCCATTTTTTCATCCATACGCCAAACACGAACTTTACAATTCGCGTTGTGTAATAGATGCGGGACTGCCCACGGGGTAATATGGCTGGCTTTCTCAACTAGATTAAAATCGAACGCTCGTGGACGTAGCTCGCCCTCCCACTCAGACCACCCCGTTGGGGCATGTTGATGATGAAAATGTGTTGCGGGGCCGAAGAAGCCACTTCGACCTGCCTCACGTTCATAAATTGCCTCTTCCGGGAAGTCAGCATGCGCTTGTTTAGAGCACACTCCCTCCCGGTGAGGGAATGTGATCCATTTATGCATCGCTCAATACTCCTCGGCGAATTTGGTCTTCTTCTATCGATTCAAACAACGCTTTGAAGTTACCCTCGCCAAAGCCTTCATTGCCTTTACGTTGGATGATTTCGAAGAACACAGGGCCGATAACGGTTTGAGTAAAGATTTGTAGCAAGATGCCATCTTTCGTTGGTGCACCATCAATAAGAATCTGCAAATCACGAAGCTTGCTTACATCTTCACCGTGGCCTTCAACACGCTGATCGACTTTCTCGTAATAAGTATCTGGCGTTGGCATAAAGTCCATGCCTCGCTCACGCAAGGTTTTGACCGTTTCGTAGATGTCGTCAGTGGTCAATGCGATGTGTTGAATACCTTCGCCATTGTATTCACGGATAAACTCTTCAATCTGTGATTTATCATCTGACGACTCATTGATAGGAATTCGGATTTTGCCGCAAGGTGCGGTCATCGCACGGCTGACAAGACCAGTCAGCTTACCTTCGATATCGAAATAACGAATTTCGCGGAAGTTACCAATGCGCTCATAGAAACCTGACCAGACATCCATGTTGCCTTGCTTAACGTTGTGCGTTAAGTGGTCGATTTCGTAAAGACCAACATTCGCTTTTGATAAACGCTCATCAGCATCATCATAAAAACGAAAATCGACATCATAAATGCTCTGCTTTCCATAACGGTCGACAAAATAAAGCAAGCTTTCACCGATGCCATAAATAGCAGGAATGCTAAGCTCCATCGGCCCAATTTCCGTTTTATATTCTTTACCGCCATTCTCTAACGCATGCGCCAGAGCAACGGTGGCGTCTTTCACACGAAATGCCATGCCACAAACCGACGGACCGTGAACTTTGGCGAATCCCTCAGCTTGGCTATGCGGCTGCGCATTCACAATAAAGCTAATGTCACCTTGTCGATATAACCACGCTTCTTTTGAGCGATGCTTTGCAATCTCCGCAAAACCTAACGATATAAACAGATCTTTAAGCTGTTGAATGCCTTTGTTGTCAGCAGCGGTATATTCAACAAACTCAAATCCGTCTGTTCCTAGTGGGTTATATGCATCAACCATGACTTTCTCCTTGTCTCAGTAGCTTTTGTTTGGACTTATTTTTCTAACTTGGCGCAGGTCTTGAGAAATTGGAATAGGTGGTGAGAAATCTTTATCTTGGCGATTTTTACGCATAATTGTAAAACATATGTTACACATAGAGAGCACATCGAACCCACTTTCGTAAACATCAAACAAACTGCTTATTTTCAATATATTAGATTGATATTTTAGGCTTTACGCCACCACATAAAATGTAAACAAGTTGTTACTTTGGCATTTTATCTTGGCAACGTAGCTCAAAAAGCAAAAGGGGATGGAAAGTCTATTGCACCCTATCTCTATCCGATTTATTCATTTGATCCTGCAAAACATCAAAAGTAATGTTTCGTGACGCTTCATACAGTTCGAAAGGCTCATCGGTCAGAATCGTGTCATGGATACCCCTTTATTGATTCACCTCAGTTTTATTCAAAAGTAACTGTGCCATAAGTGGTGCTCTGTTCCCTATCGAGCCGAGCCACAAGGCTTCACGCTCGATCAGAAAAAGAGACATCTAATGACACACATCAATCAAGAACGCTTAGTTGAACACTTTTGCCAACTAGTACGTATCGACAGCGAATCAAAAAACGAAAAACAAATTGCAGAAACACTGGCAGAACAGCTAGGCGAGCTAGGCTTTACCGTACGCAAACTTCCAGTGCCTGAGCACATTTCTAACGGTTTTAACGTGTACGCCCGTTTAGACGGCAAAAAAGACGGCTCTATTCTAATGAGCTGTCATATGGATACGGTCACTCCAGGTATTGGCATTGAGCCAATCATCGAAGACGGCATTATCCGTTCAAAAGGCAATACGATTCTCGGTGGCGATGATAAATCTGGTATTGCTGCCATCATGGAAGCCGTTCGTTGTATTCAAGCGGAAAACCGTGAGCACAAAACGTTAGAACTTGCTTTCACCGTGTATGAAGAAGGCGGTTTATTCGGTTCACAATACTTCGATATGTCACACGTCACTTCAACGGAAGCAATCGTGTTAGATACGGGTGGCCCTATTGGCACCATTGTGACCGCAGCCCCAGGCCAGCAAAAGATCATGGCAAAAATCAAAGGTCGACCAGCACACGCTGGGCTTGCGCCAGAAGAAGGCATCAGTGCGATCATGGTGGCGGCAGATGCCATCAACCAAATGAAGCTGCTTCGCATCGACGAAGAAACGACAGCCAACATCGGTATGGTTAACGGCGGTCAGGCCACAAACATTGTTATGCCTGAATTAAAAATCGTGGCAGAAGCACGCTCCCTGAATGGCGATAAACTAGATGCTCAGGTCAATCATATGATCTCAACATTAGAGTCTGTCTGTGAAAAACACGGTGCAGAAGTCGAAATTGAATCTAGCCGAGCCTACGACGCTTTTGTTATTGAAGAAAACCACCCACACGTAAACGCTATAAAAGCAGCGTTTTCAGAGTTGGGAATTGACGCCTTCACAAAAGGCACTGGCGGCGGTAGCGATGCCAACAACTTTAACAAGAAAGGTCTCACAACTGTCAACCTTTCAACTGGCATGGCAAAAGTACACACGACAGAAGAGTTTATCGCGGTAAGTGATATGGTCAAAATCACTGAGTTCGTGAAACATTTCCTAGTCAGTTAACGTCATGCCTTTTGAAGAGCAGACTGACTATCTTCCCCTTCTAGCCTGTGCTTGAAGGGGATTTTAATTTGTATCGAAGCAAAATTACTTCCCGTCATGCCAACTTGATATCAGATCTTCAAAGAAATTCCCCTAGCTCACTTTTTGAGACCAGACAGCTCAACACCCGACACCCTGTTACAGTAATGTTAAAACTCGATTGTGCAGACAATTTATACAATATACATTTTTGGCATCTTTCAGGATGAAAAGAGTGAGACAAGGATGAAATTACCTAAGTTGCTTTTATTAGCGTCGATGATGAGTCCAATACTGGCGACATCAAGCTATGCCGCGCCGTATCCCGCAGGAGTGACCCTCGATGAGACACAAGAAATTACGCTAAACAATGGAGCTGAAGTTACTTCTATTGATCCAGCCAAGCAAGCCGCAGAGCCCGCTTTTAATCTCGGTCGAGACCTGTTTGAAGGTCTGGTCATTCAAGATAAGCAAGGTAAAACCATTCCTGGTGTTGCTGAGTCTTGGTCAGTCAATGACAACAATACGGTTTATACCTTCCACTTACGTGATGCAAAATGGTCAAATGGCGAAACGGTCACTGCACAAGATTTTGTCTACAGCTGGCAACGCTTACTGAATCCAAGCACTGCTTCACCCTACGCTTGGTTTGCGGCCATTCCAAATATCGAAAACTCGCAAGCCATTATGAAAGGCGACGCCGCACCCGAGTCTTTGGGCGTGAAGGCGCTGGATGAAAAAACGTTCCAGGTAACACTCGAAGAGCCTATTCCCTTCTTTACGAAACTATTAAGTCATCCAGTGCTTGCCCCCGTTCATAAAGCGACCATTGAAAAACATGGCAACCGTTGGACCCAGCCTGAGCATATCGTTACAAATGGTGCGTTTACTGTCTCTGAATGGAAAGTTAACGAAAAACTGGTGATGGTTAAAAATCCACATTATTGGGACGCAAGCAATGTAGTGCTGGAAAAAGTCACCTGGCTACCAATTGGTGATGCAAACGTAGTGCTAAACCGCTACCTAGCTGGTGAGATAGACCAAGCGGTTTCCATTCCTGCCGCTCAGAAGAAAAAGTTAATTCAACAACGCCCACAAGAAGTGGCAAGCACCAGTGCGTATCTTGGCTCCACATTCTATTACCTCAACACTCAACAAGGGCCAACAAAAGACGTGCGAGTTCGTAAAGCCCTCTCATATGCCATTGACCGTCAACTGTTAACGAGTGCTATTTTGAGAAACGGTGGGGTTCCAATGTATACCCTTGTGCCACCTCAAACAGATGGTTTTAAATCTCACACTCCTGAGTTCGCAACTTGGAACCGCCATAAACGTATCGAAAAAGCGCAGCAATTACTGTCAGAAGCTGGATACGATAAAAGCAATCCGCTTAAGTTGACGTTTACCGTACCAACTTTCTCGATGGACGTAAAAATGGCAACCACCATGGCAGGCATGTGGAAAAGCCGATTGGGTGCGCAAGTCACGATAAAACAGCTAGAACCGAAAGTGTTCTACGCACTTAAAGAGCCGACCGACATTACTCGCGGCGGCTGGACGGCCGACTACAATGAAGCCTCTACGTGGTTAGATATCTTTGTTTCTAGTGGCGAGTACAACGATTCTCGTTATAACAACCCGCAATACGACGAGTTAATGGCTCGATCAAAGACCATGAGCAACCCATCAGAACTGTATCTACAAGCAGAAAGCCTGCTGATTGAAGACATGGCCATTATTCCTATTTATCGTCCGGGTAACGATCAATACCTCATCAAGCCTTACGTGGGCGGCTACGAACTGACAAACCCTGAGTCGTCGTACTACCGCAAGAATGTCTATGTAAAAGCCCACTAAAAGCATGTTTTCGGTCTGAGTCGGCAAGTTCAATGTTTACTTGCCGTTCCTCATATCTCTCGGTGGAGAAGGCAACCTGAGCTCAGACCATTTTTTATTCATAACCGTTCGAAGTGATTTCGGATGACCAAAGGATGATGGATCATGATTTGGTACATTGTTAAGCGATTAGCTATCGCTATCCCCACGCTTCTATTCATCGCACTCGTATCATTTTGGCTGATGCACATTGCACCAGGGGGGCCATTTGATATGGAACGGCCTATGCCAGAAGTGGTACGTGCGAATATCGAAGCAAAATTCCATTTGGACCAGCCCTTCCTTACTCAGTTTTGGATTTACATTGGTAATTTCATACAAGGAGATCTCGGTCCGAGCTTCGTTTATCAAGACTTCAGTGTTACACAGCTCGTCGCACAATCATGGCCAGTTTCAGCAGTATTAGGCGTACTCTCCTTTTGCATTTCCGTTCCACTTGGCATGTTGCTTGGCACCATTGCGGCATTGAACCGAAATAGCCGCCTAGATTACGGCCTGATGACACTTTCGATGACTGGAGTTGTGGTTCCGGCTTTCGTGCTTGCTCCAGTTTTAGTCATGATCTTCGCCATTCAGCTCGGCTGGTTCCCTGCTGGTGGTTGGGAAGGAGGAAAGCTGGCTTTTCTTGTTCTTCCCGTGCTTAGCCTGGCGATTGGCTCCATTGCGAGTATTGCACGCGTCATGCGTGGCGCAATGATTGAAACGCTCAACCAACCATACATTCGAACGGCAAAAGCCAAAGGTTTGTCCACAACCTACATTTTATTCCATCACGCTTTGCGACCATCCCTGATTCCCGTCGTTGCGATGCTCGGCCCTGCGTTTGTGTCTGTCGTGACAGGCTCGGTGATTATCGACATTTTCTTTGGTACAGGTGGCATGGGACAACACTTTGTGTCTGGGGCTCTCAACCGCGACTACGGCCTAGTAATGGGCATTACTCTGATTGTCGCTTCACTCACTATCTTCTTTAACCTTGTGGTCGACTTGCTATATACGATTATCGACCCTCGTATACGCGTTTAGGAGTCCGGCATGTTAACGATCAAAAAACTGGATACACAAGCTCTTCAAGATCAAGTCGTCGACAATATTGAAGCCGTCGAAGGTCGCAGTCTTTGGCAGGATGCATGGACTCGATTTCGTAAAAACAGAGCCGCGATGACATCAGTGTATGTTTTGGCTTTCATTACCTTATGCATCACTTTCGGCCCCTCTCTTGCCGCTTTTGGCCATGATGAAATTGACTGGGAAGTGCTCATCGATCCATACGAGCTAGGGAAACCTTCACTGAGCAGTGGCCATTACTTTGGTACCGATGATCTCGGGCAAGATGTCTTTGCTCGCACGATGCAAGGCGGCAGGCTCTCTATTTTGGTGGGTTTTGTCGGCGCCTTAGTCGCCGTTGTTATTGGTACGATTTGGGGAAGTATTTCCGGCTATCTTGGCGGCGTTGTCGATAGCGTAATGATGCGCATTATTGAGATGCTCGATTCGGTGCCATTTATGTTTATGGTTATCCTGTTTGTTACCCTTTTTGGCAACAACATCTACCTGATTTTTATCGTGATCGGAATGGTATCTTGGCTGGGCATTGCCCGTGTTGTACGTGGTGTCACCTTCGGTCTAAAAAAGCGAGAGTTCATCGAAGCCGCACACTCTATTGGGGTTTCTAAATTGACAATTGTCCGACGCCATGTTCTGCCTAATGTGCTTGGGATCGTGATGGTTTACTCCTCCTTAATGGTACCTGGATTCATTATGTTCGAATCGTTTTTAAGCTTCTTAGGGCTTGGTGTTCAACCACCAGACACGAGCTGGGGAATCCTAATTTCCGAAGGCGCAAAAACGATTGACGTGGCATTGTGGATGCTGCTTTTTCCCTCTCTGTTTTTAGTTGCCACCCTCTTTTGTTTTAACTTCATCGGCGATGGCTTGCGTGATGCTCTTGACCCGAAAGACCGATAAGGACAAACCCATGCTATCTATTGAAAACATGAACGTGCGCTTCGATACACCAGATGGGCAAGTGCAAGCGGTCAGTAATCTCTCCTACTCGATTAAAGCGGGCGAAACTCTTGGGATTGTTGGGGAATCAGGTTCGGGAAAAAGCCAATCTGTTTTCGCATTAATGGGGTTAACCGCGGATAACGGCGCCGTGTCTGGAAGCGCAATGTTCCACGGTGATGATTTACTCGCGATGTCGAAAAAGCAGCTCAACCGCATCCGTGCAGAGAAAATCGGAATGATCTTTCAAGATCCGATGACGTCACTTAATCCATTCATGAAAATTGGCAAGCAGCTTTGTGAAGTTCTCATGATTCATAAAGGAATGAGCCGAAAACAAGCAAAAATGGAATCGATTCACATGTTGGATGCGGTGCGTATTCCCTCTCCCGAAACTCGGATGAATCAATACCCTCACGAATTATCTGGCGGAATGCGTCAGCGAATCATGATAGCGATGGCGTTGTTGTGTAAGCCCGAGTTGTTAATTGCAGACGAACCAACCACCGCATTAGATGTAACCGTTCAGGCTCAAATTTTGACGCTATTACGAGACTTACAACAAGAGTTCAATACGGCTATTTTACTGATCACTCACGATATGGGCGTCGTCGCCGAGATGTGTGATCGCGTATTGGTCATGTATGGTGGTCAAAAAATGGAGCAATCCGATACCGAGACATTGTTCGCTCAACCTGCGCACCCCTATACTCAAGGTCTGCTAAAGGCTATTCCTTCTATCACTGAAGATATGCCGCGTTTACCAACCATCCCAGGTAACCCACCAAGTGCGTTGATTAACCATAAAGGGTGTCCGTTTAGAGAGCGGTGCGAGCATCGAGAGACGCGTTGCCAATACGAAACCCCACGGTTTTCTCCATTAAACACGAGCCAGTCCATTGCCTGTCACGTTAAAGCACCCAGTGTTATCACTCCCATTCAAATAAAAGCTTAAGGAGGCGTTATGAATAAAAAAGAAGTCCTCATGTCTGCTCGTGATTTAAACGTCCACTTTCCTGTTTCACGTCATCTTATTCCAAGTCGACGTAAAATCGTGAAAGCGGTCAATGGTATCGACTTAGATGTTTACCGAGGTGAGACACTTGGCATTGTGGGGGAATCAGGCTGCGGAAAATCAACACTTGCACGCGCCTTACTTCGCTTAATTGAACCTACACATGGCGAGTTGACTTGGAAAGGTCAAGACATGCTCGGGTTTAGTAAAAAAGAGCTTTCCTCTCGACGCAGAGAATTTCAGATGGTGTTTCAGGACCCATCCGCTTGTTTGAATCCGAGATTAACCATCTCAGAATGCATCGCCGAACCACTGCTCACCCACGAGCCACAACTTAAACGGGCAGAGGTAGAAAAGCGTGTCATCGCTATGATGGATAAAGTGGGTCTCTTGGCGAGCCAGCGAAACCGCTATCCACATGAATTTTCCGGAGGTCAATGCCAGCGTGTGGGCATTGCCAGAGCATTAATTCTCAATCCAGATTTGGTCGTGTGTGATGAACCCGTTAGTGCGCTAGACGTCTCCATACAAGCTCAGGTCATCAATCTTCTAGATGATCTTAAACAAGAAATGGGGTTAACACTGGTGATGATTGCGCATGACTTAAGCGTGGTGCGCCATATCAGCGACCGCGTTATGGTGATGTATCTTGGTAAACCTATGGAAGTAGGACGTTACGATAAAGTATTTGATGATGCACAACACCCCTACACCAAAGCACTGTTATCTGCTGTCCCGATAGCTAATCCGCAATTAGCACGTGACCGTGAAATACAACTATTGCCCGGCGACCTTCCTTCTCCACTTAATCCACCGAGCGGTTGCGTTTTTCGTACTCGATGCCCAGAAGCAACAGAAGTATGCGGGCGACAGAACCCAATAAAAACAGGCTCGGAGCAGCATCATATCTATTGCTCAAATATGACTTTAGGAACCATTTAATGAACAATACTAACTCAGTAAACCAACGCCTTACGTTATTGCGTGAGGCAATGTCCTTTCACAACGTGTCTGCATATATCGTGACCAACAATGACCCACATAACAGTGAATACTCAGCGGTTCATTGGTTAGCGCGAAGCTGGATTTCAGGTTTTACCGGCTCAGCAGGCGATGTCGTCATTACCCAACAAGGTGGTGGCCTGTGGACTGATGGTCGTTACTATATTCAAGCTGAAGAACAGTTACACGGCACAGGACTTGAACTGTTTAAAGCCAAACAACCAGAAACGCCGACAATTACCAAATGGCTGGCTACCACGCTCCCAGAAAACAGTATTGTCGCGGTTGACGGGCGCGCCATCAGTTACGCTTTTTATCAAGGCCTCAAACAAGCCTTTGAAGCGAAAAACATTAAGATCATTCTCGACCTAGATTTGCTCACACCGATTTGGCTTGAAAGACCACCTCGCCCAAGTGCACCCGTATTCGAGCACCCCACCGCTTTTGCTGGCGTTGACACAGAAAATAAGTTAGCGAGAATCCGTTCTTTGTTAACCGAGAACCAAGTAGATAGCTTATTAGTGTCAACGCTAGATGATGTCATGTGGACAATGAATATTCGAGGTGGTGATACGAATTACTGCCCAGTTTCTGAAGCCTATCTAATCGTAGAGCAATCACTTGCGACACTGTTTATTGATAAGGCCAAACTGCCTCAAGACGTTGAAAGAGCGCTGACCGAGCAGAGTGTACACATTCGCCATTACAACTACGTAAGTCAGTATTTGAATCAGCAATGTGAGGGATTATCGCTCGCTTTTAGCCCTACCCACACAGACAGCTTATTGGTGAGTTCGATTGAACGGAATGTGAATCTAAAACCAATGGCTTGCCCTGTAACGGCAATGAAGGCCATAAAAAATGAGACCGAACTAACCTGCCTAGAGCAGGCATTAACAGATGATGGTGTGGCAATCGTAAGGTTTATGAACTGGCTAGAAGAGCAAGTTCCAAGCGGATTCGTTACAGAATTGTCTGCTGAGGCACAACTGAACCACTATCGCCGTCAAACCCGACATTATGTGAGTGACAGTTTCCGCACTATCGCAGGCTTCGCAGCTCACGGGGCAAAAATGCATTATGCCGCCGATGAAGAAAGCAATGCGGCAGTCAATGAAAGCAACTTCTTTCTCGTCGATTCTGGTGGCCAATACCTTGGCGGGACAACAGACATCACCCGTACTTTCCACTTCGGGTCACCGACCATTAAGCAGCGCAAAGATTATACCTTGGTGCTCAAAGCGGTCATCCGACTGACTCAGACTCGATTCATGAAAGGCTCTACGGGTGCCAATCTTGATATCATGGCGCGTGGCGTCTTATGGCAACATGGTATTGATTACAAGTGCGGCACTGGACACGGCGTGGGCATTTGCTTGAATGTTCACGAAGGCCCACAAAATTTCTCGCAAAGCCACCACGAGGTTGAACTAAAACCGGGTATGGTCATTACTAATGAGCCAGGCGTTTATCGCGAAGGTGAGTACGGGGTAAGAATAGAGAACATTCTTAAAGTTGTAGAGGTAGAACAAAATGAGTTCGGCACGTTTTACGGTTTTGAGACCATCACTCTTGCTCCAATTGCGACCAACGCCCTTGACTTATCAATGCTAGATCAAGCAGAGCTAGACTGGCTCAATCATTACCATTCACGAGTCTATCAAGCGCTTAGCCCTTTTCTTGATGCGCAAGATAAAAACTGGCTTCAACGCACAACCCAACTTATTGAGAAATAGGATATCAGCAAGTTTTATAACGTTTTCATTTTCATCTCAAACTCCTTGTTTGCCAGCCTTCGGGCTGGTTTTTTTATAGAGATAACGGCGTAAAAAACAAAAACGCCCCGCAATGTTAGCGAGGCGATCAATTAAATTAAAATGATGCAGTTAAAATGCCCTACTGACGACACTTCTGAGCATCAAAATCAACGACGATGGCGGCATTCTCAAAGTCACCAGAGACTTTAACGTAGCCCCAGTAGTTACTCTGATTTGACAACGTAATACACTCTCCATTACCAATATTATCTGACCACCCGTGACGATTAGCACCATCCGGCCAACCAGAGTTACTGTATTCAAGCTTTAGGTTGCCCGTACCATTCCCCGTCGTTATCGCCAGATTTGAGCTCTCATTCACCGCTGGCACGCTTAGCCAAATGGTTTGTTGATTTGCCAAGCAAACGGGCTCTCCTGCTGTTAGGCGCCCACCGCTTACTTTACTTTGCACCGCGCAGTCTTGTGGCAATGTGTCATTACCGCCCAACGTTGAGATAACAACACTATGAGTGGCGGTTGCCGTCAAGCCTTCACTGTCTGTCACACTTAGACTGACCGAATACTCCCCTTCACTCCCATATTGGTGCGTCGGCTTGGTTTGTGTACTTGTCGAGCCATCACCGAAGTCCCATAAGACGCTGACGATCTTCCCGTTTGGGTCTGTACTGTTTTCACTGCTAAATGTAATGCTTTCACCGACTTTCCCCTTACTGTTTGCGGTTATGACTGCATTAGGTGCACCATTTGAGACAAGGGCTTGCTGCCACTGCTCAAACTCACTTTGATACAAATTCGCCCATTGGGTGATCGTGGCCTTGTAATTGCTCCAATTCCCTTGGCGCGTTTCCACCAGCATTTGGTTTACGTCATCTTTATGATTTTCAAACATAAAACGTACAGCTAAGTACCCCCAACGATAAATTCGATCGACATCAAACCCATCATAAGTAGTCTCGAAAATCTCACTTAAGGTATATGTCGAGCCGTCTAGAATCGTCTCAAGTGCTGCTTGGTTGTCATTTTCTTGAGCGACATACTCTGCAATGCCTTCACTCCACCACACTATTTTTTCAGTTGGATGACTAAACCCTCCATAGAGATCAAATCGACCATCTAAGTAATGCACGTATTCGTGCTCTAAGTTCCAGACAAAGTGATCCGCGTTCGCATAAGAGGCTTCATAAGCAATAAAGTTGGGAATATTCCCCGGCTGGGAAGGATCGCCCTCCAAGTACATACCGCCATTGTCAGTACTAATATCGAAAATTGGCCCTGCGTACTTACCATAATCGGTGCTTGAATCGAAGATATTGACTTGGAGCTGAGTATTGTGGTCATCTTTTACTGGCTGTTCACCAGTTTCTAAAGACTGATGAAAGTAACCCTCTTCGTAACCCATTTTAGAACATGCGGCCGCGTGTTGCTCTTGCGTCATATTCTGGGACAATATTCGAATTGTCGGACTACAGGTATAAGTTTGCGATAGCACCAAGCCTTTTAGCTCAGTTTCGAAATTACAAATTCCGAACTCACTACAATCTGCGTAATATGAGGCGGTGTCCGCCGCCGCAAGCCAAACCGAGTCACCCCGACCATACATTTCATACTGTTCAAAGATTCGACTCAGCTGACTCTTCACAACAGAACTCGCGTTACCCGTATACTTGGTCAGACGCCCGAGCTCTCGCCCCGCATTCGCGGCCATAAACTCATCTTCAGCACCGATTGATGACGCCCTCAGAGCAAAATCGCCTAAAGCTTTGGCAAGGTCTGTTTGGTTACCAATTACTTGCACAAATTGCTCGTTCCACTGCCCACCAAACAAAATAGTGAAAACACCATTAACCGCATTGCGCATATACCAGTGCTGGGCGTATTGATCATTCCAACGTGTAAGCCACTGGGTCACTTGCGGTAAGTACGCATGCTGCAAGCCCGCACTATCCATAGTGATGATGACTTCACTAAGCACTTTGCCGTGACGGTCGCTGTTCTCATAGAAGTTTGCGTTATTAACAAACGCATCCACGGATTCTTTCACCGCTGGTGTGACCCATTCAATAAATGAGATGTTGTCATTGTAAAACTCGGCGTAATAACCCGCGCGTAAGTATAAGAACAACGTTTCTAGTTCATCGCTCCCGCCACCCATATAACCCTTCGCCAAGGTCGTAGTGTGCTTAGCGATGTTGTACATATGATCGGAGCTAAATACCGACTCCTGAACCCGACTTTCAGCAGAGAATAACTGGTTCACGCACGTCGCGCCCTGACTTAAAATTTCGCTGATCAATTGGTTACTGCTTTCGGTAACCAATGCTTCCAAATCACAAGCAGTGCTCGACTCATCAAGGCTTTCAAGTGACTGTACTCGAGTTGCCTTGGAGGGCTGAATAGGGAGAGTTGCGGTTGGTTGGTATTCAACTCGATTGGATTCAACACCGTGTGTATGAGCCGAATGTGCATGTTGCTCTGTAACTTGAGAAACTGGCTCGCTTAACCCAAATACGCCAGTGCTGGTTAATGTTGTCGCAATCGCGACACTCAAAATCTTCAGTTCCATCTAATTTCTTCTATATTGAGTTTTCCTTAGATGCATTACGTCTTTTGCATCGCCACTGCCCTTATTACTGCAAGAGCATCTCCATATAATCTACTCGCAAGACAAGAATAAACATTTTGTTAACAACTGGATGTGGCGGTATCAGTTTTTGGTACTAGAAGGAACACGGAGTGAGCTTCTAAAATTCGTATTTGTTAAAAAATAGAGATGAGCTAGAGAAGAAACGTGTAGTTAAACGGGTATACCCAGCACGTTAAATGGCTAGGTATACTCCAAAGCGGGTCGGTAAAAATTCGCGAATCAAAGCCCCTTCAGAAGGAATCGGGCAATGGGCGAATACTTTGTAGGTTCTAGGCTGCTTTGTGGTCGAAGAGTGCGGTAATTTGCTCTTTTAACGCGTGCAAAAATTCGGTATTTGGTGTGTTTTCAAGGTACATTTCATACTCTTTAGAGTTATAAAAGTACTCATGTGCAGATGCGTTAAGGATCTTACTAAAAGATAGTGTTTCCAACTCGTCTTCAAGGGAACGACTGCTCAGTTCACCATATCCTAAACCGCTATCCTCAGCGAATTGGGACTCAATGTTGCTGACATATAAAGCACAATCCTTAATACAGAACTCGACACTACTTATACGTTGCTCGATGTCTTTGAGCTGATCACTGTTCCATTTAGACTTCTCTTGCTCAAGCTTATCAATAAGCCCACTTTCACGAAGCCTTGAATTGTTATCTTTAATTCTTAGTAGCTCATCAAGCACTTTATTAAACTCAGTTTCAGCTCTAAGTCTTAAGATTTCCAAATCCTTGGAGAACAGCTTTGCTTTAAGTTCACTCGCTTGGTACAAGCCAGAGATAGCAGCATTTCTTTTAACTCCAAACATAAAAGCCCACCCAAAAGATACTTATTAAAAAGTAGCACACAAAAAGCCAGATAGAAGACGCAAGGTTTTCGTCATTAGGCTACATTTTACGAACGACACTCGATTGTAGCGCAATAAACAGAATTTTCATCACCATGAAACACATACTATTTGAATGAAAATCACACAGTTACTTTGATAAAAGTATTTATTTCAGAAAGAGTAAGACGTGAGTATGTGATGATGTATATTGACGCTTCAAAACAAAAAACGCCCACACTCTACTACCCAAGTCAAACGCTAATGTCAGAAACTGGACAAATCACTCACTATTTACAGTAATAAGAAGTCACTGTTTCATTGAAAATCAAAGTGTCAACATAAAGATGGGAAGTAACCGAATCATAGACGGCATCGCTGATGAAACGTTAGAATGCCACTACTTTAATAATCTTCCATAATATTTATGACCGACGCTGATATTGAGCTACAACATCTTTGGTTAGAAGTCCAAGCCGAACGCTGGCAAAACCTGCCACGCTTTTTATTCAGTTACTACTGCTACAAGCACAACCTTGTCAGTAAAACCAACAAAGTTTGCTGGGAGACGGCACGTGCAAAACTGCGCGCTTCAACATCAATAAAAGAGCGAAAAAAGGCGGTGGTTGAATCGTTAGTCCCTGAGGAAACCGTGGTTGGGTTATTGAAAGCCATCAGCAAAGATGGGGAAATGACATTTGACGTGATGGGAACCACACTTGATACGTTTTTGCATTATGTTGTGATTAGCAAGGAAGAAAAAGCGCGACTTAAATCAAACATGCCAGCTAGTTGGTATCAGCAATCAAACAAGTCGCCTTTGGCACGTTTCGAGCAGGCTGGCATTAATCTACAGGAGTGACATGTCAGTCATCGCTGACGACAAACACAAAAGACAAGCGCCTACAATGAGGCGCATTTGGTCAAAAATTGAGGAGCACCTAAACAAAAGTGCGTAGCGAGCAACAAAGAAAAAGTTTGGTTATTCTTGAATGCCTCGAATGCGTACATTACGCCTACGTAGAACTTCTAAAGTCACGAGCAAACACACCGACATAAAAATCAGCAACGTAGCGACCGCCAATATAGTCGGACTGATTTGCTCTCGAATTCCTGACCACATCTGCCTAGGAACGGTTTTTTGTTCTGCCCCAGTCAGGAATAACGCCACCACAACCTCGTCGAACGAAGTGCCAAAAGCAAACAAGCCGCCAGAAATCATCCCCGGACGAATAAGAGGAAAGGTAATGTGTCTGAAAGTATAAACAGGGTTTGCTCCTAAGCTAGCCGCCGCTTTTACCAAGCTATGGTCAAAGCCGCTTAACGTCGCAGTAACGGTAATGACGACAAAAGGCGTACCTAACGCAGCGTGTGCCAAAATGACGCCTAAATAAGTTTGTGATAAGCCAAGGCGTGTGTAGAAAAAGTACATCGCAGCAGCAGAGATAATGACTGGTACGATCATGGGTGAGATCAACAGCGCCATAATCGTATTGCGAAAAGGCAAATTACTACTTGCTAAACCCAACGCCGCCAGAGTTCCTAGCCCTGTTGCAACGAGTGTCGCCATAAAAGCAATGAACGTGCTGTTTTTCAGCGCCAACAGCCACTGATCACTAGTAAACATTTCTTGATACCAGCGAGTAGAATACGCTGCCGAATCAAGGTTTAGCATCCCCTCGGTAAAAGTAAAGTAAGGCGTTGCATTAAACGATAACGGGATGATGGTCAGAATTGGAGCGATTAAAAAGAACAGCACCAACCCACAAAAAACTAAGTAACCTGCGTAAGCGACTCGCTCTACTTTTGATGCATAGTTTGGTAATGCCATGGTTATCCCCCTACCTTGAGGTTGTTAATGCCAACCACACGGTTGAACATATAAAACAGAACCAGTACAACGAACAAAAGCAGTCCACCCAATGCGCCAGCCATCCCCCAGTTCAGTGATGTCTGCATATGATAGGCAATCATATTGGAGATCATCTGTCCGCTTCTTCCACCAACCAAAGCGGGCGTAATGTAGAAACCAATAGAAAGAATGAAAGTAAGCAAAGCCCCCGCACCTATCCCCGGTAAAGTAAGCGGCATATAAACTTTGATGAACGCAATGAAAGGCGTCGCGCCTAGAGAACGAGCGGCACGGAAATAAGTTGGGCTAATTCCTTTCATTACGCTATACAGAGGCAGGATCATAAAAGGCAACAGAATGTGCACCATAGACACCACCGTTCCGAAGGTATTGTGAATCATCTGAATTCGCTCAGAAGTAAAACCCGACCAAATAAGGAGATCATTAATGACCCCTTGGTTTTGCAGCAGAACAATCCAAGACGTGGTTCTGACTAATAATGATGTCCAAAATGGCAGCAGCACAATGATTAAAAGTAAGTTCGCGCGCTTATCAGGTAAATTGGCAAGCAGGTAAGCAACGGGGTACGCCATCACCAAACAAATTAAGGTGATTGAAATAGACATCCAAAAAGTTTTAAAGAAAAGGTCGACGTATATTTGGCGTTTTTCTGGTTGGGGTTCAATGTCTCCAAACTCATTCACTTGCAAGTCTAGCGCTGCAAGATAGTGACTGAATGTTAATGCGCCACTAAGATTCTTAAACGCCGCCCAATATTTAGGATTAGCCCAACGCTTATCCAGCTTAGCTAGCTGTGTCACCGAGCTCGGCAGCGACGTCAAACGAGAAAACTTTCTGCCGGTTTTCATGAGTAAACTGCGCATACCAGACTCTTCAATATTCATCCGGTTGGCTATTTTCGGTAGATCTTTGCTTTGATAAAGCGCAAGTACTTCAACAGAGAATGCCTCAATGACTTCTTGATGAGGCTGACCTTGATAATCCCAACTTTCTAAGGCTTGAATAGTTTGTGGTAGTGACAGGGATATTTCTCGGTTATCCACGCTTCGATAAAGCATGTCGAGGATAGGAAAAGCAAACGTAAGCAGAATAAAACACACCAATGGCGTTGTGAGCATAATGGAGCGAAGCTTTTTTCGGCGCTCGGCCTTTTGCAACTGCGCTTTCAAATTGGTTTCTTGCTCATGAACTTGGCGTTCGATTTCCAATACAGAATCTAATGCGGTTAGCTCTCGACTCATGCTGCTACCTCGCTACTTTGAGTTTGTGTCCCATCAAGAGCATGGCAATCGTCACTTTGCCAACCAATACGACAAATTGAGCCAGGCGTTAACTGCAAGTGTTTACGATTATCGTTAGGTACTTTAACGATGAAGTGACCAACGCTCTCTACTTCGACGACCAAACGATAATGATCACCGTGATAAATCAATTCTCGTAGGACGCCTGAGACTTGGTTCTCACAAGACGCTTTCTCTGGTTGAATAACAATCTTTTCTGGTCGAATGGAAAGCGTTGTTCTCTGCCCTTGCTCAGAGACTCTGACAGGTTTCGCAGTAAATAACTCTTTCCCAACGAGCACTTGGCAATACTTTCCGTTCCACTCTTTGACTAAACCTGAGAGTTGGTTGTTTTCTCCGATAAACTGCGCAACAAACGTATTACTCGGAGATTCATAAAGCTCGGTTGGTGTCGCGAGTTGTTGCACTTCGCCGTGATTAAAAACCGCAATACGGTCGGACATAGTGAGAGCTTCGTCTTGATCGTGCGTCACATACAAAATGGTAATGCCAAGCTTTTCATGCAAATGTTTAATTTCCATCTGCATTTGCTCGCGCAGCTGCTTATCTAATGCGCCTAGTGGTTCATCCATCAACACGAGTTTAGGCTCAAACACTAATGCTCGCGCTAACGCGACACGCTGTTGTTGACCACCTGATAACTGCTTTGGGTATCGAGTCGCAACATGCTCAAGCTCGACCATTTCTAATACACTCTGAACTTTGCTTTGAATCGTGTCACTGTCGAGTTTTCGCACCTTTAAAGGAAACGCAAGATTCTCAGCAATGGTCATATGTGGAAACAACGCATAGTTTTGAAACACCATACCAATATCGCGCTTGTGCGGCGCGAGATGATTGACAGGAACGCCATCAATATAAATGTCTCCACCGGTCGCAGTTTCAAAGCCTGCTAGCATCATCAAGCAAGTGGTCTTGCCCGATCCTGACGGCCCTAACATAGTAACAAACTCTCCAGGAGCAATATCTAAGTTGAAGTCTTTCACCACCAAATTCGTGCCATCGTAGGTTTTCTTAACGTGTTGAAAGCTGACATAGTCCTTGTTTTCCGTGCTCATGACTTCCCTCTTCTCATTTTTTGAATATTACGAATGAGTAGAGCGTCAGTTAACGCTCTACTAAACAGCACAATTACAGATTGTATTTGGATAGGTCTAAGCGGGTTTCTAACGCATGTTCAACCATTTGAATGACTTGTTGACGCTCTTCACCTTGTAAAAGTTGGCGTGGCGCACGAACTTGTTCAGAGCCACGTCCGCAGACTTGCTCGGCCAATTTTATGCACTGAACCAGCGTAGGAATGGTGTCTAAACGCAGTAGGGGTAAGAACCAACGGTAGATCTCTAACGCTTCAGCATAACGACCTTGGCTTGCCAGTTTATAAATCGCAACGGACTCTTCTGGGAATGCGTTGGTTAAACCAGAAATCCAGCCGGTCGCACCTAGCATCAATGATTCAAGAGCGATGTCATCAACACCACTGAACACGGTAAAGCGGTCATCAAATTTATTGTAAAGCTCGGTGATACGACGAGTATCAGTGGTCGACTCTTTGATAGCTACAATACTTTCAAACTCAGCCAGTTTCGCCATGATATCGAGGTTTACATCGACACCATAAGCAACCGGGTTGTTATAAATCATGATTGGCATTTCTGGCGTTGCTTTTGCTAGCGTGCGGTAATATTCGAACGTTTCGCTCTCAGACGTGCGGTAAACCATGGCAGGCATCACCATACAACCATCGATACCAATTTTGTACGCATCCTGCATGTAATCAACAGCTGCTGTGGTAATAGACTCTGCTGTACCAGCAATCAAAGGCACACGGCCATTTACGACTTCTTTTGCCGCTTGCAAGACCTGGCGTTTCTCCTCCGGGTACAACGCACAGTTCTCACCGACAGTACCCAAGCAGATAATGCCATTCACACCATCTTTAATTTGGTTATCTATAACAGTTTGCGTTGCGTCTAAGTCGATTGACTGATCTTGACGAAATTGCGTACTGACCGCCGGATAAACACCTTTCCAATCAATTTTCATGAACTACTTTCCTTATATGTATATTGTATGCAATTTAAATGAACGAGCAAAAATGCTCAGGCATGGCTATCTATGCCATTTTCTAACAACACCGCCTTTACAGCGGCCAAATCAGCCAAAGCACTGCCAACTGATTTGTATAAAGTAATGACCTCATCGTTTTGACGTCCTGAGATTTGTTGGGCGCAAAGCTGCGGTAATTCCCCTTTGATATCGTCTGACGTGAACACGCCCTCTTGAATTGGAATGAGAAGATCGCCCGCTTCGGCTAATACATTAATACGGCTATCAACATACACCTGTGCTCGTTGCACTGCTTCGGAGTCGCATTCACGCTTATCCAAGTCATGATTACCGACCAAATCAATATGGGTGCCCGGCTGCACGTCTGCGCCATTAAACAAAGGCTCTGCTGATGCGGTAATACAGCTGATGATATCAACGTGTTTGATAATGTGGTCCACATTTTCTACGACTGAAACGCGAAACCGACGCTCATCAGGAAGCGACTGATACTCTGAAGATGACACAATGGCATCTACCGTCGCCTCGGCTTTGTCTGAGTTGCGCCCCCAAATGTAAACCTGCTTAAGCGGGCGAACCGCAGCGTATGCCCAAGCAAAATAAGGCGCAAGATTGCCCGTTCCGCAGATCAACAAACGATCAGCATCGGGGCACGCTAAGTAGTCCGCTGCCAACGCAGAAGCTGCGGCGGTGCGCCAAAACGTTAAAACTTTACCGTCTACGAGTGCGAGCGGCTCACCATCATTTCGTCTAAAAACAAGCAGTTTAGATGCAAGCGTATCTTTGCCGTGCTCAGGGTTATGCGGGAAATACGTAAAGGCTTTCACCGCAATCAACTCCTGGTTCCAAGCTGGAAGTAGCGCAAACGCCTCGTATTCTCCCTCTTCTAAGGGCATGACTCGGCGTTGAGGTATTGTTGCTGGCCGCGAGTACATTTCACGCATCGTTTCAATAAGAGACTTCATTGTTAAACATTGCGCGACTTGCTGTGCTTCGATGACTTTCATCATTTCTCCGAAAACATAAATACAGTTGAGGAAAAGTACGGAACCTCGCTTATGGATGAAAACTCGACCCCATACACAAATTAACGCCTAGTTAAGCAGCCAGGTATTGAACTCTTCATTTAGTTCATCCGCGTAGTCTGACCACCATTCATCGTTAATCAGGAAGGCGGTTTGGAAGTTTTGAGGTGCGGTAGGAAGGTTCGCTAAAATGTCTGGGTTCACCTCCGCCGAAGACGACTTACGCGTAGGCCCATAGGCAACGTACTTAGCTTGATCAGCTAATGGTTTTGTTCCTGAAGAAAAAGCAATGAAGTCCAATGCAAGCTTTGTGTTCTCACTCCCTTTAGGTATCGCCCATCCATTCATGTAACCCATTTGACGGTCCCATATAATCCGAAATGGTTGACCTTCATCTTTACGGGCATTGTGGATTCGGCCGTTAAACGCCGAGGCGATCACCACTTCTTTGTCTGCAAGCATTTGAGGTGGCTGGGCACCTGTTGTCCACCACAGCACTTCTGATTTGATCGTATCCAACTTAGCAAAAGCACGCTCACGCCCCGCTTCGGTTTCGAGCAGGCTGTAGACCTCTTCTGGCTTTACACCATCAGCCAATAGTGCCCACTCAAGATTACCCTGAGGCTGTTTTTGCAATGCACGTCGACCTGGAAAAGTTTTTAGGTCAAAGAGATCGTTCAACTTGCTAGGCAAAGCCTTACCTTTAAACGCGTCTTCGTTCACCGCTAATACAGTGGACACTACGATGGTATTGATTGCGCATTCGTGAATCGCACCATCAATAAAATCCTCTTGTGCTGGTGTTCCATCTGCGCCCGGAGGCAAAATACTTGGGTTCACTGGTTCTAATAACCCTTCGGCACAACCACGAACAATGTCCGGCTTGTCGAGAGACACCAAATCCCAGCGCACGTTGTTCGCTTCCACCTGCGCTTTAATTTCGGCTAATCCGCCACTGAAATCCTCGCATACGATCTCAACACCTGTTTTTTTAATGAAAGGCTTGTGATATGCCTCCACTTGGCTCTTGGTGAATGCACCACCCCAAGATACGACCGTCAATTTGTCTTCAGCATAAGCAGAAGTCCCCAACAGCATTCCTGAAATCAACAGTGCCAATGGTGCTTTGGTCATTCGTGACATGTATTACTCCTTTTGGTTGTTTTTCTGGAGGCATCCGAGTACGGCTGTTGGACACCAGTTTTTGTTAAAATTAAGTTAACATTAGCATTTAATATATTTTATACAATATTTAATATTAAATTTTTTCAGGCGAATCGTTGTAATGAAAAAGGTGAAAGATCAATCGATGTCGGCTTTCCTTCGATAAGCTCTAAAAGGAGATCTGCCGTAATCGCCGCTTGAGTTAATCCAAGGTGTTGGTGGCCAAATGCCAGTAATACATTTCCATCCCAAATGCTATCAATAACCGGTAACGAGTCGACTGTTGAAGGCCGATTACCCATCCACTTTTCTCCTTGCTTGAGTGGATTTAACTCCGATTCAAACATCTCATCACCTAACTGAAAAAGCATTGCTGAACGTTTCATATTAGGTGGTGACTCTACATCGGCATACTCAACAGTGCCTGCCAAGCGTAGCCCGCCAGACATCGGAGTCATGATGAACTTTCTATCGGCAGAGCTAATAGGAAATGGCAATACATCACGCTTGTCATCCACCATTAGGTGATAACCACGCTCGGCTTGAATAGGCACTTTGACTCCGGTTAGTTGCCGTATCAAAGGCTTAGAATGTACACCAGCGGCAACAATGATTCGGTCAAATGAATACGTTTGAGACTCAACCAGCACCTCGCCATTTTTCGCCAACGCAGATACACCGTTTTGTAAAACCTTACCGCCAAGAACTTCAAAAGCTTCACTTAGCTCAACACAGAGCTGATAAGGGTCTAGCGTATGACCTGTATCGGGAAAAAAGACGCCGACACGAACCTTATGGCTGAGATCAGGTATCCGCTCTCGAATCGCCTCTTGTGTCCAAACTTGATACGCCACACCGTTTTTAGCCAGTGAGTTAAGCGTACTTTGGTAGTCTTTAAACAGTTTCTCGTTTTCAAAAGTGAGCAATGAACCATTCATTTTTATTAGATGCGCTTTTCCGATTGAATCAAGCACGCCACGCCAACTCGCCACTGACCGCTCGTTAAGAGTTTTAATCGCGTTTTTTGCCTGCTCCGCGGCTGATGGCTTTGTTTGTAATAGAAAACGAATCATCCACCCGATAGTGCTTGGAATATCTTGCCAACGGATCGAAACCGGACTTTTGGGATCTAGCAGCATTTTAGGTAATTGTGAAAGCAGCGCTGGCGTTGCAAGAGGGAAGATTTGCTCAGTCGCGATATGGCCTGCATTTCCCTTAGAGCATCCATTCCCCACGCCATTGGGATCAAAAATCGTGACTTGATAACCTTGCTGCTGCAACTTCAATCCAATTGATAAGCCGATAATCCCCGCACCTATCACGGCGATCCTTTCCTTTTTGGTTTCATCCTTGACCAACATAAATATGCTCCGAGTCACACTTGAAAACGTAGATTGTATACAATATATTTTACATTACGTTAACATTACCATTATTTAATTCAACCATTTTTTCAGCAAGGAGCGAAAAATGAGACAAGGAACTTTTTTCTGTATTGATGCCCACACCTGCGGCAACCCAGTTAGGCTGGTCGCAGGCGGTGTGCCTCCACTCGAAGGCAATACCATGAGCGAAAAGCGCCAATACTTTCTTGAGCATTATGATTGGATTCGTCAGGCACTCATGTTTGAGCCTCGCGGACACTCAATGATGTCGGGGTCAGTTGTCTTGCCTCCTTGCAGCGATAACGCAGACGCTTCAATTCTGTTTATTGAAACCAGTGGCTGCTTACCAATGTGTGGCCACGGCACCATTGGAACCGTCACTACCGCTATCGAGAATCGCCTTATCACTCCCAAAAAAGAAGGCCGTTTGATACTTGATGTCCCAGCAGGACAAATCGAAGTGCACTACCAAACAAAAGGTGACAAGGTCACGTCGGTGAAGATATTTAACGTACCAGCTTACCTTGCCCACCAAGACGTAACCGTGAACATAGAGGGCTTAGGTGAGCTCACTGTCGATGTTGCTTATGGCGGAAACTATTACGTAATCGTCGATCCTCAAGAAAACTACGCCGGACTTGAATACTACTCTCCAGATGAAATTTTGATGCTTTCTCCAAAAGTTCGCGAAGCGGTATCTCGAGCGGTTGAGTGCGTACATCCAGAAGATCCAACAGTGTGCGGTGTTTCTCACGTGCTATGGACCGGAGAGCCCACTCAAGAAAACGCTACCGCTCGAAATGCTGTGTTTTACGGCGACAAAGCGTTGGATCGCTCGCCATGTGGTACGGGAACAAGTGCGCGCATGGCGCAATGGCATGCAAGAGGCAAACTCAATCAAGGAGAAGACTTTGTTCACGAAAGTATCATCGGCAGCCTATTTCAAGGACGTATAGAAGGCATTACCGAAGTGAATGGCAAAGCCGCTATTTTGCCAAGCATTGAAGGATGGGCACAAGTATACGGTCACAACACGATATGGGTAGACGATGAAGACCCATATGCGTACGGATTTGAAGTGAAGTAACAAGGATAGTAAGGAAGAATGATGAACCCACAAGAACCAACCACTTTTTACGCAGTCAACGCCTTTACTGGTGAGCCTCTACCTATAGCGTTTCCGGTACATGGAGAGCAAGAAGTTAATCAAGCCGCCTCAGCCGCCCAAAGCGTTGCGCGTGAGTTTCGCCAACTAAGCAATGCAAAGCGAGCGAGCTTACTTTGCTCTATCGCCTCTGAATTGGAAGTGAAGAGTGAAGAAATCGTTGCTCGTGCTCATTTGGAAACTGCCCTTCCCGAAGCACGTTTAAGCGGTGAAATAGGACGTACAGCGAGCCAATTAAGACTATTTGCCGAGGTTGTGAGATCGGGTAATCACCATCAAGCAATTTTCGATACGCCAAACCCAAACCGTCAACCACTGCCAAAACCAGATATTCGCCGTCAACAAATCGCAATTGGCCCTGTCGCCGTGTTTGGTGCGTCTAATTTTCCGCTCGCATTTTCTACGGCAGGTGGTGATACGGCTTCGGCACTGGCAGCTGGCTGTCCTGTGATTGTAAAAGGCCATACCGCCCACCCTGGCACCAGTCAACTTGTTGCAGAGTGTATTGAGGCTGCACTGGAGAAAGAGTGCTTACCGCAAGCCATCTTCACGCTATTGCAAGGCAACAAACGCGCACTTGGCCAAGCACTCGTTACCCATCCAAAAATTAAAGGGGTTGGGTTTACAGGCTCCGTCGGTGGTGGCCGTGCGCTGTTCAATCTAGCTCAGCAAAGACCAGAGCCAATCCCCTTCTATGGTGAACTAGGGGCGATTAACCCAACATTTATTCTCCCTTCAGCCATACGAGCAAACGCCTCATTGGCTGAAGAGTTTGTGGCTTCTATGACTTTGGGCTGTGGACAATTTTGTACAAAACCAGGCGTTGTATTTGTCTTGAATAGCCCAGAAACGCAAGCCTTTATCGAAATCGCTCAAGGGTTAATTCGACAACAATCAACGGCCACTTTGCTAACGCAAGGAATCCGAGAAACGTATGAATCCGAAGTGGATAAGCGAGCTTCCGAAACAGGCATTAACGTCACTCGTTCTGAACAAGCAGAAGCGACCAATGTCTCACCAGCACTGTTCGTGACGGACAGTAAAAACTGGCGTGAAAACCCGCAATGGGAGGAAGAAATATTTGGTCCTCAATCGTTAATCGTAATCTGTGAAGATTTCGATGACATGTTGAAACTGAGTGATTCACTGACTGGATCGCTCACCGCAACCCTTCACGCTACCGCTGAAGACGAAGAACAAGCGAAGCAACTGCTTCCAAGTTTGGAAGAAATCGCCGGACGCCTTGTATTCAACGGTTGGCCAACTGGCGTCGAGGTTGGTTACGCTATGGTTCATGGTGGACCATATCCGGCTTCAACCAATTCTGCCTCAACATCTGTCGGGGCAGAGGCTATTCATCGTTGGTTGCGTCCCGTCGCTTATCAAGCTTTACCAGAATCTTTATTGCCGGATTCATTAAAAGCGTCGAACCCACTGGGTATTCAACGCGCCATAGATGGCAGAGTCTCCCAATAAGATCACCAAATGGCTCAAAAAGGCATCAACTGATGCCTTTTATTTCACTCTACTTCTCAAAACCTTCTTTCCTAGTTGGTTTGTGCCAGAAAAACAATAAACTACTAAAGTAAAATGGATTGGATACAATATTAATTTCACGGGAGACTTCAATGTCACAGAAACCTGTTTTTAAAACGCGTACTCAGCTCGTTGAGGAAGCAATTCGAACTCAGATCTTGAAGGGCGAGTTAAAAACTGGTCAACCTTTACGTCAAGATGCGTTAGCAAAAGAGTTTAATGTTAGCCGAATTCCTGTGCGTGAAGCGTTAGTTCAATTGGAAGCACAAGGACTCGTTAGCTTTGAACCTCACAAAGGTGCGACGGTCACTGAGCTATCTCCAGAGAAAATCAATGAGCTATTTGAACTGCGCGCTGTCGTGGAATGCCACATTTTAGAGCGTGCGATTCAAAATATGACAGACGCTGACCTTGAACGCGCGCGCGAAGTTCGCGAACGTTTCGAGTCAGTAGTGAACAGTGGCGCCGAAGTAGAAGAATGGAGCAACTACAACTACGAGTTCCACAAAGCCCTATATGCGCCAGCCAACATGCCTGAAACTATGGACGTCATTTACAACCTGAACACAAAGTGTGACCGATACATACGCATGCAGCTATTGTTTACTACAGGCATTAAAAAGGCAGAAGAAGAGCACTTAAACTTGTTTGAAATGTGCCAAAATCGCGATATCGAAGGCGCCAAGTACCTGCTGAAAAAACACATTCTAGAAGCGGGCACAGCGATTCGAAACCTGCTGCTTGAAAGGCAAAATATCAGCCAGTAAACGGAATAACGAATAAGGTGATATTCAAGGATGAATGTTGGACCAAAGTTTTTACTCGCAGCGCTACGACAAAAGATTAAAGAAGAAGGGCTTTGCTACAATTCCTTGTCAGAGAAAAGTGGCATCCCTTTATCTAGTATTAAACGCCACCTACATAATCCAGCTTTAGGTTTGGATAAAGTACTTATTTATCTGAACTACCTGAATACCGATCTCATCGAACTCGCAACCTTAGCCAACGAGCTTCAGCACCAAAACGAGCAAATGCTAACAGATGAAGAGAGCGCCCTTTTCGTTGAGCATCCTTACTTACTTGATTTTATTTATATGCTGACTTCTCGTGATATTAAACCGCAAGAGATAGCCCAAACTTACGGACTTTCTGATACAAGCTTACGATTCTATTTGCGTATCGCGGAAATTCTAGGATATGTCGAAAACTTCGGAGACGGCTTGTTTTACCGTTCTGGTCGTCGATTTATTATGGAAGAAGGTACGGCATTAGACACCTTATTCAAAGAGCGATTTCAACAAGATTCGCTTTCTCATGATATCAACCCAGGCGTATGTATAGGTCGCATTAGGCTCACCGAAGAGCAGAAAGTGCAAATAGAGGACGAGCTTTGTAATAAATTAGCGAAACTTAACGCAGTTAACACTTCCAACAATGAAGGTGAACTAATAAATATATTAATGCGCTGCACTCCCGGTGCTCAGATATTTTTCGCTGATGATTTACCTAACATTGACGGAAGCCTATTAAAGCACGTCGCTCAACTCACTAAATTAAGTTAAAGCATCAGACAAATAAATCAAACAAACCCCAGATAACATCATATATCCCTACCAAACTATTGATTCAAAGCGTTTCCTGAATCTAATTCTGATTTTTATTTAGCAAGCATCGCTTAGTCAACTAAGAACTTGTCTTAATTTCACACTTATTAATTGTCTTGTTAGCTCTTTTGAAATAGACAGAAAACTTAAGTAATGACTAATTTAGCTTAAGTATAAAAGACAACTTTTTTACGTTATTTACCTCACACTATTTAACTATAAATTTGCAGACGAACAAATTAAATTAATACATTCACCTGGCTAATAAAAACAAAAGCAAAACACATAATTATAATTCTATTATTTATAAGGACATAGAAAAGTGAAATTTAAGTATTCTTTAGCAACGGCAGTCACTCTCGCATTATTACAAGGCTGTGGCGGTGGCGGCGGTGATGGTTCATCACCTACTCCGTCCACTAGCAGTGCAAACGGTCCAACATGGAAAGCCGGTGATTTTAGCCAACCGTCGAAAACGTTTATCAACCAATGTGAAACGCCCCGCGTCGGACTGGACCCATATGACAACTATGCCGCCTATCCAGATAAATTGGGCTCTGCATTACACGAAAAACTCTTTTTAAGAGCTTTTACTAACGAAACGTATCTATGGTATGACGAGGTTCCTGATAATAATCCAGCAAACTACAAAACTGTTACTGATTACTTCAATACGCTGGTCACCTCTGCTACTACCGCGACGGGTAAACCAAAAGATCGCTTCCATTTTACCGTCCCTTATGAAGATGAGATGAAATCATCGCAATCCGGTTTAGTTGCTGGATTTGGTTTTAACTGGGCATTCCTACGTGGCGTACAACCTCGAGACGTTCGTATTTCCTACACTGAAGAAGCCTCGCCAGCTGATAGAAGCGGCATTGCTCGTGGTGATAAGCTTCTGAAAATCAATAATATTGATGTGGTTAACACCGGTAGTCAGTCCGACATTGATTTTATTAACAAAACGCTCTTTAACCCTGACATCAATCAAGATTACACCTTCACATTTGAGAGTGTTGACGGTCTAGAGAAAACCGTGACGCTTACCGCCTCTGATGTCATGACCTCTCCAGTTAAAAATGCCAAAGTGATTACACACAATGGTATGCGGATCGGCTATCTGCAATACAACTCCTTTGAACCAAGCGCTCAAGCCCCGCTTATTGAGGCGTTCAGTACGCTCTCAGCAGAGAATGTTGACGAGATCGTCGTTGATTTACGTTACAACGGCGGTGGCTTAGTCCTTCAGTCCTCGCAAGTAGGCTACATGCTAAGCGGTGCTGGTCAGAACCGAGTCTTCAGTGAATTGATTCACAATGACAAAGTGATGCGTACCATTAAGGATGGGGATAACATCTATCGCTTTACGAATCTAGCAATAGACTGGGCAGCACAGAAATATTCGGACCAAGTGCTTCCGACACTGAACAAAAAGCGCGTATATGTACTGACTTCAGGAGGCACGGCTTCCTCAAGTGAACTGTTAATCAACGCTTTGCGCGGCATTGATGTGGAGGTTATCCAAATAGGCTCAACAACCACAGGTAAACCGTATGGGTTCTCACCAGAACAAAACTGCGGCACTATGTACTACACTATTCAGTTCAAGTCGGCGAACGAGAAAAAATTTGGCGACTTCGCTGATGGTTTTATTCCTACTCCAAAGAGCCAAATCAATACCGAGCTAGGCTTAAACAATAGAGTGGAAGGTTGCTGGGTCAATGACGACCTAACAAAACCGTTAGGCGATCCGTCTGAAGGTATGCTTTCTGCGGCGCTAAACTACATGGAAACAGGAACCTGTCCGCCAGTATCCCCTTCAAGTTTCAACGCCATGCCGCGTAACATTTCATCTCCGGAGTTAAGCGATCTTCGCTCTCCGCTACGAACAGAGGCAATTCATGTTGAGATCAACTAACTTTTTACGAATGCTGATTCGGGTTGCGCTTTTCTTAGGCACTTCGATTTCTTTGATAGGATGCCAAGCTATGTCACAAGAACCCGTTGAAGCATTGAGTAAAAAGAACTCTCCGGAAACAGTCATAGAGATTCAAAACGCGATCGCAGAAATCCAAGGGACACCAGCACCTAGAATCGCAAATAACGTATTTGAATCCTCACCGCATTTGTTGATTGAAAAAGGACGAGTAAAAGGGAACAACAATCAACTGTTGGATGGCAGCTATACGGATCTTCCAGACCAATATACGTTGCAGATAAGAGGTGAAACCTGTGGCTTGTACTATGCCAAAACAGATACTTTTGTCTCTCTCAGTTCACTAGATTGTGAGCCCATCATTAAGTTTTAGATCTCCCAAAATAGAAGCCCGCTGATATCAGCGGGCTTCCTACTTTATTGTTCAGTGTGAAACGGTCAACGTTACTTTAGTTCAATCCATGCTTTGCGCTGTTGCTTATCCATGTATGACCAAGCTACAAAGCGGCTCACTTTCTGCCCTTGACTCATTTCAACCACACGAATGGCTTTCACACCCAATTTTTCAAGCTGCTTGCGCATCGGGCGAACGTTGTCTTTTTTGGATATAAGTGTTGTAAACCACAAGACCTGCGCAGCAAAAGCTTGGCTTTCATTCGCCATTTTTCGGATAAACGCCGCTTCTCCGCCTTCACACCACAATTCAGCGTTTTGACCGCCAAAATTCAACGCAGGCTTACTTGTCTTTACTTGTGCGGTTTGAGGTTTTAGCCCTTTCTTACGCTGGTTTGCTTTTAGATTATCGATTTTACGCTGGCTGCCCATAGCGGCATCTTCCGCCGAACGGTGGAATGGCGGATTACATGTCGTCACATCATAACGATCATTCGGTTGAATGATACCTCGATAAATATTGGCATCATTGTGTTGCTGTATTAGTGCAATTTTTCCCGTCAAAACACGATTGTGCTCTACGATCGTTTGAGCCGATTGGATGGATTTTGGATCGACATCGCTGCCCGTATAGTGCCAACCGTATTTTGTTACACCAACAATCGGATAAATACAGTTTGCTCCCACGCCAATGTCCAACGCTTTCACTTTTTGGTGCGCGTACTGACCTTTTACTTCACCATCAAGAAGTTCTGCCACTCGGTGAATGTAATCAGCGCGGCCCGGAATCGGTGGGCAAAGGTAGGTGTCGGGAATGCCCCAGAACTCGATACCATAATACGCAGCAAGCAATGCTTTATTGAGAATTTTAACAGCGTTAGGATCAGAGAAGTTTATGGAGTCTTCCCCTTTCGGATTTTTGATAACGAATGGCTTTAACTGTGGTTCACTTTCCACGAGTTTTTTAAAATCGTAACGACCTCGATGAACATTACGCTCATGCAAACCATTCTTCGCTATTTTTATGAACTCGACTTCGCTCTTTCCTGCAGGCTGCGAGGATTTGCGCGCAACTTTGTCTTTAACACGCTTCGGCTTGGCTTTATTCGCGTCTTTATTCTGAGCCGCCTTTGAAGTCTTTGGCTTTGCTTGCTTCGCGTTGTGATTATTGTTCTTCATTCAAATTCGCTTTTAAATCGAGGTAAATCATAAACAAACGAGCATCAAATTCGAGTTGGTGATACTCAGGCTCCATATAGCAACATAGCTGATAGAACGCCTTGTCGTGGTTTTTCTCACGAGTATGCGCCAACTCATGTACCACCAGCATTCTTAATAGTGGCTCGGGCGCATCCTTAAATACATTGGCAATGCGAATCTCGTTTTTCGACTTCAGCTTACCGCCATGGTTTCTACTGATTACACTGTACAAACCAAGCGCGTTGTTTACCGCGTGAATTTTCTTATCGTAGACGACTTTACTGATTGGCGCGGCTTTCTTCATGTAGCGGTTTTTGATTGCCATGGCGTACTCATAGAGCGCCCTTTCGCTTTTGATTTGGTGCCTGTCCGGATAACGCTTCTCGAACCAAGGAACAAACTTGCCACTCGCTATCAATGAGCTCACCTGCTCTACGATGTTTTGTGGGTAGCCTTGAATGTATCGAAGTGACGGATGCATAGAATTAACGTCTGTTATGACAAAATAAAGGCGCTCAATATACCTGAGATAAAGGACAGTTTCACCTTAGCTTTCGCCTTTCATTTATTGTGAAAGGCCGTTAAACTTCGCCTCCCAATGATAATGGAGAGAAACTCAATGAAACGTGTCGTCCTTTACGTCAAAGACAAATGCCCTCACTGCAAAGATGCTCAACGTTATCTGGATTCGAAAAATATTAACTATCGTTTGTGCAATGCTAAGATGCAACGCGGTCGCAAAGAACTTGATGCGCTTGGTGCTCGTTCAGTGCCAGTTTTAAAAATTGGTGATCGGGTAATGATTGGCTGGAACCCAAAGAACTTCGAGAAGATGTACAAAGGCGACTAGTGCTCGGACGATGAATCTGCGCTGCGTTTAAACGTAGCGCTTGATAAAGTCGATAAACGTTCGATCTGCTATTGATAAATACCCCTGCTTGCGCCAAGCAAGTGCCAGATCCAGCGTCACTGGTGGTTCAAACGGTAAGCCAACAACGCCCGACTCATGTTGAGTCACCAATTCCAGTAACGCGGTAATCGCAAACTCTTGTTTTACAATACTCAAAATCAAAGGCAGTAAGTTGGTCTCGAATGATGACTTCATGGTAAACCCATGCTCCTCACTCACCTGATCCAAAAATTCGCGGTGAAAATAGCCATGCTGAAACATAACCAAATCGTGTTCAAAGAACTCATCAAAAGTAAGAGCGTGTCGCTGGGCTAACTCATGCTCAGGTGAAACAACTGCGACCATTTGGCTAGTAAACAAATGGTCAGTTTCTAGATCATCAGGCACATTATCACAACTGATCACACCAATATCGAGTTGACCATTGAGCAGCATACGACGAATCGATTGAGTTCCAGCTTCGACCAAGGTCAATTTTAACTCAGGGAATTGGCTTTTAAACGCCATCACAATTCGTGGAAAGAAATAACTGCCCATCATTGATGGCGTCCCTAGTCTTACTTCGCCTTTCGCTAAACCTTTCAACTCATCAATCGCGAGCTGCGCGTCGTGCAACTGTTGAATCACCCGCTTAGCATGTACAAATAACGTTTCGCCCTCTTTCGTTAAGCTGATTTTTTTATCATCACGGCGAAATAGGGTAACGCCCAAAGACTGCTCAAACTTTTTGATAGAAATGCTTAATGCGGGCTGGGCAATATGCAGGGCTTTCGCCGCATGGGTAATGTTTCCGTGTTCAGCGACCGCCAGAAAATGTTTAAGTTGTTTCGATTCCATTAGATCAAAAATATATGGTGTCCATATTTTTAATATATTTTTTTAATTTATAACGAACTGATAGATTGATCACAGTCTCTCCATTTGCTCACATTAGGCAGGATTCATGGTCAGTTTTGGCACACCGGAATACAAACGCATTACGCTCTCGCTAGCGCTTGGTTCCTTCTTGGTTTTTTCAAATTTATACCTACTACAGCCAATGCTGCCCACTTTTGCTCAAATTTTCACGATCTCAGAAACGCAAGTGAACTGGTTATTTGCGGCCTCAACACTCGCTCTCTCTTTTAGCCTCGTTCCAATGGCTGTGTTGTCAGAATCAGTGGGAAGAAAGCCAGTCATGATGGCTGGTCTGTTTTCGATTCCTACCCTTTCCGCTTTGATGCTATTTGGTGACTCATTTCTGTTTTTGGTGGTATGTCGAGCACTGATCGGTGTCGCGCTCGCAGCTTTTGCTGCAGTCGCCGTGGCTTACATGGCAGAAGAGCTCGACAAGCACGCTTTCTCGATGGCAATTGGAACGTACATTGCGGCTAACTCATTAGGCGGTATTGCAGGGCGTATTAGCGGCGGCTTATTGGCGGACAATTTCAGTGTTGATGTCGCCATTGAAGTTATGATGGTGTTCACTCTTCTTGGTGTCATTGGCGTTCACTATTTATTGCCAACACAGCGCAACTTCACCCCGTCATCAAGCAGCTTGCGCCATCAAAATCGTGCGCTTATTGGTCATTTTAAAAACCAACGCGTGTGGTTCGCAATGCTGATAGGAGGACTCAACTTTGCTTTGTTCGTCAACCTTTACTCCGTCATGGGTTTCCGTCTGGTGAGTGAACCTCACAATGTGCCCGTCGGGTTGGCCTCACTGATCTTTATTTGTTACTTGGGAGGGACTTTCTCCTCTCGTTGCGCAGGCCAATGGAGTAAACGTTATTCATCAATCCTCGGTATGTTCTTAGGCGCGATAGTGAGCATGGCGGGGATGTGGATTGCGGCGGTTGAAAGCTTGACTGCAATGCTATTTGGGTTGTTGCTGATAAGTTTTGGTGCCTTCTTTACTCATACCCTCGCCTACGGTTGGGTCGGTCAGAACGCCACTCGCGCCAAAGCCACCGCGACAGCGCTCTACTTAGTACACTACTACGTAGGCGGTAGCTTAGGAGGATTCTTACTTCTTTATTGTTGGCAACATGGTGGTTGGTCGAGTGTTCTTATGGGAGGAAGCGCAGTCTACCTAGCGATGTTTGCTGCAATTGCGTATTTGAAACACATTGCCGAAAGAAAGCATACTGACCAAACACCTGACGCTGCGAGTTTAAAGAGTAGCTAAGGTACGCTCATTTGCGTAATACCTCTCTGGTTACTTGGATAACCAACTCTGCTATGCTTGCGCTACTTTAATAAAAACCAGAAAGTCGTATGTCAACGCGTTCAACACAAAACACAGATATCGAAGCGATCACTCAACAGGTCGATCAATGGCTCAACGATGTAGTAATCGGTCTCAACCTTTGTCCATTTGCTGCCAAGCCGCAACGTAATAAACAAATCAAAATCTTTGTTAGTGAAGCGACTCAAGAAGAAGCGCTTCTAGAAGATATTTTATTGCAGCTGATTGAGCTGAGTAACACAGAACCCGAACAACTTGAGACCACGTTGGTTGTGGTTCCCAACATGCTACAAGATTTCTGGGACTACAACTTTTGCATAGATTGGGTTGAAGGATTAATTAAGCAGCAAAACTGGGAAGGTGTTTTCCAAGTAGCGACTTTCCATCCTGATTACTGTTTTGGCGGCGCAAGGCCTGAAGACGACGAAAACCTAACCAATCGTTCTCCTTACCCGATCTTCCATTTGATTCGCGAAGAGAGTATGGAAAAGGTACTAAAACACTATCCTGATCCTGAATCCATTCCCGATACGAACATCGCTCGTGTTTCCGCCCTTTCAGAGGAAGAACGTAAAAAGCTGTTCCCTTACCTATTTCGTTAAGCACCACCATTCCCAAAGGCAGATTTATCACCAGTTAGATGCAATGCCCTTGGGGTTCAAAGTGCGGTTTGGTATCATTGCCGCTTCAATCGATTCAATGGAAATTAGAATGCAACTGTCAAAGCTAACCCAAGAGATTTTTGATCACTTATACCGTGATATCACCGAGTTCCGTAGTACGTTCGACTTACCAGTCGCAGACGCTGCAAGCCTTGATACGCAAGCAGACACACTACACACCTCTTTGGCGATCGAAGAGCTAACAGAGCTAGCAGAAGCAGATTGTAAAACTGAGCAAGCAGATGCCATCGTAGACAGCGTGTATGTATTAATGGGCCGTCTCGTTCATCTTGGCCACAGCAAAATAGAAGACAACCTGGCGATCAGCTACTTAATTGATCTTCTATTAAACGTTGCGGTAAACCGTGGTATCGAATTTATTCCTTGCTGGGATGAAGTACATTCAAGCAACATGAGCAAAGTATGCCGTAACGAGCAAGAGTACTCAGAAACAGAAGCATTCTACGCGGAACAAGGTATCAAGTTGATGGCGGTGCAGAAAGGTGAGTACATCATCGCGAAATGCGCCGAAGATTTCGTATCGGAAGGTAAAACCATTCGTAAAGGCAAAGTACTCAAATCTGTTTACTACCGCCCTGCAGATCTAAAACCGTTAACTCAATAAGCGTTGAGTTTGGCTATCTCGATTAAAAAAAAACGACCTCAAGTAGGTCGTTTTTTATTGTCCCTAAACATTAATCAAAGATTAAATAAGGTTGCTCATCTACGATGACCTTTTTGACTTGAGTATTGAACACTTCCCCGAGAGCTTCTTCCGTTAGCACAGTATCGGCACTTCCTGATGAGTGCAGCACACCGTTGTTAAGCAGCAATACTTTATCTGCGTGCTTTAATGTTCGATTGAGATCGTGATTAGCAACCAATACTCCAATTCCCTGCGCCGCCATAGCGTTAATCAATTGATAGAGCAGACCCTCTTGCGCAATATCTAACGGTGCTGCTGGCTCATCCAAAATTAAAAACTGCGAAAAAGGATTAATGGTACGCCACACCTGCAAACATACACCTGCTAATCGGACACGCTGCCACTCACCACCGGATAATGTTTGAATACTGCGATGAAGCTTATCTTGCAGTTGTACCAGCTCCACCACCATATTGACAGCATCACGCACTTTGATATCCGCAATCTCAGCACCACTTGGCAGAGATAAAGCGAGATACTGAAACACATCAACATTAAACGCTGGGCGCGATTGCTGACACAAATAACCTCGAACATGAGCTTGCTCTGACAACGGTAAAGTAAGCAAGTTTTTGTTGCCAACGTACACTTCACCACTCATACCGTCTCGGTGACTTAACGTACCAGAAATCGCAGCCAATAAAGTACTCTTACCGGAACCATTAGGCCCAACGATATGTACGATTTCGCCAGCTTTGCATTCAAAAGAAAGAGGCAATAATCGACTACCAACCGACATATGTTTAACGTGCATCATGACTCTTCACCAGCATCCAGATGAAAATAGGTGCGCCAATCGATGTTGTCATGACACCTAGAGGTAACTCTGCGGAGTCCAATAACAGTCTTGCGCCGATGTCAGCAAATACAAGCAACGCAGCACCAGATATTGCAGAAAGTGGCAATAAATAACGGTTTTCCGTACCAAAAGCCAAACGCAACAAGTGCGGCACCACCAAACCAACAAAACTGATGATGCCACCCAAAGCGACTGAACTACCCACCAAAACAGAAATGGCGAGGATCAGTTTCCAACGCATTTGATGCACGTCGACACCCAATTGGGTCGCATGAATCTCACCCAGCATCAATTTATCAAGCGACTTGCCTTTACAACATAACCAGATAAGCACCGGTAACATCACCAAAGTAACGGTATGTTGATACCAACTTGCACCGCCAATACTGCCCATTAACCAATACATCAGTTGGCGTAAACTGAGATCATCACTAAAGTAAAATGCCCACGTCACAATCGCGCTCGATAAAATACCCAATGCGACCCCAACCAAAAGCAATCGAGCCGTCGTCAGGTGCATTGCCCTTGCTATCGCCACCAAAACAAACGTGAATAACATCGAGCCTGCAATCGCTGCCAACATAAAAACAATCGGGGTAGGAAGAACAGGTGACGCGAACATGATTAAGACCATTGCTAAGCTTGCACCACCAGATATACCAAGCACGCCAGGTTCAGCCAACACGTTCCCAAGCAACACTTGTAACGTCGCGCCAGATACCGCTAACGCAGCACCAATAATTGCCGCAGACACTAACCTCGGTAAACGCAAGTCCACCAATAACTTCTGTTCAAATGCAGATAAGGATTGAAAAGGAGAAAGGAAAATTTCTCCGACCATCAAGTGGATGGCAGAGAGTACAGCGAGCACGATCGACATAACCATCAGGTTACGTTGCCAGCGTCGTTCCTTGTTCAGGATAAGTTGTTGAAAATCCATAGCGGCCGATAAAAACAAACGAGGCTTAACCTTACAGTTAAGCCTCGGTAAATTGCAATTAACTTCTCAAAGCAATGTTGGATTAATCGTAAACCAACTCACCCTCTTCAAAACGGGTTTTCACTTCACAAACCATCAGAGCTGCACGTTGACCTATTGCGACGTGGCGGTTCGGGAAGACAATCGCTTCGTTTTCATTCTTCGCCATTAATGGTTTGTCGCCATCATGACCAAACACTTCGCCGTGAACAAATGAGGTGAAGTTTTCAACATTGTCGTCGAACATAAAGTCAAAGTCTTCGTTCAAACGAACGATTGTGCGACTTACGCGATACTTAATGCATGGTTTTGGTAGGTGTTCTGGCTTCGTTTCCGCAATCAAATTACGTAAAGACAAATCAAACGCGGTCAGTTTATCGAGGTCATTTTCACCGATACGAGCCACACGGCCAAGCTCCATTGTGAGAGCCTGCGCACCAAAGTTCTCGGCACTGTACCAGCTAAACGTGCTCGATGGTGAGTTTGACAGGAGCACTGCTTCAATGTGTGCACTGTCCAAGAAATCGATCAATGCTTTGCTGCGCACAGGATGACGAGTCTTAGGACTTACTGCAAACGTATAGTGCTTCGAGCCTCTAATCGCGCAGTGTAAATCAAGGTGCCAGCGTGTTGTCGGGTCGGTATCCTGATAAAAATCTCGAACAAGCAGCTTAAGCGTATCGGCGATAACAAGCTCTTTTGTCTGTTTGTGTTCTTTTTCGTCAAACAAACGGTTGAGGTTTTCTTCAAGGAATCGCGTGTGCGCCAGAGTGGACTCTGGGTGAGCGATAATGAACAGACAACGGGTATCGACCGTCTGGAACCCAGATTCTATGTCTTGAATAATGGAATCCACCAGCTCCATCGGTGCGGTTTCATCTCCGTGAACCCCACAAGAGATGATGATGTTCTTCGTATCCTGAGTATAATTCGCAGGGATTACTTCTAATACACCACGCTGATAGAGTTTAAGTTTTACACCGTTAGAAAGCACCTGCTCCGCTGGTGCAACATCAATATGAACATCTAACGTGTCAGTTAAAAACGATTGGCGAAAGAGATACTTCGTCATGCGTTACTCCTTAATAGCACGGCGGATATGTTAATAAATTGTACAAAGGATTTTTGTTGCTGCGATCTCACTTATGAGTAGAAATCACTATTTCCCTCGAAAATCCGATGCCTTTTCGCGCCAGGCACTCAAATCAAGCATTGAGGCGTTTAATTTTCAAACAATTACAAAGTGTTAGGGCTGTGAACTTTACCACAGCCCTGATTAAGATCATTATGATTTGATCAAATTTTTGTAGCTATAAAGCAGATTATGCATCAACACTGCGAAAAACTTAGCCGCGCTGTGCGAGCAAACGCTCAAACTCATCGACTTTTTCACGCACTAGCTCAACACTCTGCTGCCAAAACGTTGGCTGGGTTAAATCCATCGACAGATGCTTTTCGACGACATCTTCCGCCATCATGCAGCCTGTATCGCGCAGCAAATTGATGTAATCGGTGTAAAACGCTTCGCCTTTGGTTTCTCGCTGTGCATAGATACCCTTGCTAAACAAGAAACCAAATAGGTATGGGTAGTTATAAAAGCTCACGCTATCAATAGAAAAGTGCAGCTTGCTTGCCCAGAAGTACGGATCCGGTTCGCTCATTACGTCGCCATACCATTCTTTCCAAGTTTCTGACATCAACTCACAGAATTCATCTGCGGTTAACTCTCCATCCTGGCGGCGTTCATAAAACGATTTTTCAAACTCGTAGCGAACCGGAATGTTGATCATTAAAGCTAGCGCAGATGACAACTCTTCCCACAACATCTCGAGCTTTTCATCAACGCTCTCAGCTTTCGAAATCAAATGATCACGAACGATGTTTTCTGCAAAGATAGAGGCGGTTTCTGCTAACGTCATTGGGTAGTAAGTTTGGCAAAGTGGCAAATCACGAATAACCCAGTTATGGAACGCATGGCCAAGTTCATGTGCCAGAGTCATAAGGTCTGACCGACTGCCACTCCAAGTCATAAACACAAGTGGTGTTCGCGTTGCTGGCAGTTTGGTGCAGTATGCGCCAAGACGCTTGTTAGCATTTGGCGCGGCATCAATCCAACCATTTTGTACCATCAAACGGACAAACTCCGACATCTCAGGGTTTACTGTTTCAAATGCTTCACAAATAACATCAATCGCTTCATCAAAGTCGTAAACCTTCACTTCACCGCTCAAAGCAGGCATAGCCGCCAGATGATTCCAAGGTTTCATCTCATCCAGACCATGTACTTGCGCCATCAATAAACCCGCTTTCTGACCAATAGCTCGACTGTCTTTGGCTACGGTCATCATCGCATTTAAAGTTTCAGCTTGGATTCGGCTACCATGCAAACTCGGCTCTAGGAAGTGAACTTCACGCTTCGTAGAACGCTTTTTGTTTTCAGTTAAGCGCCATCCTGCTAACGCATTCAAAATCGCAGCGAATGATTCTTGGTGCGTTTGCATTGCATCTTGTACGCCTCGCCACGCGGCTTCTTGACGCTCGAATTCAGAACCATAAAGAATGCTTGCCGCTTGAGAAAACCCAAGCTCTTCACTATTACCATCTGTGTACTCAAGCTTCACTTTCAATGAGCCAGTCAGGTTATCGTATAGGTTACCCCAAGCCGATTTGCCATCCACACTCATCGCAGCCAGTAACTGTTCTTCTGCGTTGCTAAGACGAGTATCCGCCAACTTTCTAGAATTCAAGATAGAAAAAGCTTGCCCACTGATATCAGGATTCTCATGGTCTAACACGCGCAAGATAAACTCTTCGTCGGCATGCGTTAGTGTCAAATCAAAGGGACTGAACGCTTGGGAAAGCTCCGAAAAGATGCGGGTCATTTTACCAAGTAACGATTTCGCTTCGGCGTTTGTTGCATCAACAGAAGCATAACAACTCGCAAAATTTGCAACTGTACCCGCTAAACGACTCGCGGCTTCATTGGTCAAAATCGCATTTTGCATGATCTCTACGTTGCCACAATCTGCTGATTGTTTATTCAAAAGATCAATACATTGTTCCACAAGAGCAATATCGTCTTGAATTCGTGGGTCAGAAAGGTCGTTATAAACGATGGACAAATCCCAACTCGGCGTTGTCATTTCTATATTTCCTTTTTATGTAACTGAGTCAATTTTCGCTTCCTGCACCTAGCAGATGGGCTTCCACTGACATCTTCCGTGACTATGCCCGTAAGCAATATCGTTCTGGGCATTTTAATATTTATAAATTAACGAGTTAAAAGAGGTACGCCAATCGAACGCACCGAGGCGTAAATTTGCTCATCTATGGTAATTGTTACATGCGTGACAGAAGCGTTTCCTATCGACAACGTCGAATACCACTTTGGGTTACGCCAATCTAACTCCAATACATGAGCAAGAATCATACGAATGACGCCACCATGCGTGACGATAAGTAGATTGTCATTGATATCGTTGATGATTTGAGACCAAACGCGACATATGCGCTCAGAAAATGTGCTTAAGCTCTCAGCATTCGGCAACGTATGTTGTGCTGGCGATTGCCAAAAAGCATCTAGCTTTTTCCACTGCTCAGTGAGCATATCAAAAGGCATACCATCAAAATCACCAAATGCCATCTCTTGTAAAGACTCATCCGTCATTACTGGTAATAATTGCTGTTCAGCAATGATGTTTGCCAGTTCTTGACAGCGTGAAAGCGGAGAAGAAATTATTCCACCCACACCTCGTCCACTCTCGGCCCAAGCCCGAGCAATACTCTCTTGATCAGCAGGCGTAACTTTTACATCTGTTTGGCCATGGAGTCCTGGTGGAGCGTCTACTTTTCCATGACGCACAAGATAGATATTGAGTGTTTTCATTTTGTTCCATCCTACTCTTTAAGAACCAACGGCAAACCAGCAGCAACAAAGGTAACGCGATGGCAAACACTGGCTAGTTTTTGATTCATCCGTCCTGCATTATCCACAAAATAACGACTAACCGCCCCCAAAGGTACAATGCCCATTCCAACCTCGTTAGAGACGAATATTAACGTCGCATCTGAGCCACGTACCACCTGTATAAGCTTTTCAATTTCTGCTTCTAGCTTCTCATGGGAACATTCATCACCTAACTCAAATATCCAATTGTTGAGCCACAAGGTTAAACAGTCGACCAATACAACATCGGTGGTAGCGAAATTTGTCAGTAACTCAGATAAATGAAGGGGGCATTCATGCTCTTGCCACTCGCCCCCGCGTTGCTTTTGATGATGCGCTATTCGCTCTCGCATTTCTTGGTCAAATGGCAGCGCGGTTGCAACATAGTGTAATGATCGATGAGAAGCGACCGATAATTGCTTAGCTGTTTTTTCTGCCAAATGCGACTTCCCAGAGCGCGCGCCACCGAGTATCAATTGCTTCATGAGGAGTGATACAACCCAATCATAGTGAGATAAATAAGCAGTTCCGACAACTGCTGCGCTGCGCCAAGGCAATCCCCCGTGAAGCCGCCAATTCGCTTGATTAACCAACGTTTGAATATCAAACGAAATACCACGAGAACAAGCGATATCAAGATCGCATCCGCGATACCAAGCACAAGCAATGTTACACCACCAGTAAACAACAAAATGGAGACTTCTAGAGAAGACTGGCGACTTGCCAGCGGTTTACTTTTCGACGTATCACTGTCACTGACATAAGGCATGTCATAAATAAGCGTCGCTGCTAGTGCTCGGCTTGCGGTGTAAGCGACGACAATGACCAACCAAAAGAGCGGCAAGTTAGCGAGTTCACTCCAAAAAACATACTTAGCCAATAACGCCATAATGAGAGTGGCGGCACCATAAGTGCCAATACGACTGTCTTTCATAATAGAGAGGCGTCGCTCTACGGTCATGCCACCGCCAATGCCATCCGCCATATCGGTCAAGCCGTCTTCGTGAAAAGCCCCAGTTAACAATAAGCTAAACACCATCGTTAATACTATGGCAACCGACTCTGGGAAAAGAATTGAGGTGAGCGAAAATACCAAAGCGCAAAGCGCTCCAAGCACGAGACCAACTAACGCGAAGTAACGGCCTGCCTGATTCATGCGTTCTTCACTGTAAGGCAACGCTTGGGGCACGGGTAAGCGGCTAAAAAAACTGGTAGCTAATAGAAATAACTCCCACTGGTATCTTAACGATGACGGCATGACGTTCTCAGAATTATCAGGGACTGACACTAAACTGTAACTCCTGCACTCTCGAAGCTCGCCATTTTGTTGTAAAACTGGGCAGCAGCTTTTAACAGAGGCAAGGCAAGAGCGGCTCCTGTTCCCTCCCCTAGCCGTAAACCAAGGTCGAGCAGAGGTTCTGCTTTTAGATGTTCCAATACAAATTTATGTCCATTTTCTTCAGAGCGATGGGCAAACAACATGTATTCACGCGTTTCTTCGTCTAACAACGTCGCAATATAAGCCGCTACCGATACGATAAACCCATCCACTAAAACTGGAGTTTTAAGCCGCTTGGCTTCTAAAAAAGCGCCCACCATTTGTACGATTTCAAAGCCCCCAACCTGTGCGAGAATCGCTTTGGTATCAAGACCTCGACATCGGTTTACCCCCTGTGCTACCAGTTTATATTTGCGGCTCAACTGCTGTTGATTGATTCCGGTGCCAACGCCAACACAATAATCAATATCTAATGAGCTCAGCGCCGATAACAGTGCTGAGGCCGAACTGGTATTACCGATGCCCATCTCGCCGAACATTAAGAGGTTTGAACCATGCAAAATGGTATGCTCAGCAATCTTCGCACCATATTCTAAACCTAACGCCACTTGTTCTGGGGACATCGCGGATTGTTTAGAAAAATTAGCCGTACCGTTACCCAACCGTTGTTCAACCAAGTTGGGATGGGATTTAAATTCTGGAACCAGCACATCAATAGGAGCCAACATGCCGCAATCGATTACTTTGAGTTGAATGCCATTAATGTCGCAAAAACAGTTGATGGCTGCGCCGCCAGCGAGAAAGTTAGCCACCATTTGCTGAGTGACTTCGCTTGGCGCAATGCTCACACCCTCCTCTGCAACGCCGTGATCTCCAGCAAATACCAGCATGCTCGGTTTGCAGATAGCGATGGAATCAACTGGCTGAGGTTTATTCTGACTTTGAATAAGAGCTAACTGCAGTGCCACCTTTTCCAATAAGCCTAAAGAACCGACGGGTTTGGTTTTGTTATCTATGCGTGCTTGTATCTCCGCAGCAAAAGAGTCATCCATTTTTTACGTTCCTTTGATGTTGTCTGGGTGAGAGGTGTTCTGTTGTTCAAGAGGTCTTGTTCCGCGACAGTTTTTGCGCGCCCCACTATTGTATACACTTGCATCCAATTGGGGCAGCGCTAATCAAGTTTATCTCAGGATAGTCTGCCGAGTTCGCAGAGCGTCTCACCTTTCTTGCACGAGATTATAAGTAACTCGTTGAAATCCGCTACAATAGCTTAGACTATGTTCCCATATAGGAGAAAAGATATGGATAACAACACCTGCGCAATCATCGCCGGTGCAACTGGCTTAGTAGGCTCAAAAGTCATTGCAAACCTCATAAATCAATCAGGTGTTGGAACATTATATTATCTTTCTCGCCGCCCACTCGATGGCGTCCTAGATGTGGACAACAAGCTTATTCCTCTCATTGATGCAGACCTTTCTATCCACCAATGGGATGAGAACCAACCAACACCAACCATCGGCTTTATCTGTTTAGGCACGACCCTTAAGCAAGCAGGCAGTAAGGATAATTTGCGTAGAGTAGATGTTGATCTGGTGTGCAAAGTCGCGCAACAAATGAAAACAATCGGAGTCAAACGCCTTGCGGTTGTTTCTAGCCTCGGTGCAAATAGTAAATCGCCATCCCATTACTTAGCTTGTAAAGGACAAATGGAACAACGAATCGAAGCTATGGATTTTGAGGAAATCGTATTTGTTCGCCCAGGCCCGCTTGTTGGTCAACGTCAAAACCCAAGAATGGACGAGAAGTTAGTACAAACTCTGTTTAAGGTAATTCGCCCACTTATGCTTGGCAAACTGTCCAACTTTTTACCGATTCGAGCAGAAGATGTCGCCAAAGCGATGATTTATCAACTTTTCAGTTATCAAGAAGACTCGGTGGTTTACTTACAAAGGAAAGAAATGCGTGACTTACTGCATCACTACGAATAACCATTTTGTACAATTAACGTGCTAATTCACGCTCTCACGCGACTTAGATCTCGTTTTTATATTCATTTTAGATCTAGCTAATACCCGTTTGTCATTTTTAAAGTTATATCACGAGCGTTATCTTACGCTCCATAAATAAATCCGTATAAAACCCCGTATAAAAAACAACCGCCACTTCGGCTGGTTGATAAGGTCAAATTATGAATTTTGCAGTGATAGCCTCTCTAGCCGTCTTTGTTGGCATATTGTTCTTTCTATTTAACCAACAACAAAAGAAACACACTCTTTCACGTCTCGTTTTGATCGGTCTTGTTACCGGTTCTCTTTTTGGTCTTGCTTTGCAACTCATTCACGGTGAAGGCAACAGCGCTATTGCTCAAACACTTGAATGGGTAGGCATTGTAGGCAGTGGCTACGTTGGTCTACTGAAAATGGTCATCATGCCACTGGTGTTGGTATCGATGATCTCTGCAGTTGTTAAATTGGAGAAAGGTGGATCATTAGGTAAAATTTCTGGCCTGACCATCTCTGTTCTTCTAGTAACGACTGCAATTGCTGCACTCATCGGTATCTTGGTGACAACAACATTTGGCCTTTCAACAGAAGGTTTAACTGAAGGCGCGCGTGAAACCGCTCGTATCGCCGTTTTAGAAAGCCGTGCCGGTACAGTAAGTGACTTAACTATTCCTCAAATGCTAGTTAGCTTCATTCCAACCAACCCATTTGCTGATCTAACAGGTGCTCGCTCGACATCAATTATCGCTGTTGTGATTTTCGGCGTGTTAACTGGTATCGCCGCTCGTAAAGTGATGATGGAAAAAGCAGAGTTGGAATCACCGATTCGTACTTTCGTAGAAGCAGCTCAATCTATCGTTATGCGACTAGTGAAGATGATCATGGCCCTAACGCCATACGGCATCGCAGCACTGATGGCAAAAGTGGTAGCGACATCAAGCGCAGGCGACATCCTAAACCTACTTGGCTTTATTGTGGCGTCTTATGTTGCTATCGCACTGATGTTTGTTGTTCATGGCGTATTAGTCTCTTTTGTCGGCGTTAGCCCTGCGGAATACTTTAAGAAAATCTGGCCTGTACTGACCTTCGCGTTTACATCTCGTAGCTCAGCAGCAACAATTCCACTAAACGTAGAAGCGCAAATCACGAAGCTTAACGTACCACCAGCGATTGCAAACCTATCAGCATCGTTTGGTGCCACTATCGGCCAAAACGGCTGTGCGGGTATCTATCCTGCAATGCTTGCAGTGATGGTAGCTCCGACAATGGGCATCAACCCACTTGATCTACACTTTATCCTGTCATTGATTGCGATTATCACCATCAGCTCATTTGGTATTGCAGGTGTCGGCGGCGGTGCGACGTTTGCAGCCTTGATTGTTCTTCCTGCAATGGGCTTACCTGTGACCATCGCGGCACTGCTTATCTCTATTGAACCACTGATTGACATGGCACGTACCGCACTAAACGTTTCAGGTTCAATGACTGCGGGTACAATTGCTAGCCGAGTGCTGAAGTCACCAGAAAGTGAAGCAACATTGGAAGAAACACGAGCATAGAACTCAAATTCCTTCCAAAGCGATAAAACGTAAAATATCAAGCCGATGGTTCGCCATCGGCTTTTTTCATTTTCAAAAATTCAACTTGCATCTTTCGTTGCTAGTCAAGGCGTTGAATGGTCTAATACTGTCATCGGTTTTGTAAACGGTAAGCAGAATGCACCAAGATAATCAGCCCACTTTTTTCTTCTTTGATTATGAGACATGGGGAACCAACCCCGCGAAAGATCGCCCAAGCCAGTTTGCTGGTGTTCGTACAGATGAAAACTTTAATATCATCGGCGAGCCTTTAGTCATGTACTGTCAACCACCGGCTGATTATCTTCCGTCTCCTGAAGCTGCGCTTATTACTGGTATTACTCCGCAAAAAACGGTTCAAGAAGGCCTTTCTGAGCCAGAGTTTATCGCTAAGATTCACACTGAACTCGCGAGACCAAATACCACCAGTTTAGGCTACAACAGCATTCGCTTTGATGACGAAGTGACCCGTTATACTTGTTATCGCAACTTTATCGATCCATACGCATGGAGTTGGCAAAACGGTAACTCACGTTGGGATTTACTCGATGTACTACGCGCGTGCCATGCCCTTCGCCCAGAAGGCGTAGAATGGCCAGAAAACGAAGATGGCTTCACTAGCTTTAAATTAGAACATTTGTCCGTGGCTAACGGCATAGAACATAGTAACGCGCACGATGCCATGGCAGATGTGGTTGCGACTATCGAAATGGCAAAGAAAGTAAAAGCAGCGCAACCAAAATTGTTTGATTACTTTTTTTCTATGCGCCAAAAGCGCAAGCTCAATGATTTAGTCGACATCGTCAACATGACACCGTTGATGCACGTTTCAGGCATGCTAGGGCGCGAATGCCAGTACACTAGCTGGATTGTGCCTGTTGCTTGGCATCCAACCAATAATAACGCCGTTATCACCATCGATTTAGCGAAAGACCCTCAACCTATTCTTGAGCTATCCGCAGAAGAGCTGCACGAAAGACTCTACACGAAGCGCGAAGATCTTGGTGAATTGCTACCAGTGCCAGTTAAACTAGTTCATTTGAACAAATGCCCTATTCTCGCCCCTGCAAAAACGTTAACGGCTGAAAATGCAGAGTCTATTGGCATTGATCGCCAACAATGTCTCGCCAATCTCGCTTTGTTGCGCCAACATCCTGAAATTAGAGAAAAGCTGATTAGCCTCTTTTCAGTCGAGCGCAAATTCGATAAAAGTGATGACGTCGATACACAACTTTACGACGGGTTCTTTTCTCCAGCCGATCGCGCAGCTATGGATATCATTCGCGAAACCGATCCGAATAATCTTGCTGCATTAGACATTGAATTTGATGACAAGCGCATTAAACCTCTATTGTTCCGCTATCGTGCGCGTAACTTCCCAGGCACATTAGACGAGCAAGAACAAAGACGCTGGGCATTACACTGTCGAGAAGTGTTTGAAAGCCAAATTGAAGAGTACATGCTGAATTTAGAAAACTTAGTTCACGAACATGAAAGTGACGAAAAGAAGATTGCGATATTAAAATCCGTGTACCGTTATGTAGAGAGCTTAGCTTCTTAACTCCTCCTAATACAAGCGCACCTTATGGTGTGCTTGTTGTTTATATACTGTCAAAATGATTAAAGAACGATTCTTACAACTGATCCAACTGCTCATTTCAATCTTCCTCATCATGGGGGCACTTGGCATCGGAATTACCATTCAAAAGTTCACTGGCGTTTCCGTCCCAGGAAGTGTCATCGGTATGCTCGTACTGTTTTTCTCTATGACTCTTGGGCTTGTAAAGGTCGATTGGGTCAAACCGGGCGCCACGCTATTTATCCGCTACATGATTTTGTTGTTCGTTCCTATTAGCGTGGGATTAATGCAACATTTCGATATGCTACTCGCTAATGCCCTCCCTATCATTGCTAGCGCAGTTGGAGGCTCACTCATTGTACTAGTCAGCCTCGCTTGGCTGCTGGACTACTTGCTAAAGGAGAAGCACTGATATGTGGTTAGTTGTTACCATTGCGGTTTTTCTTGTCGCGCGCCAAATCGCAATCAAAGTGAATAATCCTCTAGCAAATCCTTTGCTGATCAGTATTGCAGTGCTCATTCCTTTGCTTACTTACTTAAATGTACCGTTTGAAACGTATTATGCGGATAACGAAGGGATCAGTTTTTTACTTCAACCAGCCGTAGTTGCTCTGGCTTACCCGCTATATGAACAACTACCACAGATTAAAGCAAACTGGCGAATCATCACTTTTGCTTGCACAGTAGGCAGTGTGATGTCGATGATGACAACCACCTTGATCGCAGTCGCTTTCAAAGCAGATATCAGTTTAATCGCAAGTCTAGTGGGTAAATCCGTCACTACGCCAATAGCAATGGAAATTTCGAGTCACCTCGGTGGTGAAGCTGCCGTTGCGGCGATCTTGGTTCTGATTGTTGGTTTATTGGGCGCGATTTTGGCATACCCAATTTACAACTTAATTGGAATTAAACACCCGATTGCACGTGGTCTGACAATGGGTACAGTCTCTCATGCCTTAGGCACCGCTACTTGTGCAGAGAAACAGCCCATAGATGCCGCGTTCTCATCACTCGCATTGGTTTTATGTGGGATCATAACTTCTATTTTGGCTCCAAGTTTTTTTGCTTTGGCGGTCTGGCTATATCAATAGTTAAGCGCTCTCGGTCTGCCCTCCTTCCGGCAGGCCGTAGCCTTTCCGTTTCTTACTTATCCCTTTTCAAAACCCTATCTTATCTATCAAACTCACCCAGTAATATCGTGAAGGGACTTGACTGAGATATACATTCATAGCATGAGCATTCTAGGTGCTACCACTCGCTCTAGATTACGTAGGTATAAAGTAGCGTAGCGGTAAAAGTCGCGTTAGTAACATACTCCTGCTCCTTGGTCATATGAATATATACTGATATGGTTAATTGTGAGACGGAGATAACGCTTCACACCTGTGCAATCGAATACATGTGTGAGCTCACTCTAATTATGTAACAGAATTATCAATTGCATTACTTATCGTGATCTAACGCACGGAACATTTCTATCTTTCACATAGAATAACTGTCCATGCAATAACAAGGATTCAACATGAAAAGTCGCATTGAACAGGCGCTAGCAGGCGCTCCAGAAGCACTTTCCAAACAACTTGCTCCTATCATCCAAGCTGATGATTTTGATGCTACGCTTTCAGTTCAACAATTTGAGCAGTTGCTTTCAGCTACCGGTCTATCAGACAAAGAGCTTCGTGTTGCGCTACTTCCTTTTGCCGCAGCGTACTCCTATGCTCCCCTTTCTGACTTTTATGTCGGCGCTATCGTTCGTGGTCTTTCAGGTCGCCTTTACTTCGGTGCCAACATGGAATTCTTTGGTGTACAGTTGGGTCAAACGGTTCACGCAGAGCAGTCTGCGATTAGCCATGCTTGGATGAAAGGCGAACGTGGTGTTAAGGATATCACTATCAACTTCAGCCCATGTGGTCACTGCCGCCAGTTCATGAATGAGTTATCTACCGCAAACGAGCTTAAAATCCAGCTCCCAGAACGCGAAGAAAAGTCACTTCATGAATACCTGCCTGAAGCCTTTGGACCAAATGATCTCGGTATCGAGTCCGGCTTAATGGCAGAAGTTAAACACCAATTCTCATGTGATGATGAAGACGCACTCATCCAAACTGCAGTTGAAGCGATGAACATGAGCCACTCTCCATACACCAACAACTTGAGTGGTTTAGCATTAGAGATGACTAGCGGTCGTGTATTCCAAGGCGCTTATGCAGAAAATGCAGCGTTTAATCCTAGCTTGCCACCGCTACAAGTTGCGCTAATCCAAGTTTTACTTGCGGGTGAAACCTTTGACAGCATCAAAGCCGCTGCATTGGTAGAGAACTCAGAAGGTAAGATCAGTCATTTAGCCGATACGCAATCAACGTTGGAAGCGTTGAATCCAGATATTCCGCTTAGTTTTGTCAACGTATAAACGACAAATTCAACAAAAAGCTCTACAACATGTAGAGCTTTTTTATTACCTAAAAACCAAAAGCAAACGTTTGCTTTGTCATAAAACTTCAGTATGATCTCCTGCAATTTCTGTCTCATCACTCTATTTTGTAAGGGAACACTATGTTTGGCACTGCAACTAGCGCAAATGCTACCCGTGTATTACTTTTAGGCTCTGGCGAACTCGGTAAAGAAGTCGCCATTGAATGCCAGAGACTTGGTTTAGAAGTGATTGCTTGTGATCGCTATGCCAATGCTCCAGCGATGCAAGTCGCTCACCGTAGTTATGTTATCGACATGTTAGATGGGAACGCCTTAGAAGAAGTTATTACGAAGGAACAACCTACTTACGTCGTACCAGAAATTGAAGCCATCGCAACCGGCAAACTGGTAGAGCTTGAAGAAAAAGGACTGAATGTTGTTCCAACCGCTAAGGCAACCAGGCTAACAATGAATCGTGAAGGTATCCGACGTTTGGCAGCAGAAGAACTGGAATTGACGACTTCACCTTATCGTTTTGCAGATAACTTTGAAGACTTCAAAGCCGCGGTTGAACATGTGGGTATTCCGTGCGTGGTGAAGCCAGTGATGAGCTCTTCCGGTAAAGGGCAAAGTGTTATCAAGACCGAAGACGACGTTACAAAAGCATGGGATTACGCTCAGGAAGGCGGACGTACGGGTGCAGGTCGCGTTATCGTGGAAGGTTTTATCGACTTCGATTACGAAATCACTTTATTGACCATCAGAGCCGTTGACGGTGTGCATTTCTGTGCTCCAATTGGTCATCGTCAGGAAGATGGCGACTACCGCGAATCATGGCAACCGCAAGCTATGTCAGAAAACGCAGTAAAAGCAGCTGAATACACGGCTGAGAAAGTGGTAAACGCGCTCGGTGGCTACGGCATCTTTGGTGTAGAGCTGTTTGTCAAAGGCGATAAAGTCATTTTCAATGAGGTCTCTCCTCGCCCTCACGATACGGGTATGGTTACAATGATTTCGCAGGAAATGTCTGAGTTTGCTCTCCACGTGCGCGCGTTTACCGGAATGCCAATTAATAATATTGTGCAATATGGCCCATCTGCGTCTGCTGTTATTCTTGGACAAGGAACTTCCACAAACATTCGCTTTGAAAACCTAAGCAAAGCTTTAGCTCAACCTCAAACACAAGTTCGTCTATTCGGTAAGCCAGAAATCGATGGCCGCCGCCGTTTAGGTGTTGTCCTTACGCGACGAAAAACCACCGAAGAAGCCGTTCAAGATGCTGTTGAAAGTGCTTCAAAAGTGAATATCATTTATTAAATACGAACCACTCATACAAAAATAGCGCAGCTCAAATTGCTGCGCTATTTCGTGTTCCAAACCGAAGAGAGCCTATTCACTCTCGATTAAGTACACTTCTTCAGAGAAGCGACTTAAGCCTTTTTTCACAATTTTAGGATGATTCTCGTCAGCTTCATCTACGTTCAAACAAGTAACTTTGTAACCTGAAAATAACTGCTCAATCTCTTCGACCGGCACGCTAAATGGAGGCCCCGCCATCTCTTCTTGAGGATAGTTGAGTGTAACAAGCAAAATACGACCGCCTGGGTTCAGCAGTTGCTTGAGACGCTCTACATACTCCTCTCGCATATCTTGCGGTAAAGCAACCAACGCGGCGCGATCATAAATGATATCGGCTTGAGATAGTGGTGCAGTGAAAAAGTCCCCAGTATAAATAGAGAGCTCATCAAATTGATAAAGCTCGTGCTTGCCATTAAGAGGCGTTACCGTTGGCGTGTAAAAATGTTCAGCAAAAAAGGCACGCACAGCAATATGGCTTAGCTCAACACCTTCAACCGAATCATGCTTCATCGCTAGCCAAATCAAGTCTTCTGACTTTCCACATAAAGGAACTAACACTTTATCTTCACGCTTTGGATTAGTGTGTTTCCAATATACTGGTAATAGCGGGTTTACATCTTCCAAGTGAAATCCGATCTGATTGCTGGCCCATTTGTTATGCCAAAATTCTTGGTCTCTCATTTTACTTTCTACTTGTCGGCTGTTTTCATTTTGAGAGGTAAGACTAACGTTTTTTTTCAATTTGTCTATGCCGTTCATCTTTGGTTAATACTGCGGTGATAGGATGTAATCGGTCTCATAGGAGACGCGCCTCTATCTGATAATCAGAATAAAGAAAAGAGAAATGGTGATCTAACGCACGATTCTACTTCAAGATAAAACTGAAACCTTGGAATCTTTCGTAATGGCCCCATTTATAAGTTAGTACCTGATTTGCCGAACTTAGCGACCTTTATGTTCCCTATTTTCTAAGTACAAGCAAGTTAAGGAGAGTGAATGAGCTTATTTCTTCGTACTACAGCATTGATGCTTTTGGTACTTAGCCGTGCACCGGCATTTGCCGCACTTCCAATTACCCCTGCGCCTAGTGGCGAACAAAATCGTTCAACCAGCCAAAACGAAGTTTGTTCGAAACTTTTTAAACACAGCCTTAGCGGTTTATATGGCATTCAGTCAATCGACACCACACCAACTCAGCCATATTCTGACTTCGACATTCTTTACAGCAAAGCTCACCAAGCGCAATTTGAACTTGAAACTATCTGTAAAAGTACCGCACTTCTTAATGACGCTCAGCCATACTTCGCAGGCGTGAAATCCAAACAACGAGCAGAAGAAAAGATAGCTTTAGAGTTAGATGGGAAAGTTGAACGTATTACTGACCTAGCACGTGCAACGATTGTAGCTGAAGACGTCGCGAGTTTAGTCTCCATTTATGAAACGTTAGAGCGTGAAACAACGATTGTGAAAGTAAAAAATCGATTCAAAAAACCTGGCCCTTCAGGATATAGAGACTTGAACTTGCTCGTTCGTTTACCAAAAACAAACCTAGTAGCCGAAGTTCAACTGCACTTGAAAGCAATCGCAGATGTAAAAAGCGGTCCCGAACACGACCTATACGAAAAAATCCAGAAACTAGAACGTCAAGCGATGTTGGAAAAACGTGAGCTAAGCGAAATAGAGCTTGCCTCTATTCGCAACATGCGTACACAGTCTAAGAACTTGTACCAACAAGCATGGCAACCATACTTAACAACGCATCTAGAAGCGGCGTAACCGATATCATTAAGCGTCTCTCATAAACAGAAAAACCACCGCATTGCGGTGGTTTTCATTTGTATGCACACGAATTTTACGCAAAAAAAGACCACGCCTTAGCGTGATCCATTTATTCGGCTTACTGTACTTTCTTCAGGTTTTCTACACGAGCTTTTAACTTCTGACCCGGGCGAAAAGTCACTACACGTCGAGCAGTAATTGGAATATCTTCACCAGTTTTCGGGTTACGACCAGGTCGTTCATTCTTGTCACGAAGATCAAAGTTACCAAAACCTGACAGTTTTACCTGTTCGCCACTTTCCAGTGCCTTACGAATCTCTTCAAAGAACACTTCCACCGTTTCCTTGGCGTCCCGCTTACTAAATCCTAATTTATCAAACAGGTTTTCTGCCAGTTCGGCTTTTGTGAGCGCCATAAAACTTTCCTCAAAGCTATGTTAAACAATGCTACGTTAGTGTAGCGCCAGAGCAGTTTTACCCTACCAATTCAACAACATATCGGGGTTACATCAGGAAGTGTATGACAAGCTTATGATTTTCGCCAACTTTTTTCTTGGCGAACAAAAGGAATAGCACTACGTAAATTATTGTTAAACACCAGAAATTTGATATTTTTGTTTTTGTTTCATCTTTATCAGGAAAAACATCCAGATTATAAAACTAAAAGTAGTTTAAATATCAACATTAAACACTATTTAATAAAAATATCAGATATTGGTTATTTAACAGACACTTGACATAGAACTTGTCGTAAATTCAGTGATTTGTATGTAACTCGATACGTAACAATTAGATTAAAAGGTATGACCACCTGTACTTTGCAACTGTGCTTAGAAAGCTTGATTAAACCCACGCTTCTCGCTGTTTAACGATGACGCCATATATAAAGATTGATAATGTGGAAGTTCGTGTATTTCCTCATTAGCTTCTTACACTGCTTCTAGGCGACCATGATTAATCAAATCATAAATATTCTTTTCCCTGTTTTTGCTCTTGTCGGAGTTGGCTATTTGGTCGGTCGTTACATCAAGCCTGACTTTCGCCCAATAAACCGCATTAATATTGAGGTATTTACGCCAGCACTGGTATTTTCGTCACTCGTTAGCATGCCGCTCGATTCAAATCAGGGGCCGCTTCTTTTGGCGGCAATTGTCGCGGTTTTAATTCCCGCACTACTCATGATCCCGGTATGTCGATGGACGTCACTCTCGTTTAAAACCTGGGCGCCACCACATATGTTTCGCAATAGCGGAAATCTAGCTATTCCTTTGTTTACCTATACGTTTGGAGAAATTGCGCTGTCGTCAGCAGTGCTTTTATTTGTCGTGTCAGCATGCTTGCATATCAGCTTAGGCGTAATGCTGCTTAGTCATGGCAACCCTTTTAAGCAAATAGTCAAGATGCCAATCTTTTTAGCAGCGTCGTTGGCTCTGTTTCTCAACGTGTCAAATGTGGGTGCATGGGCGCCTTTATACGAAGCCACGGCTCTACTTGGGCAAGCGGCCGTACCCGTGATGCTTTTATCTCTGGGGGCACAAATGTGTCATTTAAGGTTGGACGGTTTAAAGATTGGTGTGTTGTGTACCGTGCAGTCACTGGCAACTGGTGCTGTCGCTTTTGCACTTATTTATTGGTTAATTCCCCTTCCAACGATGCAATTGCAAATGATGGTGCTCTTCACAATGCTGCCGCCAGCCGTCATGAATTACCTATTTGCGGAAAGGCTGAATATAGAACCCATGAAAGTGGCGTCAATGGTACTATTTAGCAACTTTTTCAGCATTCTTACGCTACCTCTTCTGCTTAGCTATACCCTCTCACTCGCTGCCTAACCGCCAACAAGCTATCGTTAGCGTGTATTAGCTGAAAAACAATACGTTCCTAATCTCGGGTAAGGGCCATCCCTAGTTTGGTCTAGTATTTTAAAGTAATGAGGGGTGGTGCGAGCAGTAAGGAACTTGAACAACGATAAGGTAATCCTAAAAATAAAAAACCCTGCCGAGCTGGCAGGGTTTTCATTTCTTAAGAAGATGCGTTACGCGAGATTAGTCACGTAGAGACGCACCAAACTTCTCAGAAACGTGAGCAACGATAGCGTCAACCGCACCCGCGATATCTGCATCTTCAAGCGTACGCTCAAGTGACTGTAGAGTCAGAGCGATTGCTAGGCTCTTCTTACCATCTTCAACGCCTTTACCTACGTAAACGTCGAACAGTTTCGCATCTTTAAGGAACTCGCCACCTTGCTCTAGACAAGCGTTAACGATGTCACCAGATGCAACAGCTTCATCCACTACTACCGCGATATCACGACGGTTTGAAGGGAATTTAGAAAGTGCTACCGCTTCTGGGATCACTTTGCTGTTAATTGCAGACCATTCGATTTCGAATACGATAGTACGACCATTTAGACCGAACTTACGCTCAAGCTCAGGGTGAACGGTACCGATCACACCCACTTCTTTGCCATCTACGATGATTGCCGCAGATTGACCTGGGTGAAGTGCTGGGTTAGCTTTTTTGCTTTCAGGTGACAGTGCAGCGAAAGAGTACGCTTTTTCGTTCGCAGATAGCTCTAGAATCGCTTCTAGATCGCCCTTAAGGTCGAAGAAATCAACCGTGTTAGTTTCGATATCCCAATGTTCTTCACCGCGAGTACCAGCAATAACACCTGCAAGCATAGGCTCTTGGCGCATGCCGTTTTCTGCAGTTTCACATGGGATGAAACGTAGGCCGTATTCGAATAGACGAACGCGTGGCTGTTGACGCTTCTGGTTGTGAACAACCGTGTTCAGCAGACCTTGGATAAGACCAAGACGCATTGCTGACATGTCTGCAGAAATTGGGTTTGGAAGCACTAGAGGCTCAACACCAGGTACAACTAGCTTTTGTTGCTCAGGCTCAACGAAGCTGTATGTAATTGCTTCGTGGTAACCACGGTCAACAAGAAGATCACGAACGCGTTTCAGTGGAAGATCCGCTTCAACGTGGTTGTGCATCTTAAGTGCTGCTGCTGGGTGTTGGTTAGGAATGTTGTCATAACCGTAGATACGGCCAACTTCTTCAATCAGGTCTTGCTCGATAGCGATATCGAAACGCCATGTTGGCGCTACTGCCATCCAACCTTCTTCTGAAGCTTCAACAGTCAAACCTAGACGCTCTAGGATTTCTACTACGTCGCTATCTGCAATGTGGTGACCTAGCAGGTTGTCTAGCTTAGTACGACGTAGAGCAACTTTGTTTGGCTTAGGTAGGTCTGCTTCAGACTCTACTGCAACAACAGGTGCTACTTCACCGCCACAGATCTCAACAAGAAGCTGAGTTGCACGCTCCATTGCGCTCACTTGTAGTGCGTAATCCACACCACGCTCGAAACGCATTGAAGAATCAGTGTGAAGACCGTAACTACGTGCGCGGCCACGGATGTGGTCAGGTGCAAAGAATGCACACTCTAGTAGAACGTCTTTAGTCTCAGTTGTTACACCAGACTCTTCACCACCAAAGATACCTGCGATTGCAAGTGCTTTGTTGTGGTCAGCAACTACTAGTGTATCTGCGTTTAGTTCTGCTTCGTTGCCGTCAAGAAGCGTTATCTTCTCACCTTGCTCAGCCATACGAACTACGATGCCACCTTCGATCTTCGCTAGATCGAATGCGTGCATTGGTTGGCCTTGCTCTAGAAGAACGTAGTTAGTGATGTCTACTACAGGGTCGATAGAGCGAATACCACAACGACGCAGTTTCTCTTGCATCCATAGTGGCGTTTCAGCTTGAACGTTTACGTTCTTAATAACACGACCTAGGTAACGAGGACACGCAGCTGGCGCTTTCACTTCGATAGACACTTTATCGTCGATTGAAGGGGCAACTGCTTCTACTGATGGCTCAGTCACGTCAGCACGGTTTAGTACGCCAACTTCACGAGCTAGACCACGAATGCTGAAACAGTCAGCGCGGTTTGCTGTTAAGTCTACGTCTACTGTTACGTCGTCTAGACCTAGGAATTCACGGAAATCAGTACCGACTACTGCGTCTTCTGCTAGTTCCATGATACCGTCTGACTCAACGTCGATACCTAGTTCAGTGAATGAACAAAGCATGCCGTGAGATGGCTGGCCACGTAGTTTCGCTTTTTTGATTTTGAAATCACCTGGAAGAACAGCACCAACTGTTGCTACTGCTACTTTCAGACCTTGGCGACAGTTAGGTGCGCCACAAACAATGTCTAGAAGCTCTTCTTCACCCACGTCAACTTTAGTTACGCGCAGTTTGTCTGCATCTGGGTGTTGACCACATTCAACAACGTGACCGACTTTAACGCCAGTAAAAGACCCTGCAACAGGTAGAACGTCGTCTACCTCTAGACCGGCCATTGTAATTTGGTGAGTTAGCTCGTCAGTAGTAACCGCAGGGTTTACCCACTCACGAAGCCATGATTCGCTGAATTTCATGTTGATGAACCCTCTGGATTACTTGAACTGTTTTAGGAAACGAAGATCGTTCTCGAAGAACGCACGTAGGTCGTTCACGCCGTAACGAAGCATTGTTAGACGCTCAACACCCATACCGAATGCGAAACCAGAGTATTTTTCAGGATCGATACCTACGCTACGTAGCACGTTCGGGTGAACCATACCGCAGCCTAGCACTTCTAACCATTTACCGTTTTTGCCTTTCACGTCTACTTCAGCTGAAGGCTCAGTGAATGGGAAGTAAGATGGACGGAAACGTACTTCTACTTCTTCTTCGAAGAAGTTACATAGGAAATCGTGCAGGATGCCTTTCAGCTGAGCAAAGTTTACGTTCTCATCAACCAGCATGCCTTCCACTTGGTGGAACATTGGCGTGTGCGTTTGGTCGTAGTCGTTACGGTATACACGGCCTGGTGCGATGAAACGGAATGGTGGTTTACCATTTTCCATCGTACGGATCTGTACGCCTGACGTGTGAGTACGAAGCATCAAATCTGGGTTGAAGAAGAAAGTATCGTGGTCAGTACGCGCTGGGTGATCAGCTGCGATGTTTAGCGCATCGAAGTTGTGGAATGCATCTTCGATCTCTGGGCCAGCCTCGGTGTTAAAACCAAGTTCGCCAAAGAACTTCTCAATACGCTCTACAGTACGAGTTACTGGGTGTAAACCACCGTTTTCAATACGACGACCTGGTAGTGTTACGTCGATTGTTTCTGCTGCTAGTTTCGCTTCAAGCTCAGCACGTTGTAGTGCATCTTTACGAGCTGCGATAGCTTGCTGAACTACGCCTTTCGCTTTATTGATCTCTTGACCAGCTTCACGGCGTTCTTCTGGTGGTAGTTTGCCTAGGCTTTGAAGTTGAGCAGTTAGCTCACCTTTTTTACCCAGATACTGAACACGCACTTCATCAAGTGCGACTAGCGATTCGGCAGCTTCAATTGCAGTGCTCGCGCTAGCAATGATCTCTTCTAGATGTTGCATCGTTTCCTCATCTACCTGTAGGTAGTGTCCATAAGGGAGTGATTGGTTTTTTGATAGCTGTACATAGTAGCCAAACCGGGCACCAATGCCAAATTGAATTACGAAAAGAAGAGGTTATTGAATAAAAAGAGCACAAAAACGTCAAAAATGTCATCTTTAGTTAATCTGCCGTTTAGTTGTGCCCTTTTGTTTTAGAAATAGTATTGAATAGATAGCTCGATAAAATCGTCATCTCTAGCGAAGTAGAGCAAATCATTTGGTGTTTCATTTTTAAACAACCAAGCATCAATTTGCCACTTAACGTGATTCGATATTCGGCTCGATGCTTCTAACTTAGCATTGTAAACATCATCGTTATCTAAATCCTTCGTAATTCCCGTCAATACTTCCGTTCCGTCCTCATCATTGAGCGCCCAACGAATACCTGCAAACACATCATTTTGACCGATAGTTTGTGCGTTGTTCCCACGACTGTCATAGAGGTACTCACCAATAACCCCCACATCCCAAACCGTGTCAAATGCACCGACGAAGGTATACTCAAAGCCCGTCACAAGACCGACATGATTATCAGCACTATCTCGATAAATACTTTCCAGTTTCCATAACCAATCGCCAACGATTCCTTGCACATCCAGACCGACATGACTCATCAGAGCGTAGTAAGGCTTTAATTCTCCGTACTCTAAACGAAAGTAAGGATCCCGGTTTGTTCCATATAAATAGCTTAGGCCTACGTCCCAATCGCCAAGCATTTTCGAATATCGAAAAGCCACATCTACGTGCTTCTCTTCTGTGCTTGATTCATAGATAGCATCATCAGAGACAACGGGTTCGGTTCGCAAGCGGCCATCTGTACCCGCAAACGTTCGTTCCCTAAAGTAAGGTAACAACATTGCGTGGACGGTGCCCCAGTCTTTGAAAGAGGTAAAATGTAACATCGGCTGACCGAGTTTATCTTCACCATCGACGGCTTCAATGGCATCTGTTTGGTTTACTACATCAACTAAATGGGCTGATTCAGTCACTCCCCAAAAGACCTTACTAATCCCAACTCGAAGCTCATAATCATCCCAATAAGTCAGATAAAGTGCCTCTCGTATGTCGCCATGACTTCGTTCATCGTCTAGACCATCCAGACGATAGAAAGGTGTGAAAGTAAAGTTTGCATCACCATTTTGCATCTCCCAGTAAAATTCTGGCTGCAAAACCAATGACGTTTGCGCTTTGCTCTGACCCTGAGAGCCCGTTTTAAAAAACTGACGATGCTCAATATTGACTTGTCCTGCGAGCTCGACGGCAGTCAGAGGCATCGAGTAAAAAAAGGCTGCTGCACTAAGCAACAACCCAACATTTAATCGCTTCATTTTTCCTCCACTACCTCACTCGCTTCAACACATTCTTATGAAAGTCATTGTCTTGTAATCCAGTGTTAAAACGCATTTCGCTAGTCGTTAGCTCAGTACTTTTTCCTGTTTGATGGTTTGTCATCGCCATAGTGTGCGCTCGCCAATATTGGTTGAGATATTGCTTGTAATCGGAAAAAGAAAGCGTTTTTAACAAAGAGCCTTTGCGGTCGTAAAACTCAACTTTAAGTGGACGATAATGCGCTTTATCTAACCACACCGTTTGCTTGGTATAACCTGAGTTCTTATCGGTCGGAATTTGCTCTACGACGAAAACATCTTGCCCGTTTATGCTGTCATCTTTTAGGTAGTTGAAACGGTATTTTTCAATCTCAAAGGAACTGAGATCCTCATACGCGAATTCACTGCCCATAAAAGGACCTGATTTGTTACGCGAGGAAATACGTTTCACACGTTTCAGTGCAGGAAGGTAAAGCCATTGGTCATCGGCACCCACCGTATGAGAATGGTTGAGAAACGCCGTGCCTTTTACATCTCTCGGTTCATCAAATATCGTGAGCCCTTTGTCACCATCGCCATCAACTTCAAGTGATTGTAAGCGCATTAAACGTGTGCTGCTTTCTCCTTGCGCGTTTCGCAGAATCATTTGCATCGTAGCAACAGAATCCCCCCACCCTTCATCACGGGCTTTGCGCTCTTGAGCAATCTCTAATCCTTTCGCTTGATCCGCTAACACCGCATGACTCATAAAAAGCGAGACAGAAAGTGCAGATACTTTTAAGGCATTTTTTAGTAAATTCATGTTCAATCCTTTGATTCGTTATGACTGAGTAACAGCCGTGGTTTGAGAGTCAGTTGATTTAAGCTTGTTTCGGCGGTCCACCTCGACGTAGACGCCTTTGTCAAACAACATCAGTAGAGTCGGTAGAAAGATGAAATCCACAACAAGGGCAATAAAGATGACAATGGCACTCAACTGTCCCATATCGGCATTTAAACGGAAGCTCGACATCGCCAGAACAGAGAAACCAGCAACAAGCACGACCGTCGTAATCCAGAGAGCGCGCCCCACGGTACGAAAGGCGTAGCGAACCGCTTGCTCCGCACTGTGGCCATCTTTACGAGCGTGTTGATATTTAGAAAGAAAGTGAACGGCGTCATCGACAACAACACCAAGCGTTAATGTCACAACGACAGACAATCCCAAGTTAATCTCGCCAGAAACCAGCGCCCAAATACCAAAACCAATAAGCGCAGGAGCAATATTCGGGACAAGACTAATTAAGCCAAGCTTGAACGAACGCAAGGCAAAGATCAGTAATGCAGAGATTAAGACAAGAGTAATGGGCAAGGTTGACAGCATGCTGGCCATATTCGTTTCACCAATATGCGCAAACATCAATGAAGGACTAGACGCAACAACATCATATTGAGGCGCGTTTTCGTTAAACCATTGGTAAATGCGATTTTCCAAATCAACAAGCTCGACGCTGCCCAAGTTCTCCACGGTGAGAACCATCTTGATCGACGACTTATCTACATTGATTTGGTTGTTCAAATCTAAACCATACGGTAGTGACATTTCATAAAGCAGCAGATATTGAGCCGCTAATTCTCTTTCTTGAGGGAGCGAGTAATAAGCCTGATCATCTCCATGCATGTTCTTGTTTAGGCGCTTATAAACATCGCTCAAGGTCGCAACATGGTCCATTTCTGGCTGCAACCTTAGCCAGTCAGTAAATTTACCCACGGAATTGAGAAAATTAGGATCGGCAATGCCCTGCGATTCGTTGGTTTTTATCGCGATACTGATGTTCGCCATGCCACTGATTCGCTCTTCCATAAAATCAGCCGCTCGGCGAAATTCATTGCTATGGCCAAAGTACTCGACGGATTCATCATTGACTTTGTTCAGCGGAATCAAGCTCGCACTCGCGACAATAACAAGCACCGACAACGGCAATAACGCATGTCGCTTTGACACCACGAAATCTCCTAAATGATCCATAAAGTGCTTTCTTTCATCAGAAGTATCCGACTTCACCGTAACCGGAAGGATATTAAGCAAGGCGGGAAGTAACGTGATGGAAAGGAAACAAGCAACCATGACGCCAAGGGCTGATAGGTTGCCGAAATCTCTCAGGATTGGAGAATCCGACATATTCATCATTAAAAAGCCGATCGCGGTGGTAATGGAGGTAATCAAGATAGGCATGAAATTGAGCGCAATACTTCGCTCAATAGAGTGGGCTTTACTAAAGCCGTTTTGCATAGACTGACGCATTGTCGCGATGATGTGTACACAGTCTGCGACGGCAAGCGTCATCACCAAGGTAGGCACATTAACGGTCGCCGTGCTTAAGAACATACCAGCCCATCCTGACAAGCCCATTGTAACCATAACCGAGCCGATAATAACGATGAGCGTCGCGATGACGCTAAGCAATGAGCGCAACATGATGGTCAGAAACACCAATATCACTAGTAACATAGTAGGCACTAATGTTGCGCTATCATCTTGGGCTGCGGTCATAAACGCGTAGTTCATTGCAATAATACCAGCCTTGTGGAATTCCGTGTCTGGGTACACTTGCTGATAACGTTCAATCATTCCGTTTATGTAAGCAACCACCTCTTGTACTTCAGCAGTTTTATCTATTTCAGGGAGTTGGACCGTAATGTTTACGACCGTGACATCTCCTTTTTCAGAAATCAGTGAACTTTTCAAAACCGGCTCACTCAACGCAATACTTTTGACTTTCTCTATTCGTTGAGGTGTCAATTCATATTCGCTATACAGTAAGTCTTCGACAAGAAGATCATCTTCAAACGCTTCGGTATGCTGGTAGTTGGCGAGGGAATCAACGCGGGTGGAGTATGGAACTTGCCACGCCTCGTCAGTGATCTGCTGAATAAGAGATAATGTGCTAGGAGTAAAAACAGTGCCGCTCTTTGGCGCTATAACCAAAGCAAGACTGTCAGATTTTGCAAAGGTGGTTTGAATTTCATCAAACGCAAGTAACTGCTCATTTGTTCCATCAAAGAAGATGTCGTAATCTCCTCTAAAGTAAAGATTTTTTCCTCCAATAGTTGCTATGACAATCAATAAAACGGTAGCAAGCATCACCAATACACTGTAATTCGTTGGTAGCTTACCCCACCCTGAACGGGCGTATTGTTGAACGTTGTGATGTGGCATCACACTCTCCTTTTGTGACGTTTCGTCAAATTTAAAAACTAAAAAAACAGCAAATGCTGTAAATAACCAGACAAACTCGACATGCAAACTTTAGATCGAATGAATTTGGCTACATAAGTCAGTTTTTAGTAACTTCCTATGCTTCTCGTGATCATTGGCTGAACGCCAACCCTCGAGATTTAATGACGATTCGTCACAATAGTGCGATAAAAAAGCCAACCATAACGTCAGATTGGCCTTTCCAGTTTATTAGCGATTCACTGACTCTAAATAAGCAAGCTCTTCACTAAATAACTCCTGCTCCACTCGACGCCAGGTTTTACGGTAGTCCCATTCTGTAGATAAAGGCGACCAACCTAAACCATCAAGTAACATATTCGCGTTGTGCAGTACTGAGAATGGGTCCTGAATTCGCTGAATACATCGACTGTTCGATGCATTTTGCGCCAAAGCGTTTGAACCGAATGCAATAGACCAGTTGGCGAATACAATAGCATCAGAACCAATTGCGGGAGAAAACTTAAGATCACCACATTCTACCGCATTGTTCACCAGCGCATCAGCACCATCTATTACTTGTTCTTCCAAGTTATTCAGTTCATTCACACGTTTAGGCGAAGCCTTCTCTAGAACCCAAGGCGTCTTTGCAACAATCGCACAGGTTGATAGTACTGGCTCCATACGAGCGTAAATACGATAACCTACATGCATCGCAATGATTTTTTCTCTGGTATTGCCATTAAATTTGGCGGTACGTTCGAAAAATATTGCTTCGCTTTTCAGCGAATGAATACAAAGCGCAAGAATCACATCTTCTTTGCTGCAAAAATGATTGTAGATCGTCCCTTTAGAATAAGGGCTTGACGCTGTAAGCTTGTCCATCGTTAAGTTGGCAAAGCCTTGCTCTTGAACTAAAGACTTAGCCAATTGAATAAGCTCTATCTCACGATCAGCAATCGCCTGTTGCTTTTTTGTTAGCCCTGAAGACACACGACATCCGTCTTGCTTGCTATATTTTTTACAGCGAAAGTTAAACATAATCCTTTGATCCGTATACCAACACACTCCCAATAATTGTAACACGATTCTTTAATACAGGAACGTAACTAAAGTTGACGAACCGTCACAAATGACACTTCGTCATAATAGATCAAAAAACAAACATTTCAAGTATGAATTTATAATTAGAAGATAAATAGCCACCAATTATGCATACCCAAGTAGCTACAGGATGCTTGGTTCAACGAGAATGGTTTCTTTGTAGAGGAAGCGAGAGAGGCTTTGGGAGGAACAACGAAGGAAATCAGCATGTTAAAAATAACGAAAGTAGATGCTGAACAGGTATTATTCGAAATAAGCCCAAAACACTTTAAGTCTGAATTAAGAGCAAACACCGCTGAATGCCCTACTTACAAAGTATTTGCTGTCTTAGGCTTTTTCTTTTGCAACGCCCTTTCAGAAACTCTCTTCAAAAAAGGCTCAAAATCTATATAGATAGGCTTGGCTTATCACCTGCAGCTGCGATGGCATAACGAATATCATCAATAAATCGCCCCTCTGTCTCAATAATGCCGTCAGAGAATGTGACTGGCTGATGTGGCCCAGCAAGTAGAACAATATTAGTAAAATCAGAGACATTAAAGTTCTCTGCTACAACATTTTTGGAATGAAAATCGATGACGGTCTTTGCGACTTGATCTTCCAGTAACAAAAGCTGTTCTTCGGTAATTTTCATACGCGCCAAAGCAACGCGAACACACTTATCGTGGGTAGTCGTCTGCTCTTTTATGATTTCGGTATATTTGTCGTTGAGCTTGGAGTTCTCTGCATAGCTATAATATAAAGGTCCGTGCAGCGTTATATTTTTATCTTCATCAACGTAAACGAGATCCAACAACTCTAATGCTTTTAAGTAATCGGACATGCTCTGCTCAGACAAGTCATACTTTTTCTTTAAAATAGAATAGCCGTCTTTACCTCGTAACATTCTCAATTCACGATAAAAGTCGTAAAGGTGAGGGAATTGAAAGAATACTTCATCCTGTGTGCGACTAAAGTAATCCTCGTCTTCACCTTGCAATTGATTTGCGAGCTTTTGTAGTTCATCTAACGTGCAATCAACCGCTCTACAATATTCCAGCAACTTATCTAAAGCGAGATTCGTGCTTGTAAGATGTCTCTTAAAGGTAGACAGTGGCATACCCATTTTCTCAGATAGCTCTCGATATGTTAGCCCTTTTGTTTTAATCGCTTGGCGTAATGCGGCTAGCAAGTATTCGGGAGTCAGATCTCTCATCTACAATTCCTTTTGGCAATGTTACAGCTGTATAGTATTTGTAACAATTTAGAACCGCTTGGCAAGGTATAAGTTCATATTTTTATAAGAAAAACATGAATTAATATACTGAAAGGAGAATTCACACAACAAATGAAAAATTCAATATGAATTCAATTTCATTATAGATATAAAATAATATGCAAAATAAAAGTAAAGCAATTACTCTAAATTGTCGTGATTAATTTTAATAGTAACGTAAAGTTGAGAATATAAACCTATTCGCTCTACAAAAATCTAGAATAATTAACCTAAAAGGAACAGAACGGTAAATGCATAATAATTCACCGCTCTCTATTGGCATTTTTGCAATGCTATTCAAGTAGACTAGTTCGCTAATTTCACCGCAGTACCAAATGCCAAAATTTCCGAAGAACCATCTACGATTGAGCTTGTGGTAAATCGAATCCCTACAATTGCATCGGCACCTTTAGACTCAGCGTCCGCCACCATGCGTTGTATAGCAATATCACGCGCGTCGGTCATCATTTCCGTGTAACCACGAATTTCGCCGCCAACAATGCTCTTGATACCCGCCATGAGGTCACGGCCAATATGTTTTGATTGAACAACATTACCAGTTACAACCCCTCTGATTTCAGAGATCTGCTTGCCAGGAATGCTTTCGGTCGTTGTGTAGATCATTTTTAATCCCTTATAAACGTAAAAATTTATACCCAAGCTACCTTATAACTAACATAAGGTGCTAACCAATAAATTGAGAAGACTGATAAACAATACTCTAAATAACCAAGCTAAAAGTCATTTGGGTATAAATTTTAGCAATAAAAAAGGAGAGCTAATGCTCTCCTTCTCTTAATCCTAAACTGCTAATTAAAGAGCAGCTTTCGCTTTTTCAACTAGAACTGCAAATGCAGCTTTGTCGAATACTGCGATGTCCGCAAGGATCTTACGGTCGATCTCGATAGATGCTTTCTTAAGACCGTTGATGAAACGGCTGTAAGATAGACCATTTTGACGAGATGCCGCATTGATACGTGCAATCCATAGTTGACGGAATTGACGTTTCTTAGCGCGACGGTCACGGTAAGCGTATTGACCAGCTTTAGTAACTGCTTGGAAAGCTACGCGGTAAACACGTGAACGCGCACCGTAGTAACCTTTAGCTTGTTTTAGAACTTTCTTATGACGTGCACGAGCTTGTACACCACGTTTTACGCGAGGCATTATGCTTCTCCTAAACTAAACGATTGATAACTAAAAAGAATTAAGCGTATGGCAACATACGGATTACTGCAGCCACTTCACATTTTGGAAGGATTGCATTCGGACGTAGTTGACGCTTGTTCTTAGTAGTACGCTTAGTCAGGATGTGACGTTTTGTAGCGTGCTTGTACTTAATACCACCAGCAGTTTTCTTAAAACGCTTAGCAGCACCTTTGTTGGTTTTCATCTTAGGCATGATGAATAACTCCGCATTGAGTAGGTTTAATAAACAACGTAATTAGGGCGAACAAAACCCAGCCGTTATGCCTTTATCGAAAGGAAAGCGGCTAGGTTTTAATTACTTGATGAGCCGTTAATTACTTCTTTTTAGGGGCTAGCACCATGATCATCTGGCGACCTTCAATCTTCTTAGGGAAAGATTCAACTACAGCAATTTCTGCAGTATCTTCCTTAAGACGATTTAGAACGTCAACACCGATGTCTTGGTGTGCCATCTCTCGGCCACGGAAGCGAATTGTTACTTTCACTTTGTTGCCTTCTTCAAGGAAACGCGTCAGGTTGCGTAGTTTTACCTGATAGTCTCCAATATCAGTTCCAGGACGGAATTTTACTTCCTTGATCTGGACCTGCTTTTGCTTCTTCTTCTGCTCTTTAGCAGTTTTGCTCTTCTCGAAGAGGAACTTACCATAGTCCATCACACGACAAACAGGTGGCTCGGCGTTAGGACTGATCTCAACGAGATCCATACCAGCTTCTTCAGCAGCTGCAATGGCTTCTTGAATCGATACAACACCAACTGATTCACCGTCAGCGCCTGTTAGTCGAACTTCACGAATACCACGAATTTCACCGTTGATACGGTGCGGGTTTTGTTTTACCGGCTGTTGGCCACGTCTTCCGCCTTTAATAGCTTATTCCTCCAGATTGAGCTTACGGCTAGAGATCTCGTCTTGGATGTATGCAATAAAATCATCCACTTTAAATTTACCAAGATCTTTACCTTTACGAGTACGCACTGCAATTTCGCCAGCTTCCATTTCTTGGTCACCAACAACAAGCATATACGGTACACGCTTCAAAGTATGTTCGCGGATTTTAAAGCCAATCTTCTCATTTCTCAAGTCCGCTTTAGCTCTAATTCCACTTTTTTGTAGTTTTTGTACTATTTCTTGAACATAACCTGACTGTTTATCAGTAATGTTCATAAGAACTGCTTGTTCTGGCGCCAACCAAGTTGGGAAGAAACCAGCATATTCTTCGATAAGGATACCGATGAAGCGCTCTAGTGAACCTAGAATCGCACGGTGAATCATTACCGGTACAAGACGTTCATTGTTTTCACCTACATAAGTAGCGCCTAGGCGACCTGGTAGGTTGAAGTCTAGCTGGACAGTACCACACTGCCACGCACGGTCTAGACAATCGTATAGTGTGAATTCAATCTTAGGGCCGTAGAACGCACCCTCGCCTTCTTGAATTTCGTATGGGATATCCATCGATTCAAGAGACTGCTTCAATGCTTCTTCAGATTGATCCCAGATTTCATCTGAACCTACACGTTTCTCTGGACGAGTAGACAGTTTCACTACGATGTTGTCGAAACCAAATGTTTGGTACGTATCGTACACCATCTTGATACAGTTTGTTACTTCTTCTTGAATTTGGCTCTCAGTACAGAAAATGTGAGCGTCATCCTGAGTAAAGCCACGTACACGCATAATACCGTGTAGTGCACCAGATGGTTCGTTACGGTGACATGAGCCAAACTCAGCCATACGTAGCGGTAGGTCGCGGTACGATTTTAGACCTTGGTTGAAGATCTGTACGTGACCTGGACAGTTCATTGGCTTAATCGCGTATTCACGGTTCTCAGAAGAAGTTGTGAACATTGCATCAGCGTATTTATCCCAGTGACCTGAGCGTTCCCAAAGAACACGGTCCATCATAAGTGGACCTTTCACTTCTTGGTAACCGTACTCATCTAGCTTAGCGCGGATGAATACTTCTAGATCACGGAAGATAGACCAACCATTGTGATGCCAGAACACCATACCCGGTGCTTCTTGCTGCATGTGGAATAGGTCTAGTTGCTTACCAATCTTACGGTGATCACGCTTCGCCGCTTCTTCTAGGCGAGTTAGGTGCGCTTTCAGTGCTTTCTTGTCGTGGAAAGCCGTACCGTAGATACGTTGAAGCATTTTGTTGTCGCTGTTACCACGCCAGTAAGCACCTGCAACATTCAGCAAAGTGAAGTGTTGACAGAAGCTCATATTAGGAACGTGAGGACCACGACACATGTCGATGTATTCTTCATGGTGGTAAAGGCCTGGACGATCATCGCGAGATACGTTTTCGTCTAGGATTTCAACTTTGTATGGTTCGCCACGTGATTCAAACGTATCACGCGCTTCCTGCCAGCTTACTTTTTTCTTAACCACTTCGTACTTGGTTTTCGCTAGCTCTTTCATACGCTTTTCAATCTTTTCAAGATCTTCTTGCGTTAGAGATTCGTCTAGGTCGATATCGTAGTAGAAGCCATTGTCGATGGTTGGACCGATCGCCATTTTAGCTTGAGGGTAAAGCTGCTTAAGAGCGTGACCAAGAAGGTGAGCACAAGAGTGACGAACGATTTCTAGACCGTCTACTTCATCTTTAACTGTGATGATTTCAAGGCTTGCGTCTTCTTCAATTAGATCACACGCATCAACGCGGTTACCGTTTACACGACCAGCGATAGTTGCTTTTGCAAGACCAGGACCGATCGATTGCGCAACTTCCATAGTAGAAACTAGGTTGTCAAATTGACGCTGACTGCCGTCAGGAAGAGTAATAATAGGCATGCTATGTCCTTTACAGTGGTGTTGCACACCAAGCAACACATGTTATTCAAATTAGAAGCTATTTGTTGAAAATAGTTGAGAGTCAATAAAGGCCTCTCGGTAACACGAATACCGGACCGTTATCGAAAATGGGATTGTACCTAGCTCACATTTAGAATGCAAAGCGCGATTTTGTTTTGTCATAAGAACTTAACCGCAGACCCGTCACGACAATCTGATCATGCTTTTAAGGGACCAACGGAATTGCCCCTCAATGAACTTACACAACAAATTACAATATCGCCTATTACGTGTGAACCGATACAAAGCCTAACACGCTGGGCGAGAGCTCAACGTGCGATTTAGGTATATAGTTGTTTTATAGAGTAGTTTGTATGTAGGTATTCATCATGGTCTATTTCAAATCGCGCTTTATGGTGCTTCTAAGCACCTCGATATGTTCTTTACAAGCCTTCGCATCAAATGACTTATATGGCCCGCTGCGTTCTTACGCACAATCCCCAATGCAAGTGGTTAGTCACACTAACATACTGCGCTCAGGACATAGTCTGCCCTCTGGTTTTGTCGAAGCCTATGGTTCAGGAACCGTGGCAAGTGTTTGGGCTCATACTGATGAATACGCACTGGATTATTACCACAATCAAATCGAATTAGGCAACAAATGGCAAGTCAGCGATCGTTGGCAGTGGGAGCTCAACTATCGATGGGTCTTTGCCGCTGACAACCATTTAGATGGACTGACGAAAAGCTTCCATAAACTTTTCGGTATCGGACAAAATGGGCGGGATAAAGTAGACAGAGATCGTTTTTACATTTCAATGCCGCAATATGATGTGCTTGAAGATGATTTCGAAGGACAAACACTGGCCAATAACCTATCTACTTACTTACAGTATCAAGTGTTCCAAAATGAACATCACGGCCTATCGATTGGCGGCAGTTTGTATTTTAACGATGTGGCTCACGGCACTTTTCAAGGTAGCAGTTTCGAGCAAGGCTTCCAATTAAACTACAGCTACTTAAGTGATGCTCATGCATTTTATTCGATGATTGGCATGACTTTTCGATCGGATGACCGTGCCTTGCTCGATCTGCCCTATCGACATAATACGATTGCCATTGCGGGTGGGTACCGTTATGCCTTAGAAGATAACCATCACCTGATGTTGGAATATCATTGGTATCAAGGCTCAACAGAAGGGCCCACAGAGTTTGCTGATGCCTCTAATGAACTGGTGTTAGGCTATCGATATCTAATGGAAAATTCAGCGCTTGAGTTTTTAGCCGTAGAGAACGCAAGAAACATGGATAACAGTACCGATATCGCTTTCACAATAGGATATCGGTACATATTTTCATCAAGTTGATGAGAGCTATAGATTTAGCGTTGGTGCAACTGCGGCAGCGACTTGAGCATCGGTTGCATTGATCGGCAACGTAAACGAGCGATATTGGTCACCAGCCAAGCTGAGCGAACGGTCAATCTCTGCCAAACAATGCATGACCTGCCCTTCCAGAATAAAAGAGAGCTCAATTTCTTTTGATGAGATAAAGCCGCTGTTACGGAACTCTAGCTCTTGATAAATACCAGAGCGAGAGGCAAACGAGCCACCGCGCAAAAAGCCTTTTTCAACATCGGCTTTAACCATAGTGAAGCCAGCTTGCTCGATCGCTTGAATAACCCGAGATGCTACTGGTAGTGGTTTCACTTCAATATAGTCACGGTCACGCGGGTCAATCGCAAAATCAATATCTAACGTCGTCTCGACCCAAACATGACATTGATTCTTAAGTGCGCTAACCGCAGTAATTGGCGTTTCATCATGCAGTTTTAGCTCAAACGGAACCTGCTTTTCTTCATTAGGTTGAATCACAAAAGGGTCAACTGCTTTCAATTGATCAATAGTGAAGGTTTGGTAACTTACGCTATCATCCACTTCGACTTTCATTTCCGTGTTCAATTTAATCGTAATAGCATCAATTTGTTGTTCGACGTCTCCGCCTTTGATATGAACATGCCCTTTCAGCGTCGCTCCTTGAAACACGCTCATTTCGTCCAAAATGGTATCTACTTTTGCAGAGCCGATCCCCAGTGATGCTTTCAATTTTTTAAACATACTTTTCCTTTTTTAGCGACTTTTCTTCTAATAATCGTTTGTTTACACAATTGTTTTCTGCTGTGCAAGCAATAGACCACAAGAAAATGTTTGAATTCAATCATCAATCCAAATAATGCTCAGCAGCAAGAGTCATTCAGCTCTGCAATAGGATTGTTCGGTCACTAAGCGGTACATTCGTCGAGAAATGTTTGCAATTTGTACCTAAATTAAGCAGTATTTGTATAGTCAAATAAAGGGAAATCATTATGTCTGCACCACTCTACATTCAAATTAAACAATTTATCCTGGATAAAATTGATGCTGGAGAGTGGGTAGTTGGTCATCGCATCGCCACCGAGATTGAGCTTACCGAGCAATTTGGTGTCAGTAGAATGACAGTGAACAAAGCAATTCGGGATTTAGTTAATGAGGGCCGATTACAACGTCGCCCACGCTTAGGCACGTTCGTGTGTGATCCTGGTGAAAAGTCAGAATCTCCCCTGCTAGACATTCGAAACATTGCCGAAGAAGTCAGCGATAGAGGGCGAAAGTATGGCAGTAAAGTGCTCAAACAGATTGCCATAAAAGCAGATGACAACATTGCGACAAAACTCGGCGTTATGCTAGGCACGACAGTGTTTTACAGTGAAATTATTCACTATGAAGACCAAACGCCGATTCAATTGGAGCTCCGCTGGGTGAATAGCCAATATGCCCCGAGTTATTTAAATCAAGACTTCACACAAATCACTCCAAATCAATACCTGTCAAATAATTGCCCACTCAGCGCGATAGAACATACTGTAGAGGCAATTGTGCCTGAAAGCCGTATTAAGCAAGACTTAAAAATGCAAGCCAATGAACCTTGCCTTCTCTTGAATCGCAGAACGTGGAGCCAAGATAAGTTAGTCAGTACCGCCCTACTTTATCACCCTGGTAACAAATATAAGCTGAGCTCAAAAGTGCTCATTTAAGGACAAGATTTGTCCTCTAGATCTACGTTTTGATCACATTTTAGCAACATCAATCTTGTCAGTGTTCTTATTTTGCTCTATTTATTTGTATATACATTTAATGATACAAATAAACACAGGGACACAAACATGGATTTGCTGATTGAAAACGCACGTCTAGTTACCATGCAATCGGGAGAATGCGGATACCTTCCAACGCCTCCAGCGCGCATTGGTATTCAATCTGGAAAAATCGTTGCGATCAGTACTTGTGCCATTGGTGAAGACGCACCGCAAACCGAGTCTCTGCTGTCTGCCCAACATTACGCTCAGAGTATCGACCTTCAAGGCAAGTTAGTTCTGCCAGGTTTGATCGACTGCCACACTCATCTTATTTACGCGGGCAATCGTGCCAACGAATTTGAAATGCGCTTAAACGGCGTGCCATATCAAGAAATTTCCAAACAAGGCGGTGGGATACTTTCAACGGTGCATGCGACGCGTTCAGCAACCGAAGCGCAATTAGTTGAGTTAGCGTTGCCACGTTTAGACGGGCTACTCGCGAGCGGCGTCACTTCTGTCGAAGTGAAATCAGGCTACGGATTGACACTGAATGATGAAGTAAAAATGCTCCGTGCAGCCAAAATGCTTGAACAAGAGCGCAAAGTTAAAATCACCACTACACTTCTCGCCGCTCACGCCATTCCGCCAGAGTTCCAAGGTCGTGCAGATGATTATATTGAGCACATTTGTCAGGACATAATCCCTGTTGTCGCAAAGGAAGAATTAGCTACGAGTGTCGATGTTTTTTGTGAATCGATTGGTTTCAATCTTGAACAAACAGAAAAAGTGTTTGTAGCTGCAAAACGTCACGGCTTAAAGGTTAAAGGGCATACTGAGCAGCTTTCTAATCTCGGTGGTACAGCCCTCACTGCGCAATACAACGGTCTGTCAGCGGATCACATCGAGTTTTTAGATGAGCAAGGTGTTAAAGCACTTGCTCGATCAAACACTGTCGCCACTCTATTGCCTGGCGCTTTTTATTTTCTAAGAGAAACTCAGTTACCACCGATTGAGTTGTTGAGAGAGCATAACGTGCCGATGGCAATTGCTACGGACGTCAACCCAGGTACATCACCATTTTCTGATCTCACACTCATGCTGAATATGGCGTGCACACTATTTCGCCTTACACCGCAAGAAGCACTGCGTGGTGTAACGCAACATGCAGCCAAAGCTCTGGGTTATCAAAACTCACGTGGCGAAATCAAAGTAGGGTTTGATGCGGACTTCTCTATCTGGGATATCGAAAGCCCTGCGGATTTAAGCTATCAAGTCGGAGCAAAACGTCTGGTAGGTCGTATAGTAAATGGTGAATACATTTCACACGGAGGCCAATAATATGTCTCAATTCGACCTACACTCTCCCCTATTTCATTGGCAAGGCCGTCATGATGCCGAGGACGGCAAGCTTCGTCAGCGAATTCATCACGTTGTTCAACGCCAAAAAGCAGATGAGTTGAGTGCCGTTGCGCATGGCGTCTCATTACTCGGTTTTGCTACCGACGCTGGCGTTGCGAGAAACAAAGGACGCATTGGCGCGAAAAAAGCGCCAGACTTAATCCGACGAGCACTCGCTAATTTAGCATGGCACCAAGACGCCCCACTATATGACTTAGGTACTGTGGTGTGTGAAGACGACTTACTGGAAGAGAGCCAAGCTCTATGTGCAGCAACCATTTCAAGCGCACTGCCCCATACGCCAGTCATCGTGCTAGGTGGTGGGCATGAGATTGCGTGGGCCTCCTTTTCCGGCTTAGCGGGGTATTTTAAAGAGCACTATCCAGAGAAGAAGCCTAAAATCGGCATTATTAATTTCGATGCTCATTTCGATTTGCGCGCATTTGAGAGCAACCTCGCCGACATAAGACCGAGCTCCGGCACACCCTTCAACCAAATTCATCATTTTTGTCAACGTAACGATTGGGACTTTCATTACGCTTGTATTGGTGTAAGCCGTAGTAGCAACACTAAAGCGCTATTTGAAAAAGCAGATGCGTTAAATGTTTGGTATGTAGAGGACAATCAGCTCTGCTACTTAAACCACAGTTATCACTTAACTCAGCTTCAGCATTTTATTGACGACTGTGACTACCTCTATTTGACCATTGATCTAGATGTATTTCCTGCCGCAACCGCACCTGGAGTCAGCGCACCAGCTGCTCGGGGAGTGAGTTACGACACTATTGCACCCTTTTTAGAGCGAATTCTTCATTACAAAAATAAGCTAATGCTGGCTGATATCGCCGAATACAACCCAAATTATGACGTCGATAGTCAAACTGCACGATTAGCTGCCCGTTTGTGTTGGGATATCGCCAACGCAATGGCGGAAAAACAGCACAAACCATGATGCATCCCAGATGCCACTGATTATTACGACCAAGCAAGTACTTGGTCATCACGAGAAACTAAAGGAGTCTGAAATGACACAGCGCCAGGGACAAGATCCACGACTTGATACAAGCAGAACAATTCGTGCACCTCACGGAGATAAACTGCGCGCAAAATCTTGGCTAACCGAAGCCCCTCTTCGTATGCTGATGAACAACCTTGATCCTGATGTTGCAGAACATCCACATTCACTGGTTGTATATGGCGGCATTGGCCGAGCAGCGCGAAACTGGGAATGTTACGACAAGATTGTTGAAGTACTTGAAAGACTCGAAGATGACCAAACGCTTTTAGTTCAATCAGGCAAGCCTGTTGGTGTTTTCCCTACTCATAAAAATGCCCCACGCGTGCTTATCGCAAACTCAAACCTTGTTCCGCATTGGGCAAACTGGGAACACTTCAACGAGCTCGATAAACAAGGCTTGATGATGTACGGCCAAATGACCGCTGGCAGCTGGATATACATTGGCTCGCAAGGTATCGTACAAGGCACATACGAAACGTTCGTATCTGTTGCAAAAAAACACTTTGACGGTGAAGCAAAGGGCCGTTGGATTCTAACAGGTGGTCTTGGTGGCATGGGTGGTGCTCAACCTCTCGCTGGTACAATGGCGGGCTTCTCCATGATTGCAGTAGAGTGTGATGAATCACGTATCGATTACCGCCTGCGTACAGGCTATGTCGATAAGAAAGCGACTTCTTTAGATGAAGCGCTAGCTATCATTAAAGAGTCAGACACACCAGTATCGGTTGGTCTACTAGGTAATGCAGCAGACGTTTTCTCTGAGCTGGTAGAACGTAATATCACGCCTGATGTCGTAACAGACCAAACGTCTGCACACGACCCGCTCAATGGCTATTTACCACAAGGCTGGAGCATGTCTCACGCAGCAGAAATGCGTTTGCAAGATGAAGCAATGGTCGTAAAAGCAGCGAAAAAATCCATGGCTGTGCAAGTTCAAGCGATGTTAGAGCTGCAAAATCGCGGCGCCGCAACACTCGACTACGGTAACAACATCCGCCAGATGGCCTTGGAAGAAGGCGTAGAAAACGCATTCGATTTTCCTGGCTTCGTTCCAGCCTACATTCGTCCTCTATTCTGTGAAGGTATCGGTCCTTTCCGTTGGGCTGCTCTCTCTGGCGATCCTGAGGACATTTATAAAACCGACCAAAAAGTAAAAGAGCTAATTCCAGATAATCCGCACTTACATAACTGGCTAGATATGGCTCGCGAACGCATCCAGTTCCAAGGTTTACCTGCGCGTATTTGCTGGGTTGGTCTTAAAGATCGTGAGCGTCTTGGTCAAGCATTCAACGAAATGGTGAAAAATGGCGAACTTAAAGCGCCCGTTGTCATTGGTCGAGATCACTTAGATTCTGGCTCTGTAGCAAGCCCGAACCGTGAAACCGAAGGTATGATGGACGGTTCTGACGCCGTATCAGACTGGCCATTATTAAACGCGCTACTCAACACGGCGGGCGGCGCAACTTGGGTTTCACTACACCACGGTGGTGGCGTAGGTATGGGCTTCTCGCAACACTCAGGTATGGTTATCTGCTGTGACGGCAGTGAAGATGCCTCAGAACGTATTGCCCGCGTGCTGCATAACGACCCAGCAACAGGCGTTATGCGTCATGCTGATGCGGGATACGATATCGCTAAACAATGTGCAGCAGAGCAAGGGCTAGATTTGCCAATGCTCAACGAAGAACTGAAGAAGCTCAAGTAAGGATGAAAGAGATGTTAAATTTAACGCTAAAGCCAGGTCATATTAGCTTAAACGAACTACGCCAAGTGAGCCGTTCACCAGTCAACCTTACTTTGGATCCTGAAGCCATTCCGGCCATTGAAGAAAGCACACAGGTCGTAGACCGAGTCATCGCGGAAGATCGAACGGTTTACGGAATTAACACTGGTTTTGGGCTATTGGCTAACACACGAATAGCACCAGAAGATTTAGAAACACTGCAACGCAGTATCGTTCTTTCTCATGCGGCAGGTATCGGTGAGTTTATGTCAGATGAAACGGTTCGTCTGATGATGGTATTAAAAATCAATAGTCTGTCTCGTGGCTTTTCTGGGATTCGCCTAAAAGTCATTAATATGCTGACCGACCTAGTCAACGCACAAGTTTACCCTTGCGTACCTAAAAAGGGCTCTGTTGGCGCATCAGGTGACTTAGCTCCTCTAGCCCATATGAGCACAGTATTACTGGGAGAAGGACAAGCTCGCCACAACGGTAATATCATTTCCGGGCAAGAAGCTTTAAAAATCGCAGGTCTAGAGCCTATCACTCTGGCGCCAAAAGAAGGCTTAGCGCTACTAAATGGGACTCAGGCATCCACAGCGTTCGCATTGGAAGGCCTGTTTATCGCGGAAGACCTTTTCGCGTCAGCAACCGTTTGTGGTGCAATGTCTGTTGAAGCCGCTCTCGGCAGCCGACGTCCATTCGATCCGCGCATTCACCGTGTACGTGGTCATCGCAGCCAAATGGACGCAGCACTCGCATACCGTCATTTGTTAGACACATCGAGTGAAATAGGTGACTCGCACACTAACTGTGAAAAAGTGCAAGACCCGTATTCTTTGCGCTGTCAGCCTCAAGTGATGGGCGCGTGTTTACAGCAAATCCGCAATGCGGCGGAAGTATTACAAGTAGAAGCGAACTCCGTATCAGATAATCCGTTGGTGTTTGCTGAAGATGGTGACATCATCTCTGGCGGTAACTTCCACGCGGAGCCTGTTGCAATGGCAGCCGACAACCTAGCACTTGCGATTGCCGAGATCGGCAGCTTGTCTGAACGTCGTATGGCATTACTTATCGATAGCGCGCTATCAAAACTGCCACCGTTCTTAGTCGACAATGGTGGTGTGAACTCTGGTTTCATGATCGCTCAGGTGACCTCTGCTGCGTTAGCAAGTGAAAACAAAACGCTCGCTCACCCAGCGTCAGTAGACAGCTTGCCAACATCTGCAAACCAAGAAGATCACGTGTCAATGGCAACATTCGCGGCTCGCAGATTGAAAGAAATGGGCGAAAACACTCGCGGTATTCTGGCGGTAGAATACCTCTCAGCAGCACAAGGCCTAGACTTTAGAGCACCAAACAAGTCCTCTGAGCGTATTGAGATTGCGAAACAAATGTTGCGTGAAAAAGTATCGTTCTACGATAAAGATCGCTACTTTGCTCCAGACATTGAACAGGCAAATACTCTGCTTAAGCTGGCTATCCACAACACGCTCATGCCAGAGAGCTTGTTACCAAGTGTTCAATAACCAAGCATAACTGGCATTTCATCGAATAAACAGATAATGACTTGAAGGCTCTACGTTCAGCGTGGAGCCTTTTTACATACGATTAAACATGTTGATGGCACTATTTATGAACGCCAGTCTACTTTGATGGCTATACTTTAAAAGATAGGCGAGCGAAAAAGTCGTTGTTTATTGTTTTCACAAATAAAAGCGTTGCTAAAGTATGCGTTTTTAACGGTTTATCCGCCGAAATAGTGTCTTATTGTTAGGATACGGTGAAGTTTTCACTGGATGGACCATTGCTACGCAGATATTCGCATATAATCCCACACAGTTTTGGTTACTACGTAAAAATTATGTTTCTAACACCTTATTTTTCAAACACTAATCACCAGTTTCAGTTCACTCGCGAACAAGCAAGCCACTTTGCAAAACGTGTCGCAGGTGACTACAACCCAATTCATGATGAAGACAACAAACGCTTTTGTGTCCCTGGAGATTTACTTTTCGCTGTGCTTCTTAGTAAAGAAGGCGTTAGCCAAAAGATGCGTTTTAACTTCTCTGGCATGGTAAACGATGGTGTAGCACTTCATATTGAAAATAAGTGTGACAAAGAAAGCGCTGTTGTTGACGAGGCAGGTAAAGAATACTTACACATGTCCCGTGAAGGTGAAACTAACCACGATCCGGCATTTATTGAGCATGTAGTGACAAATTACGTGCAATTTTCTGGTATGAACTTCCCTCACATCATGGTTCCTCTTATGGAAGAGAAGCAAATGATGATTAACTGCCAGCGTCCATTAGTTATTTATGAAAGCATGGAAGTCGAATTTTCACGCTTAGACCTTACGCATCCAGAGGTGGATTTCACTGGCGCAACATTCGACGTAGAAGGAAAACGAGGTGTAGTCACCTTAAACTTTGCGTTTAAAGAAGACGGTGAAGTCGTTGGTAAAGGTATTAAGCGCATGGTTGCAAGTGGCTTGAAGCCATATGACCAAGAAGCGGTTGACGACCTTGTACGCCGCTTTAATGAACGTAAGGATGCATTCCTAGCAAAGTTCGTTAAGGCAGCCTAGTCGACTGCCCTATCAGAAGCGCACAAAAAATGTGTTTACTAAAAGAAAGTCCAACGTCTACCGTTGGGCTTTCTTTTTATGTCTCATCCAAACAAAACTAAATGCAATGCTTAGAGCCAACGACGAACATGATTTTTATAATCCACATACTCTTCACCAAACAATCGCTCTAAAACGCGTTCCTCAGGCTTGATTTGAAACCGATTCATATAACTGACAAATATCACGCCACAAAGCACCACACTCAAGTGCTGCCACCACAAACCAGTTGCTATGATTAGAAGCAATAATGCCGTGTACATAGGGTTGCGTGAAAAGGCAAACACACCAGTTCTTACAACAGAAGATGCCGCTTCAGGTTTTACTGGGTTCACTGTGGTTTTTACTTTGCGAAATTCATACACGCCAGCAATGCCCATGTAGCCAGACAACAAAGTTAATACACCTACTACAAATTCAACAAAGGGTACTCGAATGTTCATGCTCGGCGTCAAAACTTTAAGTCCGTACATCAAAAGTATGACTAGCAAAAACACCACAACAGGTGGGACTTTGAGTTCAAGTTTTCTCAAGATTCATATCCTTTGAAAGGGTCTAAATACGGTTTCTAAAAAGCCCAGTAAAACTGGGCTTGATTTAGTCCGATTACAACAAAGTTAACAATGCCTGAACGGGATGCTTGGGCTTCGTTCCTTCAAAGCGTTTAACTTGGCTGCGGCAAGAATAGCCTGTAATCAAACATCTCTCGTTATCCAACTTATCTAAGCTCGGCTTCCAGCTTAAATTGTAAATGTCTTTCGACATCGACAACTTATCAACCTCATGACCAAACGTACCCGCCATACCACAACAACCAACAGGTACCGTATTCAAAACTGCACCAAAGTGAGCAAAAATAGCGCCCCACTCTTTTTCCGCATTTGGCATTTTGGTTTTCTCAGTACAGTGAGCAAACAGATACCAAGGTTCCTGCGCCTTATGCTCTCCGCTTTCAAACGCTTCTAGTCTTGGGTAAAGCCATTCGTGGGCTGTTAGTACATCGAAATTACCTCGCTTACTGCCAAGCACTTCAGTGTATTCATCTCGATAACACAGCACCAAAGCAGGATCGACGCCAACTAATGGGATATCCAAATCCGCTACCATCGCCAAGAACTTCGCTGTGTCGGCTGCTGTGTCCTTAAACTGACGTAAAAACCCTTTAATGTGTTGTGCTTTACCATTCGGCTTAAACGGCAGAAGCACCGGATTCATACCCAGCTTTTTCAATAACTTAACGAAGTCTTCAACGACATCAGCGTCGTAGTAACTAGTGAATGGGTCTTGAACAATTAAAACATGCTTGCTCTTTTCAGACGAAGACAAACCACTGAGCGCTTGCAGATCATAAGGCGTTGTCAGCGACTCTACTCGTTGTTTCAAGGTGGGTACTGATAACAACGGCGCATCGACATACCCGACCGTAGATGCCGTTAAACTTTTCACCCACGACTGCTTCAAAACACCATTTACGACACCTGGCGCTTTCGCCATCATCGGCAGCATAGTCTCAATGTTCGCAACCAGATAGTCTTTTGCAGGACGTTGGTAACGAGAGTGATAGATGTTTAAAAAGCGCGAGCGAAAGCTCGGAACATCGACTTTAATCGGACACTGACTCGCACACGCTTTACACGCCAAACAACCATTCATCGCTTCATACACTTCGTGAGAGAAGTCATACTCGTGACGACGATTGATAGAATGACGTACGCGGTCAACCATGGTTTTGATTGATGTTTTGTTTTCTAGTGTTTGCTTTTCTAAGTCAAGAATATCAATGCCTTGCTCAGTGAGCTGACGCAACCACTCGCGAACCAAACCCGCACGACCTTTCGGTGAATGACGACGATCGGCTGTTACTTTCATCGATGGACACATTGGCGAGCTAGTATCGTAGTTAAAACACAAACCGTTACCGTTACATTCCATCGCTTGTTTAAAGCTGTCACGTACTTGAACGTCAATCTGACGGTCATAGTAACCACGTTTGGTATCGGTAACTTTGACAAGCTCTGCATCACTATCCAGCGGTGTACAGATTTTGCCCGGGTTCATTTTGTTGTGTGGATCGAATGCAGCTTTCACACGTCTCAGTTCAGTAAACAACTCGTCGCCGAAAAACTCAGGGCCATATTCTGAACGGAAACCTTTGCCGTGTTCACCCCACATCAAACCACCGTATTTCGCCACCAGCTTGACCACTTCATCAGAAACTTCGTGCATCAATGCTTCTTGGTGCGGGTCACACAAATCCAACGCAGGACGTACGTGAAGCACCCCAGCATCGACGTGACCAAACATGCCGTAATTCAGAGACTTGCTGTCTAACAGTTCTCGAAACTCTACAATGAAGTCCGCCAGGTTTTCTGGTGGCACACAGGTATCTTCAGCGAATGCGACCGGTTTAGCACGACCTTTTGCTGCGCCTAACAAACCCACCGCTTTTTTACGCATGTTGTAAATACGCCCAATGCTCGCTACATCGTTACAAACTTGGTAGCCGATAATGCCCGCTTCTTCTGTTTCCAACATGGTATCGAGCTTGGCGGTCAATGCTGCAACCTGAGCAGCAACTTCCTCTTCGTCCTGACCTGCGTATTCCACCATATTGATACCAAGCATCTCTTTATTTGGAACATCGGTAAGTAAATCGCTCACGGTGTGCCAAACGATATCTTGCTTCGCGAGATTAAGCACTTTTGAGTCAACGGTTTCTACAGACAGCGCCTTCGCTTCTACCATAAACGGTGCATTACGCAGTGCAGAATCAAAGCTGTTGTATTTAACGTTAACCAAAGTACGCGCTTTCGGAATTGGCGTCAGGTTAAGCTTCGCTTCGGTAATGAATGCCAATGAACCTTCAGCGCCGCACAGTACTCGTGTGATATCGAAACGGTCACCTTCTTCATTCAAGGCATTTTTTAAATCGTAGCCCGTTAAAAATCGGTTAAGAGGAGGAAACTTATCTACGATCTGCTGGCGTTTTTCACGACATACGGATTCCGTTACACGTAGCGCCTTGGCAGCAAACTCGCCTTCTTTTGGGTAACCATGAGACAAGTCCGACTCTAAAATTGAACCATCAGCAAACACCGCTTGTAGCGACAAAACATGATCGGATGTTTTTCCGTATTTCAGAGAACCTTGACCAGAAGCATCGGTGTTGACCATGCCGCCAATCGTTGCACGGTTACTGGTAGATAAGTCTGGAGAGAAGAAGTAGCCATAAGGGCGAACAGCGTCATTTAACTGGTCTTTCACTACACCAGTTTGTACACGAACCCAGCCTTCTTTCTCATTAATCTCAAGCACTTTGTTCATGTGACGAGACATATCCACCACAATACCTTTGGTAAGCGACTGACCATTGGTCCCTGTGCCGCCACCACGAGGTGAAAAGGTAATTCGTTCGTACTTTTCTTTATTGCTCAGTTTCCCGAGGAGAGAAACATCTTCTGTCGTTTTGGGATGAACGACAGACTGAGGAAGTTGCTGGTAAACACTGTTGTCAGTGGCAACCGCTAGTCGACTTGAATATTGGCTTTCGATATCACCAGTGAATCCGGCGTGCTCAAGCTCTTTCAGAAAACTAAGAACAAGAGGATCGACATCAGTTTGCGAGTGTAATCTTGGTAACATTTGCTTCCTGCCCCTACGACGCTGATCCGATCAGCTGCGGGTTGTGTAATTATTTGCTCACTTCTCATACAAATTGGCGCTAAGCGAAAAATAACACCACAAAAGAGTTAGTGAAGTAATATTCTTTGAATTTCGTCACTTTACAACATTTAAAAAGACGAGCAAATCAGAATCTCGATACAATAATTAAACTTATGCTTTATTTTTTCACGCTTGATGCCTTACATTGGGGAACGAATCGCGTTTCTAGATGAGTTTTCAGAATGAAAAAAAATAAAATTGTGACCACTGAAGATATCCTTCTCAAACTTTGCCAGTCTGTTTCTGGCGTACTTACTTCGGCGACATCTTCTCAAGTAAATTATTCAGCAATGGTGCAAAAAATCCACAAGACTAGCCTCAAACCAGATTTTGGCTGTTTTGTTCTGTTTGATGGCGGATTTACCGGGCTAGTTGTGATTAATTTTACGGCAAAAGCCGCACTGGAGATCTACACCAACTACATGCGTAATATGGGCATGCCAGAAGAAGAACTGGCAATATCTCATACTTCTGACGAGGTAGGCGATGTTCTGGGTGAACTCATGAATCAACTGGTCGGAGACTTCACTAATAAAATTCGTAAAGACCTGCAAACGAACATCACACAAAACCAACCAAAAATGCTGGCGCTGAATAAGCAAGTTATCTTACAAGTTGATACCAACCTTGACCGCCCTCAAGCGCGCAGAGTGACGTTCTCCACCGAAAACAACAATATTTTCTATCTCGAACTAGCAATGGATAAAACTGAGTTCATCCAACTGGAAGAGTTTGAAGTTGCTGAAGACGAAAACCCAGACGACATTTTAGAGGCCACACGTAAACAGTTGGCTGAGAAAGAATCTAGATCGTCGGGATCAAACGATGATGCCGATGACTTGCTCAACCAGCTCGGGTTGTAATTCTAACGAATCTTAATGAAGAATGGCTTCTTAGACACAAGTACGACTTCATACTGATTACGACGAACTAAAACGCCAGCCTCGCTTAATGCGAGGCTTCTTTTTATGTGCTGAAATTATCTTCAGTCCCACCTTGTATTTCGTTTTTATGTCAAAAAAGGTAATATGTCTGACTTCATAAATTTTCTGCTTTCGTTACTGGTTGTCGATGGATAAACAAAAAGCTCTGAAAAAAATCGCCAAGTGCTTAGAACTGGGCAATTCCGCTAATGTTAATGAGGCTGCCAATGCTATCAAAATGGCACATCGCCTCATGCTTAAATATGGTCTCGATAAAGACGATATTGAGTTCATCAGAATGGGAAAAACACAATCTTCTCATCTGCTACCAGCGAACATCAGTTCTACCATATTGCGAGTGATTCGCGGCATTAACACAAAATTCGGTGTCGAAGCAGTATTGTTGAATCACAAAGGGCTCAAACGTGTCGAATTTATCGGTGAAGCAGATCGCGCTATTTTTGCTGCATTTGCTTTCGATATTGTTTATCGCGAGATGAACGAAAGTACCGGACAATTCCGAAACAGCTTTGCTGGCACCGGCACCTCTTCTCAGGAAGTGACTCGCCGTGTGAACTCATTTGTATCTGGCTGGGTGGAAGGCGCGATTGAAAAATTGCCAATTATTTCTCCAGATGAAGAGTCGGCCAATAAAATTAATGACTATATTGATAAAGAATTCCAAAACATTGACCGCGAAACGTTCAAGAAGCAATTGAAAGAAGCGATGAAAAACCTAACTGAAGACTACGAAGTGGGCTTAAAGAAAGGTAGAAAGGTTTCAGTTAACCGTGGAGTGGGCGGCGAACAAGCACGCAAAATGTTGGGCGATTCATCGAAATAGCCAGGATGGTAAAGGATTCACATAAGCAGCAATGACTTCGATGTCTATGGGGCTTACTTTGAGAGCTTTGGCAGTATTGATAGGAATTTTCTTACAGAAACTCTTATCAATCTTACTTTCTCATAACAAATATTAATGCTTGTTTATTCATAATTCGCATCCCATTATGAGGCATGGTTTCGCCTCAGTTTTATACGGAGATTTTCCCTTGAAAAAGATGCCTATTGCACTAGCTCTAGTGCTAGCTCTTACTGGCTGTCAAGCCACTCAACGCCAAAATGCAACAACGGGTGAATACGAAACTAACTCCACCACGCAAGGCGCGCTTATTGGTGCGATCGCTGGCGCAGCAATCGGCCTAGCAACGGGTGATGATGCTAAAGAACGTCGTCAGCATGCACTCATTGGTGCAGCCGCAGGCGGAGCGACTGGCGCTGGCGTTGGTTACTACTTTGACCAACAAGAAGCGGAATTACGTCGCGCTTTGCTAAACTCTGGCGTACAAGTTCAGCGTGTTGGTGAAAATCAGCTTTTACTGCGTATGGAAAACGGTATCGGCTTCTCTTCAAGCTCTTACCAGCTTGATGCTAGTATCCATAATACTCTACGCGGTGTTGCTCGCATCCTAGTTGAGTACCCAGATACCAGTCTCGTTATTGACGGTTACACGGATAGCACAGGTAGTGAGTCATACAACCAAACGTTGTCAGAGCGCCGTGCAGAGTCCGTACGTCAATTCCTAGTATCTCAAAACGTTGCACCTGGTCGTGCAATTGCACGCGGCTACGGCGAACGTAACCCAATTTGCTCAAACCAAACTTCTGAAGGTCGTGCGTGCAACCGTCGTGTTGAAATCCAGATCTTGCCACTGAAGTAATTTGGTTGCACCATAACGGTAATAATAAAAAATTACCGGAGCAGGCCTAACCATTATCGTTAGGCCTGACATATTAATGTCTGTCAAAACGTCTGCCCTACTCTGCTTATTTAGCCTCAGCTTTTCTGGCTACTCACTTGCCTCTCAAGCTCCAAATGACCCCATCGAACAATACGAGTACGCACAACAATTATTGGCATCAAACGAAGCTGAAGCCTCACCAGAAACGCGCTACTGGCTAGAGCAATCCGCCAACCAAGGCTACCTCCCTGCACAAAAACAGCTCGCGAACGACTTTGCTAAAGGGATAAATGGCGAAAAAAATGAAACACAAGCGTTATATTGGCTAACCTCTATCGCACTCAATGACCCAACCGATCGTGGCTTTCTTCTCGCCGATTTTATTCAGCGCAATCCAGGTAAGGTCACAACTTCTCAATTGACTGAAGCCTTGTATCAAATGGCTTCTCAGCATAATCCAGCAGCAGAACAAGCTTATAATCAACTGTTAGAGCTGCGCTTCAACCAACTACGAGCTAAACAAGTCTCGCAAATAAAGTCGCTCGATAAAAAAGCAGAGCAAACACAAGAAGAGAAAAGCACAGTTGCAACCCCCAAAGTAAAACACTCGCAGTTTCTATGGCTGATTTGGCTAGCGGCGATCCTCATCATCAGCGGCTTAAGTTTCCTCGTGATCAAAAAACTCAAGCAGAATAGAAAAGCGCGTGAAGCCAAAGAGGAAAGCCAAAATCAACGAATGGCGGAAAAAATAAAAGAGCTAGAGTTTACGAACAAGCAACTGAAGCGTCAGTTAGAGAAAGTATTCAGAGAATTTAAGAAATCCAAAACTCAGGCAGAAAACCATAAGCTAAGCGTCGCGTGTGCTATGTTTGGCTACACACCACAAACCATCCCTGATTTACAGGCAATCAAGCTACGCTATAGACAATTATCAAAGCTTTATCATCCTGACACAAGGGGCAGTGAAGAAGAAATGAAGCGACTCAATCATGCCTTTAAGCTCGTCTCACAAAATGTTACAAAACAGTAAAAATAGGTCAGGATACTTTGGCTGCCATGCTTTTATTCCCATATAATCAAACACCGCAATCGATCTCCCTCTCAAAGAAATTAACAGACATTTAACTTAAGTCGCGCTTTTATGCCATAATGCCCGGCGCAAAATAACACCTAACGACTCAAATTAATCTAGGTGGGGAGAAAATCAATGTTCACTGAAGAAGGCACCTGTGATTGGTGTAAAAAACCTAGTCTTGTAACTCGTCACGATTATTTAGATGGCAAGCACCACTACTCATGTAAAGCTTGTTACGATATGGCGAAAATCGACGTGCGCCTATTTAACCAAGGCGAATTGCAAATGCGCGAACGTTTGCAACGAGCGAGCTAAGCAAGACGGAATCAATGGAACTGATTTTCAAAAGCGCCTTTTATAAGGCGCTTTTTTGATCGCCCAAGCCTATTTCCAATCTCTATCTCGTATTCCCTCCTATCCTACATAGCATGTCGCATCGGTTATCAGCCCTCTTCCACTGTATACAAACCACTGTCCGTGAAAAACACCTGTATATACAGTAGTAAACCCCTGTATGTCTCTCGTCCAACTTTCTACTCACCTCACATTTTTAAATTGATGTTAGACATATCAGAAATGAAAAATAAACAAATAAATTCAATCACTTAAAATAAAATCCTTTTATTTCCTTCTCAAAAAACCGCAAATAACTTTTGAGAAACTTGTTGATCAGGTCGCCAAAACAAACTACTGTATAGGCATACAGCATGTATAAAGGAACAGTAAGATGCAGTTACAAAGTCAATCTCATACATACTCTCGCTACAACGTATTGGCACAAGCAACTAAGCCCATGGCCGTTTCGGATCAGCTTCTATCTAAGCTGGCTGTTTTATCGCAGCAGAAACAATGGATTTTGTTTACAGCAGACTGCCCTCGTCCAGACTTTGAACAACTCACTGCTTCTAATATTTGCTGTAAAAACATCATTCAGATGAAGCCGTCTCAACAGCTTTCTGAAGTGGAAATCGTGATTAAAGCTATTCAGTCTGGTAACGCTAGCGCTGTCGTCGCATCGAACAAGATTGCCCTAATGAATCAATCAATGCTTCGCGATATTGCTCAACGTTATCAGTGTGAAGTCTTTTTCGTCGAAGGCAGAGTTAATAAGTACCACTAACAAGATCGACGTTATCCATCCTGCATCTCGCCTCCTTTTTAAGGGGGCATTTTTTTGTATTAAAGAAAACAGGCAAACGTTTGCTTTTTCTCTGGCGAGTTAAAATAGTTCTGGTATGATGCCCACATTCGATTTATTCAGCGCCCACATTTTGCTGAATATCTTCTCTTTCTGACGTTTGATTAAGATGATAGGAATGTCGCAATGAGCCTTGCTAATCAAGTACTTGCCGTCAATGACGACCTGCCAATTCGCACCCATAAACCCGTTCATAGTGGAAAAGTTCGTTCAGTTTACTGGTTAACTGAAGAAGACAGCGCCCGACTGATCAAAGAAAAAGGATACAATGTCGCTCCAGATGCGCCTTTGGCTATCATGGTGATTAGCGACCGAATCTCTGCATTCGATTGTATTTGGCATGCTGAAGGTGGTCTTAATGGTGTCCCGGGTAAAGGGGCTGCGCTTAATGCGATTTCTAATCACTGGTTCAAACTGTTCAAAGAAAATGGCTTAGCAGATAGCCATATTCTAGACATTCCTCACCCTTTTGTTTGGATTGTACAAAAAGCCAAACCGGTAAAAATCGAAGCCATCTGCCGCAAATACATCACGGGTTCGATGTGGCGCGCTTACGCAAATGGCGAGCGCGAGTTTTGTGGAATCCAACTTCCTGAAGGGTTAGAAAAAGACAAAGCACTGCCAGAGTTGCTAATGACCCCATCCACAAAAGGCATTCTAAAAGGCATTCCCGGTGTGCCAGAAGCCGATGACGTTAATATTACTCGTCAAAATATCGTAGACAACTACGAAGCATTTAACTTCTCAAGTGCGGACGATATCGCACTCTACGAAAAACTGCTGAAAGAAGGCTTTAACGTTATCAGCCAAGCATTAGAAGCAATTGACCAAATCTTTGTCGATACCAAATTCGAATTTGGTTATGTTCATGATGCTGCTGGCAATGAAAAGCTGATTTACATGGATGAAGTGGGTACACCAGACTCATCTCGTATATGGGATGCTAAAGAGTACCAAGCAGGTCACATCGTAGAGAACTCAAAAGAAGGTTTCCGCCAGTTCCTACTTAACCACTTCCCTGACCCAGATATCTTGCTAAATAAAGAACGTATGCCAGAGCGTGAAGCACTCGCTCGTGATAATGCTTTACCCGTCGAATCTTTGATGGCGATTTCGAGCACCTACATTGGTATTGCCGAGAAGATTACAGGCAAGCCGATTCATTTGAGTGAGAATCCGAAAGCGGAAATCATCGAAGTTCTGAGCAAAGAATACGGATTGATTGACTAGCACTGTCGCTAGATTGCTAAACGCTTTCCAATAAAAAGTCCGCACTAGCTTGCGGACTTTTTTCGTATTAGGCTCAGTTTAGCCGATATTTAACGTAGTGCCATCTGTTGTAGAGGCTGACTTGGTCGTCACCTGATATGTTTTGTCTTTAATCGTTGATACGAAATACCAGGTCGACTCTGCCTTGCCGGGCGTAAAAGTAACGCGCATAAAGCCACGCTGTTTGATGTCTGCCCACTGTAATTCTGACACTAAGTGCGGCAGCGTGTATTCCATTTGAGCGATCGCGACAGGGTCTAACGCGAGGTAGGCCTCTAACCCAGGGGAACTCACAGAGCTAGTCGCAAACTCTACCCCGATAGGATGCTTAGATACGTCTTTAAGCTCACTTGCCCATGCGTTGTGCGTATCTCCGGCCAAGCAGACAAAGTTACCACTGCTGGCTTTGACCAGTTGATAAACTTTCTCTCGCTCAACGTAGTAGCCATCCCATGCATCTAGGTTATATGGCAAAGCAATGGTATCTAAACTTGGGTCAGAGAGATAACCCGTAATCGCAGAGTTTACCGCTAATAACGCCTCTGTTTTTTGTTCTTCAGTGGCAGTAAACAATTGAAACATCGCGGTCATAACCGAACTTGGCAACTCCATACGAGACATTAACACTTGTTGCCCTAGCACATTCCAAGTTGCGTCGTGCGTACTGAACTCATCCATCAGCCAAGCGAGTTGGTCACCGCCTAACAGCTCTCGGTCTTGACTGCGCGACTGGGCAACTAAACCGCCAATAGCTTCCATCGTTGGTGAGCTGAGCGAGAAATAATCCAACGGTTTATCACGCCCCACAAGTCGCGTGTCGAGCATCATCAAATTGACTAAACTTCCAAACGAAAACTGACGGTAAATCAGCATGTTTGAGAAAGTGTTTTCACGAACGGGCAACCATTCTGTCCACGCGGCAGCCGCAGCTGCACGACGATCATTAAAGCGGCCTTCCTCTTCTTGATGGTTTTCCGCACCATTTTTCCAACTATCATTTGCAAGCTCATGGTCATCCCAGACTGCAATCATTGGTAGGCTCGCATGTAACGCTTGCAGATCAGCATCTTGGCGATATTGCGCATACCGTTTTCGGTAATCATCTAAGGTAATGCATTCAGTGCCTTTGCTTGGCTCTCGCCCTAGTGCCTCAGCATCTTCACTAGCGTAGCCACCAGCCCCATACTCATAAATGTAATCACCGAGATGAAGTACCACATCAAACGGTTCTTGCTCATGTTGATTTAAGATCTCTCGATACACATGGAAATAACCAGCAGGATAGTTTGCGCAAGAAACAACGGCCATGGATGCCTTTTCTACACCACCCTCTGGTAATGTTTGAGTTTGCCCGACTTCGCTAGTGACATCTCCAACCATGAATCGATAGCAGTAGCGAGAATTTGCGTTGAGGTTTTGAACATCAACTTTTACCGTGAAATCTCGGCTCGTGTCTGTGGCAAAAGTGCCACTTTGCACGATATCAGTAAAATTTTCGTTAGATGAAACTTGCCAGCTTACATCTGCGTAGCTCGCTGAGGTTGTAACACGAGTCCAAATGATTACTTGTGTTTGAGTAGGATCTCCACTCGCCACTCCGTGCTCAAAGGTAACCGCAACAGATTCACTAGCATCGCTACCACAGCCCACCAGCCCGGTAACAATCGCCGTTGAAGAGGCAGCTTTCATAAAGTCTCGACGAGACAAAGACATATTGACTTCCTTTCTTATTGTGTTTGTTTTTATGCCCAAATGACGTGGTGACTCAATCATCCTTGTGTGCCAATAAGGGACGTTAATTCGAACTTACAGTACCAACCACTTAGTCGGTAATTTGTCCTAAAAACACAAAGTTAGAAGCTAGTTATGACAATTGCATTTCCAAACGTTACATTTTTGTTAATTTAAGTGCAAATACTCTATATTCATCACACTTCCAAGACCTGTGACAAAAACCTCAAAATAAAAAAGCGACCTACTTTGAGGTCGCTTTTCATTGCACTATTGTTAAGTGGTACATCGATGAAGTGGAAATGCTCAGCCTAAAACTTGATGTTCAGGACATCTTGTTCTGACGTATCCACCTTCAACTGACTGCGAGATTCTATGTACTCGATTTGCTGAACATCGAGCGAATATGGCATAACGACTCGCAATTCATTGATCCCTTCATGTTTAGCTAGCTGGGTTAAGCGGACCAAATTGGATTCATCACTTTTACGAGAAGACATCGATTTTAATGCGGCATCCCACAACCGATCTTCAGGCTTGCTCAATTCCGCAATGTTCTGTTTCCACATCAAACCGAAAATAGGCGCGATGGTGGCAAATGCCTCTAAAAAGGTCCATTTTTTACTACCTGTCGCTCCTAAAAAGCTAGTGTAGTCGAATTCAATGCACGTCTTTCCTTGTTGATCCATTCTATGCCCCCGACACTCGAAAATGAGATATACCAAATATCGTTCAACTGTTTTGATATAGCAATGGGATATAAAACATTCGTCTTTTATGCCCTAATTTACATACAAAAGGAAATATTAAAACCAGCTTTGTAACAACTGATGTACAGCTTCGCCATATATAAGCATTCAATTGATTAATATTTCAATTAAGAAACTAAAAACAACACGCAAGTAACGCTATCAATATGAAATCATTATAGATTCACCAAGAAAATATCAATTCTTGTCACAACGTCATCCGCCGACCTACTTCACATCAATCACTCGACTGGCCTTTTTATACTGTATCTTCCAACCAGCCCAGCGTGGCAGCTCCCAACGCTTCGGGTCTCCCTTACGGTTTCCCTCTCGATAAACGACCTGTACCAGCTTGCGAGACGCGTAATACTCGACATCTAGTTGGAGTTCTGGCAGCGAAAGTTCTAAAGGGTACTGCTCCGTGAAATCGTCGTATTCCCATTCTGGAACACCGTTAAATTTTAAGTCTTCTGGTTCAAACAACGCCATATCATCGGTGTTTTCAACGCCTAATGTTTCCAACTGATCCTTTAACCAGCTAGAAAATGTCAAGGAGGCCAAGTCGTTAACCTCTTCTCCTTCGACATTAAGGCCCAATGCGTTGTAGAGTTTCCAGTGTTGGATTTGCTGTTTTCTTTGAGAAGCAAAACCTGGTAACAGTGTCTCGTCTTCTATCATTTCGACAATAGACTGAACAGCAACATCACCTTTTAACGCTTGATGTTCAGTACAGATTGTTCGCCCGGCGTAGACCAGGTGCATTGTTGCTCTTGGCGTCTCTTCTTCATAATTCGTCTCACCTTGTTGCCACTCCCCAAATTCAAGTTCGCGTAATAATGTCAGCGGGATAGGCATCATAACCGATGCGAGGTTCAGTGTTTGCTTAACGCCTCGTCCTGGCACGCTATGGCTATCTAGCACGATTGCCGCTTCTTCTTTGTCAGGAAAGCGGCTGTTACGCCCAACCAGCATCTCGACTACGCCATTTCCTAGAGCATCCCTTCGACGAGCTCGTCGGACAAACACAAGCTCAGGATGCAATGAGGCGATGGAGAAAAAGAGCGCTTCACGTTTATATCGAGAGGCAACGTCAAGTTCCGGCAATTCAAATACTTCTCGCATTTGTTTCGCTAAACCTTGTGACTCTTCGAGTGCGCTGGCATCAATGACAATGCCCGGAAATCGCTCCCCCCGAACCAAACGGATAAGCAAAGAGGCATCACATCCGTATGGCTCCTCTTGAGATAGAAGCTCAGCGACTTCGCCACTTTGTCGCTGATAGAGCTATGCAGGCACAGATAAGGCGGCAGCCAAATCAATCATTGCTTCCTTCTCTGGCTTCGCTTGAATTCTGGTAACAAGATCGGCAAACAGTGCATCAATGGGTAGTGGATATACTTTTCTCCCATGCTGCGTGACATTGCCATCCTCATCAATCGCTTCCATAGATAACAACGTCGAATGAGATGCCTCTAGCGACTTTGGGGGAATTAAGTCGAGAAAATCGAGTGTTGAGAGACGGTACCCACAACAAGCCGCTGCCAGCATGGGCTCGACGAGCTCTTCTCTGTGTAATTCTGGAGGTGTCACCAACTCTAAAGGCGCGTGCTCACCATATAGACGAATACAAGCCCCTTCGGTAACGCGACCTGCTCGCCCCATTCGCTGCGCGGCACTGGCCTTAGAAATGTTGGTTAATGTCAGTGCTGTACTTCCATTTCGTTGTACAGTTCTGCGCTCTAAACCACTATCGATTACCACACGGATATTAGGAATGGTCAGAGAGGTTTCCGCGACGTTGGTTGCCAATACGACTTTCCGTTGCTTTTGTACCGTCAGCGCACGATGTCGTTCTTCATCACTGACCGAGGCATGAAGTTTAACCACCATGACATCACTGCTGCTTTGTAGCATCTGCGCGCATTGGGCGATCTCTTTACGTCCTGGGAGAAAAACAAGAATATCGCCATCTTCATCTTCCAGTACTTCTTTTACCGCTCCGACAACCTCCTGTTCACATCCCTTTTTGTTCGGTAAATAGCGGCTGTCTGTAGAACGATGTGTCACCGTGACTGGAAAGCAACGTCCCTCCGAACGCAGACGCTTAGCATTCAGGTAACGAGCAAGCTTTTCGCCTTCTAAGGTAGCGGAAGTGACGATCAATCGATGTTGATTTTCTTGCTTCAAAATGGCGGTTAATAGATCAATATCCCAGCGTCGCTCGTGAAATTCGTCCACTATCACGACATCAAAGTCTGCTAGCTTGTTTTCCGAAAACCAACGCAGTGCAACCCCCGGAGTCACAAATACAACTTCGGTTTTTTCATCAAAGTAGGCATGAAGCTTGATCGCGTAACCGACTTTGCGACCTATTGGCTCTCCAGATTGCTCCGCAAGAAATTCAGCCAGCGAGGTACAAGCAATTCGACGTGGTTCAATAACCAGAACGCGTCCGTGTTTTGCCGCCCACATGGGCAAGCGGGTAGATTTACCCGACCCGGTTTCGGCTTCCACCACAAGATGGTTAAGGCTTACATGATGGTCAAACTCGGCTTGCAGGCTGTCGATAGGTAGTTGAAACATAGAAATTGGACTTGATTTGATGATGCAAAACATTATACCCAAGTAAAAAAATCCTGCTTTAGGTATCTCTAAACAACCAATATTGCCGATATTTTCGTCGGTATCTGAATTTTTTTGCGACATTACATTGATGTGCATCAACGCATGTTTACAACTAAATAGTGAACCCGTTAAAATTTGGTGCGCATCCTTCAACCCTACATAAGGCACCCAATGAACAACGATAAACGCCCACTATATATTCCATATGCGGGTCCGGCTCTTTTAGCAACCCCTCTTTTGAACAAAGGCAGTGCATTCTCTGCTGAAGAACGTAGTTCATTCAACTTAGAAGGTCTGCTTCCAGAGTCGACCGAAACTATCCAAGAGCAGGTGGAACGTGCCTACCAGCAATACAAAAGTTTCGAAAGCGATATGGATAAGCACATTTATCTGCGTAACATCCAAGACACCAACGAAACATTGTATTACCGCCTAGTGCAAAATCACATTTCTGAGATGATGCCTATCATCTACACGCCGACTGTTGGCGCAGCATGTGAAAACTTCTCTAACATTTACCGTCGTGGTCGTGGTCTGTTCATTTCATACCCGAACCGTGACCGTATTGACGACTTGCTGAACAACGCAGCAAACCACAACGTTAAAGTGATTGTTGTGACAGATGGCGAACGTATCCTTGGCTTGGGTGACCAAGGTATCGGCGGCATGGGTATTCCTATCGGTAAACTGTCACTATATACCGCGTGTGGTGGTATCAGCCCTGCTTACACGCTACCAATCGTGCTTGATGTGGGTACCAATAACCCGCAACGCTTAGCTGATCCGATGTACATGGGTTGGCGTCATCCTCGTATTACGGGTGCAGAATACGATGCATTTGTAGAAGAGTTTATCCAAGCGGTACAGCGCCGTTGGCCTGATGCTTTGATCCAGTTCGAAGACTTTGCTCAGAAAAATGCGATGCCTCTTCTAGAGCGTTACAAAGACCGCGTGTGTTGCTTCAATGATGATATTCAGGGTACTGCAGCTGTTACTGTTGGTTCCCTACTTGCCGCCTGTAAAGCAGCAGGAACTCAGCTTTCTAAACAACGTATTACCTTCCTAGGGGCAGGGTCTGCTGGTTGTGGTATCGCAGAAGCGATCATCGCACAAATGGTATCGGAAGGAATTTCTGACGAGCAAGCTCGCTCACAAGTTTACATGGTTGACCGTTGGGGTCTGTTACAAGAAGGCATGCCTAACCTTCTTGATTTCCAACAACGCTTGGTGCAAAAGCATACCAATACGAAAGAGTGGGAAAATGAAGGAAATGGCTTCTCACTACTCGATGTAATGCGTAACGCGAAGCCAACGGTACTAATTGGTGTTTCTGGTGCTCCTGGCCTATTTAGCCAAGAAGTCATCGAAGAAATGCATAAACACTGTAAGCGTCCGATTGTCTTCCCACTGTCGAACCCAACAAGCCGCGTGGAAGCGACACCGAACGACATCATTCGTTGGACAAATGGTGAAGCACTGGTTGCAACAGGTAGCCCATTTGAGCCAGTGGTTCATGAAGGTCGCACTTACCCTATTGCACAATGTAACAACAGCTACATCTTCCCAGGCATTGGCCTTGGTGTACTTGCTGTCAATGCAAAACGTGTCACTGACGAGATGCTAATGGAATCAAGTCGCGCGCTAGCAACATGTTCTCCTCTAGCAATCAATGGTCGTGGTGCACTACTTCCACCACTGGAAGAGATCCACTTGGTGTCGAAAAAAATCGCATTTGCCGTTGGTAAAAAGGCAATTGAACAAGGTGTCGCATTAGAAATTACTGATGAAGCATTGAACGTGGCGATTGAACAGTCGTTCTGGCAACCTGTTTACCGCCGCTACAAACGCACTGCGTTCTAAGCTTGAGACAATTCGTTTAATAATTAGCCCCTACCATGTAGGGGCTTTTATTTTTTTATCATCCTAACCAGATTTTGGCATAAATGGGCTTCTCTCTTTTTGTTTCTATCAGATATGATGAGAACTACATTTTTAGTTAAGGATATAAAACGTTTTGTTGTTTTCTCGCATAAGATCAAAGTGGAAGCTGAAATTTTCCTGGAAGCGATTTGCTTTGATTTTGTCGATCTCTGCACTTAGTCTGCTTGTTTCTGTTATTGCCATCGACCGGTGGGTGGTTTTACAAGCCAAAGAGAGCATTTTCACTGAATACGAGCAAATCCCTCAACATGAGGTTGCCGTAGTTCTTGGTACCAGTAAATACATCGGAAAGATCCTCAACACTTACTACACTCATCGCATTAATGCGGCGATTGAGCTTTACAACCAAGGCAAAGTAAAACAGTTTTTATTGAGTGGTGATAACGCCCACCGTTCATACAACGAACCGTGGACAATGAAACGCGACTTACTTAAAGCAGGCGTGCCTGAAGAAGTGATTCACCTTGATTATGCTGGCTTTCGTACCTTAGATTCGATTGTACGAGCAAAAAAAATTTTTGCTTCGGAGCGATTTCTGATTGTGACTCAACGCTTTCACTGCGAACGCGCACTGTTCATCGCTGATGCTTACAGCATTGATGCACAGTGTCTCGCGGTAGCAGGGCCGACGGCCAACAAGCAAAAAACATCGATGCGTGTTCGAGAACTGCTAGCCCGTGTGAAAGCGTTTTTAGACCTGTATATTATCAATACGCAGCCTAAGTTTCTTGGCCCTCAAGAACCTATCGTTGCAGTAAAAGAACCAAATAAAGCAGCTAACGAGCCTCTTCAAGTCCCCGTCGAATAGAGGAATAACGTGGCTCACAAGCCTAGTAACATTTCTATAAAACAAATGGGTAGTTTTCTACCCATTTCCAATTCTCAACATCACACTTTCTAATTTGCTCTACGATTCAGGCAAAACTCTTTTTCGCATTCAAAGTAACATTTCATCAATAAATAACTACAAGTCAGTTACTTTGCCATAAAAAACCGACAAAAGGCAATGCAAAAGGAGCACTACCCATGACCGCACTCGCTGTGACATTGAAGAATTGGTTCTTCACTCGCAACAGCATGATTTTGAACGCGAATATCCTATTGTTCATTATCTTGTTTAATACCTTACCCTTTGAACCACAAGTAGTAACCGGCCTGAGCATCTTAGTTTTTGTTGCTATTCTGTGGCTAACCGAAGCGATTCACGTCAGCATTACTGCGCTGCTCATACCACTACTTGCGGTATTTTTGGGTGTGTTCAACACTCAAGCCGCACTGAATAACTTTTCCAACTCCATCATTTTTCTATTTTTGGGTGGTTTTGCACTAGCTGCGGCTCTACATAAACAAAAGTTAGATCAAGCTATTGCAGATAAAGTACTATTGCTGGCAAGAGGAAAAATGTCTGTCGCTGTATTCATGCTATTTGGTGTGAGTGCTGGCCTGTCAATGTGGATTTCAAACACCGCCACCGCCGCGATGATGTTACCGCTTGTGCTGGGTGTGATGGCAAAGCTAGACGCCAAGAAAAACCACAACACCTTTTTGTTTGTTCTACTCGGTATCGCTTACAGTGCTTCAATTGGTGGTATTGCAACACTGGTTGGTAGCCCACCAAACGCAATTGCAGCAGCTGAAGTTGGCCTTAGCTTCACTGAATGGATGAAGTTTGGTGTACCTATTTCCCTAGTATTAATGCCAATCGCTATCCTCGTATTGTACACGATGACTAAGCCTGACCTTAGCCACAAGTTTGACCTTGACCATCAACCAGTCGAATGGACAAACGGCAAAATGATTACGTTGGCGATTTTCTTACTGACCGTGACGTTGTGGATATTCAGTAAGCCTATTAACGCTATGCTGGGTGGCTTCGCGAAGTTCGATACTCTTGTAGCTATTGGCGCCATCCTTCTACTTGGTGCTTCTCGCGCCGTCGAGTGGAAAGATATTGAGAAAACAACCGACTGGGGTGTGTTAATCCTATTTGGTGGTGGTATCTGTCTGAGTAACGTCCTAAAAACAACCGGAACAAGCGTATTTTTGGCTCATAGCTTGTCAGGCTTCCTTGAGCAAGCTGGTATTCTCTTAACGATTCTTGCAGTGGTTGCTTTTGTTGTCTTCTTAACTGAGTTTGCGAGTAACACCGCCAGTGCTGCACTACTTGTCCCTGTATTTGCGACCATTGCAGAAGCCTTAGGCATGTCTCCGGTTATTCTTTCTGCACTGATTGCCGTCGCTGCATCTTGTGCATTTATGTTACCAGTTGCAACACCTCCAAACGCGATTGTGTTCGGTACGGGTCATATCAAGCAAAAAGAAATGATGCGAATTGGTTTCGTATTAAACATTGCCTGTATTGCTGCACTAACGCTTTTCGCTTGGGTGTTCTGGTAAAAATAGCAAGTTCGATTAGCACTACACTGCTGCTCACGGTAATCGTATCGATAACCCAAACTTCCCCCCTAAGTGGTGTTCAGCAGTTTCCCTCTTGGTGGCCAGTTGGCCACCTTTTTTCTTTCCTTTCAGTGAACGGCTATCAGGCTTGCTTCTTTTCGCAAGCAAGTAAACCATAATGAGCTTCCACTCGGTTGCGACCATTGCGCTTCGCCTGATACAACACTTCGTCAGCTCTCGCCATGGTTTCTGAGACGCGTTCATTCTGCATTTGGGCAATGCCAATACTGCAAGTTAATGATTCACCGTGCACCCACAAATGATCCTCCACATTTTTGCGAATCATTTCTGCCTTCTCTAGCGCTTGTTCAATATTGGTATCAGGGCAAAATACGACAAACTCTTCGCCGCCCCAACGAACGAGTCGATCGTCTGAGTAAATAGAAGTCGCTACCACCATGACAAATTCGCGCAATATGTCATCCCCCATTTGGTGCCCAAATTTGTCGTTCACCTTTTTAAACTTATCCAAGTCCAAATAGAGAATACTGAAGGTGTTATGCCCCCAGCGAACCTGACGAGATTGTTGTTCCAGCCAGTGTTGCACAGCATATCGGTTCATCGCGCCCGTCAAAGCATCTCGATGCGCTAACTCTGCAAACTCATAGTTTTGAGCTCGCAAAGTATCATTCACCTTTTCCAAATGACGGTGACGCTTTTGCGCTTTTTCATAAGCCACTCTATTTTTTCGTAACTCATGCAGTGAAAAAGCCAGTCCAAGCGCCATCCAAGAGAGTAATAATGCATACAACAATGTTTCTTGCGCAAGGTAAGCGCCTTCAAACTCAATTTTATCAATCACAATTCTATGTTTACCAAGTGCCGCACCAGACCCAGTTGCAATATCAATACGTGTGATGTTTGAAAATTCAGGTGCAGAGTGTTCAATCGCGACTCCGTTATCTGCTAACCACCAGGTCATCACCTGAAGATTTTTAATCGGAATTTCGACAATATCGATCGAACCCGACGGAGAAAACTGCATGCCATTATATTTAATGGTGTACTCGTCGTCCGGTTTGGAATACTCAGAATTATAATTGCGAAGATACAAACGTAGGTCGTGGCTAGGGTTAGCCCCTATTCCTGCCTCTTCATATCGCACCTTCAATCGAATCGTATGGTAGTTGGAAAGGTCAATACCCTGTGTTGGCGTTGCTGAATCGGTATAAACCGAGATTCCGCAATAAGGCCAAGCATACGAGCTCTGCTTTAGTTCACAGCTAAGAACTAGGCTTTGCCGATCGTATGTGATATCTGCCTCACTCACACCTCCTTCACTGGCATCTTTAGTTGCATAGATATTGAAATGCTCAGGTGTAATGGTCAGCTTTCGCGTATCGCCAAGCACACTATAAAGGGCAACCAAACTGATAGTGCAAATAGAAAGAGCAAAGATAAAGTTATGGATCCACTTCATGGGCAAGTGACCTGCTGAGATTATATACAATACGTGAGGTTCAATAATTTCAAAAATGAAATAAAGGTGATTTATCAAGAAATAAAATTACTTTTTAAATTAATTCTTAGTTTCGACACATAATAACGGATTTTGAAGCGTTATCACGTTTTAAAATTTCTAAAAAATGCAGCCCAACTTCTATTTGCGAAGCATTTCACAGCCATAACTTTTAGAAAATAAAACACGATGCATAATAATTTAGTGCAAGACATTTACTTTAAAGCTCCTGTCAACCCTGCATCTCTTCTCCACTTCAGTATATACTGTGCAAAAACACAATAATGAGTAATGTCATGTCATTAATTGCAACTGGCACGCTAAACAAAATGCGTGCTTCTCTGGACGGTGCCGTCAACTACCGTCTTCCTGTCGGTGAGGAAGAGATCGACTTAACTCCGTTTCTGGGTAAAACGCTCACACTGACTCACACTGGCAATATTTTTTGTTGCTCATGTGGAAAGAAAACGAAAAAGAGTTATTCGCAAGGCCACTGTTTTGTATGCATGAAAAAGCTAGCAAGCTGCGACATGTGCATCATGAAGCCAGAGACCTGCCACTACGATCAAGGGACTTGTCGCGAACCACAATGGGGTGAAGAGAATTGCATGGTGGATCACTTTGTCTACCTGTCCAACACATCCAGCTTAAAAGTTGGTATCACTCGTCATACTCAAATCCCGACTCGTTGGATTGACCAAGGCGCGACTCAGGGTTTGCCAATTTTTAAAGTAAAAACTCGCCATATCTCCGGTTTAATTGAAGTTGAACTGGCGAAACATATCGCAGACAAGACCAATTGGCGCACACTGCTTAAAGGTGACGGTGAACCTATGGCATTGCAGGACCGTTTTGCTGAGCTATTGCCTTTAGTCGAAGAGAAAATTGCCGAGATAAAACAGCAATTCGGCGAAGATGCCATTGAAGTATTAAACGAAAGCATTACCGACCTTAGCTACCCGGTACAACAGCACCCAACGAAGATCACTTCGCATAACTTCGATAAAAACCCGGTTGTTACTGGCACTTTGCAAGGCATCAAAGGTCAATACCTCATCTTTGATACCGGCGTTATTAATGTAAGAAAATTCACTTCCTATGAAGTTGAAGTTAGTGCGTAATCGCTTGTAAAACGCGTTGATTCAAATAAAAACGAAAAAAGCTCGAGTTTGACCCGAGCTTTTGTTTTTCTATCAGGAAGAAATCGTTAGTTATGCGTCAAGGATGCTTTCAAGCACATCGAATAACATATCGACTTCTTCTATTGTGTTGTAATGCATACAACCAATTCGCACTACACCACCCGATTCTTCTAAACCAAGTTGACGAACTAAGCCCAACGCATAAAAGTGACCATTCCATACACAGATGTTATGTTCACCCAGTGTTTTCGCGATGAATTCTGGAGAATATCGGTCAAACGTTAGCGCAAAAGTTGGCGTGCGGAGTTGGCTATCTTCCTTTGCGATACCGAATAGATTGACACCATCTAATGCATTCAAACGCTGTAAGAAACGCTCACTCAAGCGCTGCTCATGTTGTTCATACAGTTGGTAGCTTTGCTCCAATCGTTGGCGAAGAGGTAAACCGACTTCACCAAATTGAGCCAGATACTCAACCGCAGAAACGACACCAGCAAGACCTTCAAAACTTTGCGTTCCTGTTTCAAATCGACCTGGGCCTATGTTGGTGGCAGGCTCGACTTTGTAAGGGCGAATACTGTGGAGCCACTGATCGGCTATGTAAGCAATACCAACGTGCGGTCCGAAAAACTTGTAAGCTGAGCAAGCTAAAAAGTCACAACCTAACGCTTGAACATCAACCAAATGATGAGGCGCATAATGGACGGCATCCACATAAACTTGTGCCCCAACATTGTGCGCCATGCTGACTACTTGCTGTACATCCACAATAGAGCCCGTCGTGTTCGATGCATAAGTCACAGCGACAAGGCGCGTTTTATCAGAAAGAAGGCGGCTTAAATGCTCCATATCCAGCGTACAATCTTCTTCGTTGATACGAACTTGATGAACCGTAACGCCTTTATCTTCTGCCGCTTGCTGCCAGCTGGATACATTTGAATAGTGATCCAAAGCGGAAACAATGATCTCATCTCCTGCTTGCCAATCTCGACTAATCGCGCGACTAAGCTGAAAGGTTAGTGAGGTCATATTGGCACCGAAGACAATATTGCCAGATGAAGGGGCATTAAGTAGAGCCTGAGCCGACTCACGCGCATTTTGCATTACGTCAACGGTCACTTGGCTAGAAAAATAATGCCCGCCTAAGTTAGCGTTGAAACGACCTAAATACCCTACCATGCTGTCTAGTACTGATTGAGGCACTTGTGAGCCACCTGGACCATCAAAAAACGTCACGGGCTTGTCGTTGTGGTATTGAGCCAACGCCGGAAATTGCTCTCTGATCTGATTAAGATTGAAGTTCATTACGCTTATCCGTAGCCGTGAGTACAAATACATCCATATGGCCCGCTTCGTCATCAATAACAGAGCGGATTGGGCACGCGTTATGCCACAGCTTGCTATCAGCCAAGATTGCGACCTCTCCGGTTTCTAGCACTTTACGGAAAAATGGGGCTTGGTTATGGCTGCTGTACAGCATGATGTCGCCACCGATGATGTTATGGCGTCCCACACCAACCATTGCAATGTGATCAAAACCGTCTTGGTGCACACCTTCAGGTGCTACTTGTGTTTCTTCTTCCAGTGCCCTGATACGGATTTGGTGGATTTCTATTTCTTGACCGTTTGGCAGATGATTCGCATTGACAAACAATTCACACATTTCTCGAAAGCCATCGCTGGTAAGAATATCCTTCTCAATTGGCTCGAATTGTCTTACAACATCACCTTGAAATCGGTTGATATCAGAGGATTGAACAAAGCTATTTTTATTTAAGTCGATGACTTTGCCGTTATCAAAACCAACCACAGAATAACGTCGTAGTCGATACTGACCATCTGCATGTTCGGTACGAGGCAGTTCTTCAAACGATGGGGAAAGCTGCTCAATTGCTGCCATGCTGAGCTGTGTTAAATGTAGAGTATTCTCACGTGAATGTAACATCATTTGCTCCTTTAATGAGGCACATTAATTAACATTTAATTTACACTCTAGGTTACGCAAATATTCTGCAATTACCAGCTTTTAACGTTGATAGCTTCAACAAAACGACTAAAACAACATAACAAACCAAATAAAACCACAAAAACAGAGCCATGTTTCAGTTTTACGCTTTGACAATATTTGAAACTAGACTTCTCTACTACGAATAGAATTTTATGCTAGAAGTCAACGTTCTCAATCAATATTTAGTGGGTTCTAATCTATAACCAATTATTCGATCACAATCGTTGTTTATGCTTTTAAAGCACTAAGAATTTCCATACAATCGAGGGAAATGTTACGCCCTTTTTGGAGCCATAATGAGCGACGTAAAACACTGTAAATTATTAATTCTTGGTTCTGGTCCTGCAGGATACACAGCTGCCGTCTACGCAGCGCGTGCAAACTTAAACCCTGTGCTTGTGACGGGAATGCAACAAGGTGGTCAGCTAACCACCACAACTGAAGTTGAAAACTGGCCAGGCGATGCTGAGGGACTGACAGGTCCAGCATTGATGGATCGCATGAAAGAACACGCCGAGCGTTTTGAAACTGAAATCGTATTTGATCACATCAATGAAGTAGAGCTATCACAACGCCCATTTCGTTTAAAAGGCGACTCAGGTGAGTACACTTGTGATGCCTTAATCATATCTACCGGCGCATCAGCAAAATACCTTGGCCTTGAGTCTGAAGAAGCATTTAAAGGTCGCGGCGTTTCTGCTTGTGCAACCTGTGACGGTTTCTTCTACCGTAATCAGAAAGTTGCAGTTGTGGGCGGTGGTAACACGGCTGTTGAAGAAGCGCTATACCTATCTAACATTGCGTCAGAAGTTCATCTGATCCACCGCCGCGATTCATTCCGCGCAGAGAAGATCCTTGTGAAACGTCTGATGGATAAAGTTGAAAGCGGTAATATCGTTCTTCATACCGATCGCACTCTCGATGAAGTACTGGGTGACGATATGGGCGTAACGGGCGTCCGCATTAAAGACGTGAACAGCGGTGCGACAGAAGATATCGATGTAATGGGTGCATTCATCGCAATTGGTCACCAGCCAAACACACAAATCTTTGAAGGCCAAGTAGACATGAAAGATGGCTACATCATCGTTCAATCAGGTCTTGAAGGCAACGCAACACAAACTAGTATCGAAGGTGTATTTGCAGCTGGCGACGTAATGGACCACAACTACCGTCAAGCGATCACCTCTGCAGGTACAGGTTGTATGGCTGCATTAGATGCTGAACGTTTCTTAGACTCACTTGGTGACAAATAACTTTTCACATTTGTGTCATATCCTTAAAGCCCAGCGGTATTCCCGCTGGGTTTTCTTTTGTATACTACCGCCTCATTAAAACAATTATCATTAAGCCTTCACGATGGATAAGAAAAAGCAAAGCAGCTTGAATAAGTGGCTGAAGCAACAAAGTAAGTTAGCCAAGCGCTGGCTTATGATTGCGATAGGCCTAGGCGTACTTTCAAGCGTGTTTTTATTGGCTCAAGCAGCCCTGCTCGCCTCCATTCTGCACCAGTTAATCATTGACCAAGTCGACAAAGCCGACCTCATTTGGCATTTTGTTGGGCTCGGTGGCACGGTTATCGGTCGAGCTGCTTGTACCTGGGGTCGAGAGCTTGCCGGTTACCGTTGCGGGGAGCAAATTCGAGTTTATATTCGCCAACTCATTTTAGATAAAGTTCATAAACTTGGGCCAGCTTACATCAAAGGCAAACCTGCTGGCAGTTGGGCAACGCTCATCTTAGAGCAGGTAGAAGATATGCAAGATTTCTTCTCACGCTACTTGCCTCAAATGTCATTATCGGTACTAGTGCCTTTCATCATTTTGGTTGTCGTATTCCCAGTAAACTGGGCAGCAGGCTTGATCTTCCTGGTCACTGCACCACTAGTGCCTATTTTCATGGCACTGGTTGGGATGAAAGCCGCAGAAGCAAACCGTAAAAACTTTAAAGCAATGCAGCGTTTGTCGGGTCACTTTTATGACCGCTTGCAAGCAATGACGACCATTCGCTTATTCGATAGAACAAAATCTGAAACTGAAACTCTTAAGGGTGCTTCGGAAGTCTTTCGTACTCGTACCATGGACGTTCTGAAAATCGCGTTTCTGTCTTCTGCGGTGTTAGAGTTTTTCACTTCTATTTCTATCGCAATTACCGCTGTCTACTTTGGCTTTAGTTATATCGGGGAGCTCGATTTCGGCTACTACGGCGCAGGTGTTACGCTCTTTGCTGGTTTGTTCATTCTGATTCTTGCTCCAGAGTTTTATCAGCCATTACGTGATTTGGGCACGTTCTATCATGCGAAACAGCAAGCGGTTGGCGCAGCAGAAAGCATTGTCGAGTTTCTGGATTTGGAAGTCGATCAAATCAAAGATGGTACCCAAGCGTTAGATAAAAACAGCCCTATCCATATTGAAGCGGACCAGTTAACCATTTTTAGTCCGGAAGGTAAGCAGCTCGCAGGTCCCCTATCCTTCTCTCTTGAAGCCAACAAAAGTACAGCGTTGGTTGGACCAAGTGGCGCAGGTAAAACAAGTTTGGTAAACACAATCCTCGGTTTCATGCCTTATCAAGGTAGCTTAAAAATTAATGGCTGCGAATTGTCGCAACTGGATCTAGCCACATGGCGAGAGGCAGTAAGCTGGATTGGTCAAAACCCGATGCTATTACACGGTAGCATTCGAGATAACATCACACTAGGTAAGCAAAATATTCAGGATGCAGACGTACATTCTGTGTTGAATGACTCTCACGCTGCTGAATTTGTTGAAATGCATGGGTTGGATTATCCGATATCTGATCGTTCTGGTGGTTTATCTGTCGGCCAAGCGCAGCGTTTAGCACTGGCTCGCGCCATGCTACAAAATGGTCGTTTTTGGTTATTAGATGAACCAACCGCAAGCTTAGATGCTCGCAGTGAAAAACTCGTGATGGAAGGCATTAACAAGTATGCGCATGCCACAACGAATTTGATGATTACTCACCAACTTGCGCCTTTACAAAACGTATCGCAAATTCTTGTTATGCAGGACGGCCAGATTGTTCAACGTGGTGATTACGCCACACTGTCGACAGAAGATGGCTTATTTAAAGACATGTTGGAAGCGAACCTCGCACAACGTGAAACAGACAAGGGGAACTTAGATGCGTGATTTACTCCCTTATCTAAAACTCTATAAAAAACACTGGTTTGGTCTTTCGCTAGGTATGCTACTGGCATTTCTGACCTTAGCGGCGTCTATTGGCTTATTAACGCTATCAGGTTGGTTTATTTCAGCCGCAGCGGTGGCAGGCTTGACGGTTGCTCGTGAGACCTTCAACTACATGTTACCAGGTGCCGGGGTACGCGGCGCTGCAATGGCTCGAACCGCAGGTCGATGGGGAGAACGTGTCGTTAGCCACAATGCAACGTTCAAGCTGCTTACCGATCTACGTATCTTCTTCTTTAAGAAACTTGCACCACTGATTCCGGGTCGTGTTTCTACGATGCGTGATGCCGATCTGCTCAACCGCTTAGTAGCGGACGTAGATGCGATGGATCACGTTTACCTTCGACTTATCAGCCCTGTCGTGATTGGTGTTTTTGGCATATTGAGTTTAGCGGCTGTCCTGGCGTTCTTTGATTGGCATCTCGCCCTACTGCTTGGCTCGATTCTTACCGTCATGTTGTTTGTATGGCCAGTACTGTTCTATAAACTGGGTAAAAACAATGGCGAGAATCTCACTCATCATAAAGCGCAATTGCGAGTGGCGACACTGGACTGGCTTCAAGGCTACAGTGAACTGAGTATCTTTGGAGCAGAAGAACGTTATCGTAATCTCATTCTAGAGAAGCAGAAGCAGTTGCTGTCTAACCAATTTGTGAACGCGAATTTAACGGGCATGGCTTCAGGCCTGCTTATGCTGGTGAACGGCATTACACTGGTTGTGATGCTTTGGTTTGCTGCAGACGGCGTAGGTGGTCGTGCTCCTGATCCTTGGATTGCGCTGTTTGCGTTTGCAACCATGGCGAGCTTTGAGATTCTGATGCCTATCGCGAGCGCATTCCAGTATCTCGGTCAAACGTTGACTTCTGCTCGTCGTTTAAATGAAGTAATTTTGGCTGAACCTGACGTTGTCTTCCCTGAGCAGTCGAAACATAAAGACACAACGTTAGACATTGAATTCGACAACATAGATTTTACTTACCCTGACGGTCAGCAAAAGGTGCTGAAAGACTTGTCACTCTCACTACCGTTGGGCACTAAAACTGCAATTGTAGGTCAAACAGGTTCAGGTAAATCAACACTGATTCAGCTTCTTTGCCGCTACTGGGATGTTAACCAAGGTGAAGTTCGAATCGGTGGTACAAAACTGCGAGATTGGAGCGAGTCGGACCTGCGGGCAGCAATGACTGTGGTCAGTCAACGCGTAGATGTACTAAACGGGACACTACGTGACAACTTACTCATGGCCGCTCCGGATGCAAGTGATGAGCAACTGTCTACTATTTTACAAAAAGTCGAGCTTGGCGGACTTCTTGAAGAGCCGGGGTTAGACGCTTGGTTAGGCGACGGCGGTCGTCAGTTATCTGGTGGTGAGAAACGTCGAATCGGTATTGCTCGAGCATTGCTACGTGATGCCCCAATCCTACTCTTAGATGAACCGACTGAAGGCCTCGATAAGCGTACGGAACAAAAAGTGATGGCGCTTTTCAATGAACACTTTGCTAATAAGACAGTAGTATTCATTACACACCGACTGATAGAGCTAGAAAGTATGGATAGCATCTGTTTGATGGAACAAGGTGAGATCATCGAACAAGGCGACCATCCAACGCTACTCGCTCAAAAAGGTCGTTACTACCAGCTATTACAATCTCTATAATTCGATTTTCAGTGACGAGAAGGGCTCATCAAACGATGAGCCCTTTTGTGATTCCTGTATTATTAGTTACCTAATTAAGCACGTATACAGTGCTGATTTACCGACCAGATTTTTTGAGATAAGCCGCCATTTCATCTTTCGGAACCATGCCCCCACCTGTTGCCCAAACAAGATGTGTTGCGTTTTTGAGTTTTTCTTCGTCAAATTTCATTCGAGACTGGTAAGCATGGTTATTCGAGACGTGCACTGCACCAATCATACCGGCTAATGCAGAAGGCTCTAGATTAATACCTTCCAGTTCACTTAACTCACCCAAGTGGTGATACATACGAGCGTCATCAATGGTGTAAAAACCATCAAGTAGCCTTTCCATCGCTCTTCCGACAAATCCCGAGGCACGCCCGACTGCCAAACCATCAGCGGCGGTGATGTTATCGATACCCAAATCTTGTACCGAAATATCGTCATGCAAGCCTGTATGTACGCCCAACAGCATGCACGGTGAGTGCGTTGGCTCTGCGAAAATACAGTGGACATGCTCGCCAAATGCTACCTTCAAGCCAAATGCCACCCCACCAGGTCCACCGCCAACACCACAAGGAAGATAAACAAACAATGGATGATGCTCATCAACCACGATTCCCAAGTCATCAAATTGCTGCTTAAGACGCTCACCCGCAACAGAGTAACCTAGAAACAGCGTCCGTGAGTTTTCATCATCGATAAAGAAACAGTTGGGATCTTTTTCTGCCTCTTTACGACCTTGCTCGACAGCAATACCATAATCTTCTTGGTGCTCTACGACATTAACACCATGCGACCGGAGCTTATTTTTCTTCCATTCCCGCGCATCCGCAGACATGTGGACTGAAACTGAAAAACCCAGCTTCGCACTCATGATGCCGATGGACATACCAAGATTGCCGGTTGAGCCAACCGCAATACTGTACTGCTTAAAAAACTGCCGAAACTCATTGCTGAACAATTTTCTGTAATCATCGTTTTCACAGAGCAAGCCGGCTTCAAACGCCAACTTTTCTGCATGAGTGAGCACTTCATAAATACCACCTCTCGCTTTGATCGAACCAGAAATTGGCAAATGACTGTCTTTTTTGAGCATTAAATGGCCCAATATTGGTGTGTCGTATTGCTGCTCCAAACGCACTTTCATATTGGGAATATCCACAACTGGGGACTCAATAATGCCACGCGACGTTTCCGTTTCGGGAAACGCTTTCATCAAATAAGGCGCAAATCGTGCTAGCCGTTCACTCGCCGCTTGAATATCTTTTTCATCTAACCCGACATGAGGTAAGCCTTCCTCCAAGGAAGTGATATGGGGGTTAAACCAACAAACCTCTTCAAGATCAATAAGTGCTGCTAAGAGTGGGAACTGCTTAGTCAGCGCTTCAATATTTGCCTTGGTCATTTTACCTTCCTGGAATGATGTGAGTTGAGATAAACAAAAGCGCCGCAATAGCGACGCTTTGGAGAACAACTATCAGTTTGAGTTTACGCGTAGTTTTTCTCAAACTCTTGCATGAAGTCTACTAACGCTTGAACGCCTTCAAGCGGCATTGCGTTATAAATGGATGCTCGCATACCACCAACTGCTCGGTGACCTTTTAGCGCTTTCAACCCTTTAGAGTCTGCTAGCTCAAGGAAGGTTGCATCCAGTTCAGGCTTAGCAAGTTGAAATGGCACGTTCATCAAAGAACGGTTTGCTGAGTGCACGCCATTACGGTAGAAATCAGACTGATCGATGTAATCATACAGTAGCGCGGCTTTAGCGCGGTTCACTTGCTCAATCGCTTTTACTCCGCCCTGTGCCTTCAGCCATTTGAAAACAAGACCAGACAGGTACCATGCAAAGGTTGGTGGCGTGTTGAACATTGATTCTTTTTCTGCCAAAACAGTGTAATCCAAGATACTTGGTAGAACCTGCTTCGCCATACCTAATAAATCATCGCGCACGATAGCAATAGCAATGCCGGAAGGACCAATATTTTTCTGAGCGCCCGCGTAAATCACACCGTATTTAGACACATCGATTTCACGAGAAAGAATTGTCGAAGACATGTCAGCAACAATCGGTTTGTCGGTAATAGGAAGATCGTTAATCTCAATACCATCAATGGTCTCATTTGGACAGAAGTGAACGTAAGCCGCTTCTGGAGCAATTTTCCATTCACTTGCAGGTAGAACCGCGACTTTCCCGTTGATTTCTGTTTTTGCATCAAACACGTCTGGTTCGCAGTATTTTTTCGCTTCAGCTACCGCGCTTTCAGCCCAATAACCACCATCGATGTAAGTTGCCGTATCGGCATCACCAAGTAAGTTTAGAGGAACAGCAGCAAACTGAGCACGAGCACCACCTTGGCAGAACAGCACTTTATAGTTGTCCGGAATATTCAGAAGATCACGTAAATCCTGCTCGGCTTCTTCTGCAACTTTGATGAACTCTTTGCTTCGGTGGCTGATTTCCATGACCGAAGTACCAAGGCCTTGCCAATCGATTAGTTCCTGTTGTGCTTGCTGCATAACTGCTTTAGGCAGACCTGCTGGCCCTGCACTGAAGTTAAATACGTTGTCCGTATTTTGTTCCATGATGCTCATTGCTCCTGCTATGTGAATATTACGAAATTAATATCACGTTTTCGCAGTGATAAAAACAAGAAAAGAGGTCTTACGACCTCTTTTTAAAGACTAAGCGTTGAATTGGAACAAATTCGCAACAACACGAATTACTGTTGTTGCATCAAAGCAGGCATAAGTAGAGCCACCAATGGGAACTCATGCCCATTTTCGAACTTCAATTTGCCTTCACCAATTTCTGCTTTTAATTGATAACCGCCCTCTACTTTTTCGATCAACTCCATAATAAGGAGCTCATCAATCCCTTCTTGAATAAATGGGTAATGCGTTACTAATTCATCAGAGAAGTAAGTGCTAAGTTCACCAGTAGTGGCCGTCACCAACTTCATTGGTTCTTGAGTAATATGCTCAGTACCTTCAGGGATGGATAGTTGCCACTCGTTGTGGAACTTGCCGTCACCGAACGCGAGTGAAAGCTCGTTCACGGATAAATCAAAACCTTTGCTAAACAGCGTGTCAACATGCGGCAATAAGCTCGCAATTTCCTGCTCGTCTAACATTGGAGAGCTTTGATAGATAGACATAATTTGGTCAAATGACTGGCTATCCACATCTGCAATTGAGAAATCCAACTTAAAGTTATCGACATCCGTACCATCAGTTAAACGCAGTTTCTTAGCATCTAGGTTCAGCTGACTGTTCAGCTTATCACCAGACTCATTCATCATAGTGTTACCACGGTAGCTCGCATTTTCAATCAAAAAGACAGGCGTCAAGTTCGCATCAACCACATCCAGCTTCTCTAGAGAGAAAGACTGCTCGCCTAACCAGTAGCCTTTTGCTTGCTTTCCTTTACCTTGCCCTGTCAATGCATTCAGATGAAGCTCTTCACCGTTTTCAAAATCCACTTGAACAGAAGGAACGGAAACTTGGTAATTGAGATCACCCAATACCGTCACATCACCTGTTACTTTTGCAGGGCTTGTAGAAACAGAAACACCTTGCACTTCGTTACGATAATGCCAACTGTCTAGGTCGAGGATAAATGCTGTATTGCCATTTAGTTGAGTCTGGCTATGCATCGTGAGAGGCAAAAAGTCATTGTCCACCAATTTTGAATCTGCTGTTAGGCTTGTTAGACCGTGGCTAACATCACTGGTTACGTCAAACGTCGTTGGCATACCATCACGCTCTAACTGCGTTTTAAGCTCAGGATCAACAACTGAATAACGAGTCAGCACGACTGAAGACAAATAGCCACGCTGATACTCGACCACTTCGCCTTTAATCATTTCATCATTCATATTGGTAATACCATCTTCAATGATGGACTGACCAATTTGTCCGACAGCCAATGGCCAACACAGTGCTAATGAGATAGCACCACCAATGGCGCCGATTTTTTTAAGATTTTGCATAACGTCACTTATTAGATATTTTCGGTCAGTCTACCCCAAACCACCTGCGGAGAAAACATTGAGACAAATCAGACTATTGATGCTTATTCTAGTCCATTAATCAGGAATCATACTTGGCTCCCACTCATCATGTCCTTTTATTGTTAAAGTTTGCGTGGCGAAGTTTTAACCGGAGCTAAAACATCTGTGAATCGTTATGCTGTGTTGTGTCTCGACAACAACCCAATCAGTGCTGAACAGTTTCGATTGGAGCTGTCTGCCTTCTCAAGTAAGTTTGATATTTTTTCTGTCGAATCGATAGAAGAGGCTCAAAGCGCTTTAGAGTATCTAGAAGAAAGAGAACAGACTGTTGCTTTAGTTATAGCGAGCCATCACGCTCATTTTAACGGCGTGGATTTTCTTATTGGTTTAGACCGGATGCCACATACCGAGCAAGCAAGAAAAATTCTTATTAGCTGCTCGTCTGATATAGAGGCAATTCTCACTGCCGTTAATGAGGGCAGGCTCGACCACTGCCTCACTAAACCTTTGCCAGATCACGTCTTATTTAACACAGTGCAAAAAGAGCTGACCCAATTTATCTTGCGAAATGGCAAAGAAGACCTGCTAAGTTACAGTCAGATATTGGATCATCACAGCTTGTTGCGAGCGCACATCAATAACCAGATGAGCCATTATCAAGCCGGATTCTTACACGACTACCACTCGATGTCTGATGCCGAGTTAGCCGAGCAAGTGATCTCCGCTCTCCAGCAATTTTTCAAAGATAATGACGAAACAAGAGCGTGCCGTACATACTCACCTGAACACTTATTAACCGTGGAAGGCGAGCCAAATTGCTTTTTGTGGTTTATCACCGAAGGTGAAGTGGCTCTGTACAAGCGCGATGAGCAAGGCATGCAGCGAGAGGTTGTACGCCATAACAAAGGGAATATTGTCGGAGGCATGTCGTTTGTTACTGGGGAATGTTCTTTCTCGACAGCTCTGACACTAACCAAAACAGAAGTTATCAAACTCGATCGCAACGTATTCAATAAAGTGATGCAAAGCGACTCAAACTTACTGCCTCTTTTTACAAACTTGCTCTTACGCCACTTCAACCGCCGATTGCAAAGAAGCATCAACACCAAACTGCAACTTCAAAAAACGCTCGAATCTTTAGAATCAGCCCACCAGCAGCTCATTGAAAGAGAAAAAATGGCGATGCTTGGTCAATTGGTTGCGGGAGTGGCACACGAACTAAACAATCCAGTAGCCGCGATATTAAGGGGCGTAGAGAATTTAACGCATACGCTAGAACGATTACTTAACGATGCGCCCAGTTCCGATATACAAAGCAAAGGCATTGAATTACTGAGCAAAGCGCAAACCTCAAAACCCGCTTCAACCGCCGAGCTCAGATCACGCGTAAAAGCGCTTAGCCATACTTTTCCAGACCGAGCATTGGCAAAAAAAGTGGTGAGCCTTGGATTAGAGTCCGATCAAGAGCTACTTACCCAACTAATGAGAAAGCAGCAAGCGTCTTATCATGCTCTCAATACACTAGAGCAATACCACAAAGCAGGTTCTACACTTCGCTCAATTAATGTCTGTGCAGCACGAATTGCTGATATGGTAAAAAGCCTGAAAGGATATGCTCGGTCAGATGATGAAACCCTGCACTATGCCGATATTCATGAGGGTATTGAAGACACCTTGGTGATTTTCGAGAACAAATTAAAAATGCACCAAGTTTCAACCGACTATGCAAACTTGCCTTCCATCCTTTGTCAACCGATCGCACTCCAACAGGTGTGGACGAACTTGGTCTCTAACGCCATTGACGCATTTCCAGAGAAAGGTGTGTTAAACATACAAACACGCCTTGTAGAAAAAGAGCACACACATTATGCCGTTATCTCATTTGAAGATAATGGATGTGGCATTCCTGAATCGCAAAGAGACGCCATTTTCGAGCTGAACTTCACCACAAAAAAAGAAGGTAACTTTGGCTTAGGCATCGGGCTGTCCATCTGCCAGCAAATCGTAACAGCACACAGAGGGTGGATTGACGTCGAATCAGAGATCGGCCAGTTCACAAGAATGACCGTCTGGTTACCAGTCATCGAAGAAGGAGATGAAACATGACCAAGTATCTAATTTTATGTGTCGATGACGAACGAGAAGTCTTGGATAGCGTGCTCCAAGATCTTGCTCCCTTCGAGGAGAACTTTGTTGTCGAAGGAGCGGAATCAGTGACTGAAGCTCGGCAAGTGATTGAGGAGATGGCGGAAGAAGAAGTTCAGCTTGCTCTCATTTTATGTGACCACATTATGCCGGAACAAACTGGGATCAGCTTCTTAATCGAACTCAGTCAAAATGGTGACACAAAAGCAGCGCGCAAAGTTTTACTCACAGGACAAGCCGGTTTGGAAGACACCGTAGAAGCCGTAAATAACGCGAGTCTCGATTATTACATTGCCAAACCTTGGAAAGGCGAAGCGTTGAGAAAGGCAATCGTGTCTCAGCTTACCGCGTTTGTGATTGAGAATGATGATAACCTGCTATCCTGGACTCAAATCCTTGATTCTGAGGCAATCCTCAACGCCATGGCAGATAGAAGAGCAAGCTTTGGCGAGTAATAAAGTGTTTAGTTCTAACTTGAACTCAACGATGGTCATTGAACCACCTTACCTCGCATAGTAGAACGAGGTTAGAAAAACATCGTTACTTGTCCGAGTGAAATCCTCGGACACTACGTATATGGCGTAGTTTTTGCTTAAACCAAGGAACTATTAAGTTAATTGACAAAACATCGACACATTTTTGTTGGTCGTGGACCTTCCTTTTTATTATGATGTCGGACAAATCAGATTACGGTTCAAGTGGTTGCTTGAATCCATGGAAATAATGAACAAGGTTTATCGTTAGTTATGCGTAAAACACTATTAGCCGCTGCCTTACTAGTGGCATCAAGCCATGCCCTAGCTGCAAACGATCGCAATGCGCCAGCAACTATGAGCAACTTTAGCTACGACTATTTCGAAGCACGTATTGGCGCAAGTCCTGTGACATTTGGTGCTGGATTCAGCAAATCAATTCACCCGAACGCGCATGTTATTGCTCGTATTGACTCTGAGTTTGAAAGTGATTTTGACTCAGCTGCAGGCTTTGGCTTCCATTCTCCGCTAAACAACTGGGCAGATCTTACTGGTGAAATGCTAATGCGCGTTGTGCAACCTTCGAACGAGAGCAGCACAGATGTTGGTATGGAGCTGAACTTAGGTGTTCGCCAATGGTTGGGCCCTCAATTAGAAGTAGGCGGCAAAGTCGGCTACGTTTCTATCGATAACGATGACGATTGGACTGGCTCTGCCTACGCTCGATTCCACTCAACAGAGCTTTTCTCTTTGGGTGCTGAAGCACGTATCAACGATTTTTACGGTGATCAGGTAATGTTTACTACGCGTTTTAAGTTTTAAGATTTGTGCTGTAAGAAAAGAGCAAATTAAAAAAACAAAAACCGAGGTCTCTGCCTCGGTTTTTTGTCTAATTTAATGACTAACTCAATGAAGTGGTAAAAAACTTCAACGTCCTTTTTCCGCTTTTCACACTTGCCTTTACGACCCGCTAACTCCATCGAAACGAGTCAATCATTGTGCGATCAGCTTCGCCTAGTCACACAGTGCCAATAACTGTTTTTTACGCGGCTCTTGGATCAGTTTCCAATGTACGCCATCAGTTGCACCAGCAAATTTCCACAGTAGCTTTACATCAACATCATTACCGTAAGCCGTTTTAACTTTGTTGAAGACTTTTACAGGTCCAAGTTCTAAAAAGGTTTCTACGTCATCAACACCGGCTTTCTTGACCATACGTTCAAGGGTTAGTTGCATGTTGGGTAAGTCTCTTAAGCGTCTACTGGCAGAGGACTTTTGATATTTCCGTTCCTTAATTGAGTATTCAATTGATTTCTGTACCAGTTCATCAAGCCCTACATATCCGGATTCGAATAAATCGGTTACATCATAATAATTTACGGTTGCCGTCGTCTGTTTTTTGACGTGCTTATACTTCTCACAGCTCAGTTGAGTAAACACTTCATCTAGTCCATTACCACCACGTAAGTAGCAGCAATCATTGCTGACAAGCGCAAACATAGCATCATCGGTGAATAAACCAATACCACCGAACATAGAACGTTTTTGGTACTCACTGAAGGTGCGTACATATTTAAAAAAAGCTTGGTCTGTCATGTCCATTGACCTCTTTAATCTGAATAAATTACCCCGATTAGCGATGTCACCAGATAAACAGCAGCTTATAGCGAATTATAAATGTCGATTTGTTGGCGATATTTTTGTGAGTTGTGCTCACCAACTTGCTTAATCATACTTAACGTTGAAAAATAAGTTAGGACATAGGTCACATATAAAAAAGTATAAATTCTGCATACGTGATTAGTTTCACACTTATTGTTTGTGTGGTGATATTTTTTTGACGCATAGCATGCCTAAAACACGCCATCATTATGATCTCGCTGGCAATTACGGGCACATAATACGCATTTAATTGATAAAGAATACGCTGTAAGGGTACACTGTACGAAAGATCTCAAGTACAGCGTCACAATGGAACATTTATCATTTTTTTGGCTGCCAAATAATAAAGATAAGCTTATAAACGCACTGGAATCCGAGTTTGCTCAGCTGGTAGAACAGTCCATCGCCACGGGTAAGATTTCGTTACCTCCTATTCCTGATGTCGTGCTTAAAATTCAGCAGTTATGTGTCGAAGAACACACCACGATTGCCGATGTTGCTAACTGTTTATTGGAAGATCCCGGATTAGCAGCGGTCGTTTTACGAGTCGCTAACTCTGTGATTTTCAATCGCAGAAATATCACCTGCAACGACTTAACTACAGCGGTATCTCGTCTCGGAATACTTCGTGTACGTGATATTGTTACCGCACAAGCGATCGAGCAACTTAAACACTCAGTTAATCTCACTAAAGAATGCAATGCCATCTTGGTGAAGAGTGCGGCGATATCTCGTGAGCTCGGTGCCGTCATGGTGATGTTGGTTCAATCGTTTCGTAGCCACGAGCCAGGCACTTATGGTCATCTAGAGCAAGAAAAGGCGTTATTGGTCGGTCTATTAGCCGATATAGGGTTATTTTGCCTAATTAATGAGTACCACTTGTACTTAGATAGGGGCAATTACTTAGACCCAGATATTGCATTGCAGATCTTCCAAACACGTTGTTCTGCCACAAGTAAACTGGTACTTGAGCGTTGGGGGTTTGACAACGACTTCAGAGAAGTATCCTCAAACGAAAAATACGAATTAACGCGACCAGAAGTGAGTTATCTCGACATCGCTAGAATTGCGCATCATTTATTGATGTTCCGCAATCACGATGAACGCATTGACGAACATGAAGTTGAATTCAACTTAACTGGTGCAGAAGTCTTGTATGAACTTAGTAACATGAGTGATACTGACTTCAATGATCAAATCCGTGCTGTACTCAATGCTAGCGGTTTGTAATTTATCGCTTTCTGATAATACCTTATCCGCGATAAAACGATTCGCTCAAGGCTGAGCTGTGTGTGGTGAAATGTCTCTAATTTCAACCGATAGATAATTTGATTTATGCGTGTTGATGTTATCTCAAAAAGGAATCATTGAGCTTTATGTTCTCAGGGATGCTATTTATTTTCGCTCCGCTTGTGGTGGGGTATCTAATTCCTATATCTCGATCTTCGTTATTGGAGAAGATCAATCAGTCAACGTCCTACCTTATTTACGTCATTTTGTCGTTGATGGGTCTTAGCTTAGCGGCGCTCGATAATTTAAGCAGCAACTTACAAAGTATTCTCCTCTATGCGAGTACGTTTTTTTTGTGTCTAAGTGCCTGCAACCTGTTGGCTCTGCCTATTATTGATAAAATTATTCCACTCCAGACCAATCAGAATCAAAAGAAGCTACCGTTATCTTCGATGGCTTTAGAGTCAGTTAAGCTTATCGTGGTCGTTGGCGGAGGGTTAGTGGTTGGCCTGCTGTTACCCATTGATTTGAGTTGGGTAGATACAGCAAGCGAATGGATACTCTTTCTACTTCTATTTTTTATTGGTATTCAGCTGCGTAATAGTGGACTTACTCTGCGTCAAATCCTATTAAATAAACAAGGAATGGCCATTGCGGCTGTTGTCATCGCAACATGTATGCTTGGTGGCGTTCTTGCAGCGGTGCTTTTGGATCTTCCTCTTTATCAAGCACTCGCAATGGCTTCAGGTTTTGGCTGGTATTCACTCGCAGGTATTTTAATGGGTGACGCTTTTGGTCCGGTATTTGGTGGCGCGTCGTTCTTGATTGAATTGATGAGAGAGCTAGTCGCACTGGTTGCCATTCCTCTCTTTATTCGTAGCTATCCGTGCACCGCAATTGGTTATGCCGGTGCAACAGCAATGGACTTCACCCTACCCGTTATTCAAACCACCGGTGGTGTGCGTTGTGTTCCTGTTGCTATCGTTAGCGGCTTTATTTTGAGTTTATTGGTACCAGTTATGATGCTTTTCTTTGTATCACTTGCTAGCTAGATCTCAGGTTTTCGCTTTAACATCCATTACAATACGGCAAAAATTTAAATACCCAGTTAACGTCAAAGTGGTCAATATTTTTTGGCAAGACCCCTCTTTCTTTTCGTCATTCAGCCCAACGATTTGTCACGACCAAATAGAAAGAAGGGAGAAACATCAACTGATGTGCATTGCGTTAATAAAGGGATAACAACCAGAAGGAAGAAGAATGAAACGCTTTGTCGTTGCAGCGCTCCTCGCTACAAGCTCAACTTTTACGCTTGCCGCAGATCAACAATGTCTTGCTAGCAAATACGATGGCTACGTCGATGCCTCACTACAGTGGTATCAAGATCTTGTTGATTTGACGGTTACCCAATATCCAGATCTGAAAGAAGTTAGTCAATGGTTCTTGGATGGACGTAAACATCACTTTGAATTAAACCGCGAAGCGGTTCACTACTTTCTAGAGAACGACCCTAGCCGCGTTGCGACGGAACAGCCAATCGAAGCATGGTTAAAACTAGAGCAACATGACGTTAAGCAGTTAGCGACCCGAAGCGATAAGTTAGGTGAAGTTGCAAAACAGACATTTAGCGACCGTCAATCAACTAACCACCCAAAAAACTACGAGCTTCGTTCAGCATTCGCTGATCTGCTTAGTCACCCCCAACAAATTGATACCGCACTTAATAAGTACAATCAGTCAATAGAAAAGATTGAAAAGCAGAAATGTGACTAAGATTGCTCGCATTAGTCGTTGATTAGCATTCGAAAACACTAGAATGTTTTAACGTACTCAATCTAGAATTTTTTAATGTGAATATCGTAACCTTCACCTAAAATTTTCATTTCTACAACTTGGGTTTCAACAATTAAAACGGGACTTTGCGCCCGTTTTAGTTTAGATTGTGCCGCTCGCATTACCAAAATAACTACAAAGATTCTTTGCTATGGTTAAGGAACAAAAAACCGCTGATGTTAGCTTTGAGAGCTTGCTAAAGATCTTCACTGTCCCAGAAGGTCCGGACTCAACGTTAACTAAAATTGACGAGAGCCTCTCGCGAAATCTAAATCAATTTCTTCGTGAACACATCGTGGCAGAAGAAAAGCCTTTACGCGAAATCGAAAAAGACTTTTCTTCTGCTCAGATTCCTGAGCAGCCAGAGTTCGTGTCAGATCATACAGAGCACTTACTCGACACTTTGGTGTCGCACTCAGTTCACACATCTTCACCAAGCTTCATTGGTCATATGACATCGGCACTGCCTTATTTCTTGATGCCACTGTCAAAGATCATGATCGCCTTAAACCAAAACCTGGTAAAAATAGAGACTTCCAAAGCCTTTACACCACTTGAGCGTCAAGTTTTGGGTATGCTGCATCGCTTGATATATGGTCAGAATGATACGTTTTACAATCAGTGGATGCACAGTGCAAACCACTCATTAGGCGCATTTTGTTCCGGCGGCACCATTGCCAATATCACTGCGCTTTGGGTAGCACGTAACAAAGCGTTAAGAGCCAATGGCTCATTTAAAGGCGTGGAAAAGGAAGGCCTTTTTAAAGCCATGAAGCACTATGGCTATGATGGCTTAGCGGTGCTAGTGTCTGAGCGTGGTCACTACTCCCTTAAGAAAGCAGCCGATGTATTAGGGCTAGGCCAAGAGGGCTTGGTTGCGGTTAAAACCGATGCCAACAACCGTATTATTGTCAACGACCTGAAAGCGAAAATTGTTGAGCTCGAAAAACAAAACATCAAGCCTATTGCTGTTATTGGTGTGGCTGGCACAACAGAGACAGGTAATGTTGATCCATTGCCTGAAATCGCTGAAGTCTGCCAAGCTCACGGCTGTCACTTCCATGTGGATGCCGCATGGGGTGGCGCAACACTTATGTCTAACCATCACCGTCATCTTCTTAAAGGTGTGGAAATGGCAGACTCAGTAACTATTGATGCACACAAGCAGCTCTACATCCCGATGGGCGCCGGTATGGTTCTGTTCAAAGACCCTGACGCAATGAAATCCATAGAGCATCACGCTCAATATATATTGCGCAAAGGTTCAAAAGACCTAGGCAGCCATACACTAGAAGGCTCACGTTCGGGCATGGCGATGTTGGTCTACGCCGCAATGCACATCATAAGTCGCCCAGGTTATGAGCTTCTGATTGACCAAAGCATTGAAAAAGCTCGCTACTTTGCGGATTTAATCAAACAGCAAGATGATTTCGAGTTAGTTTCTGAACCAGAGCTTTGTCTGCTCACATACCGTTATTTACCGCCATTCATCCGTGAAGCATTAGCACAAGCAGAAGGCTCACAAAAAGAACAACTGAATGAGCTGATCAATGAGTTAACACAGTTTATTCAAAAGCGTCAGCGCGAAACGGGCAAATCGTTCGTTTCACGTACAAGACTGAACCCAGACCAATGGCAACGCATGAATACGATAGTGTTTCGAGTGGTTTTGGCAAATCCACTGACCACAAAAGAAATTTTGAGCTCAGTGCTTGATGAACAACGCGAAATCGCCAAGCAAGCACCAAATTTGATGAAAAGAATTCAACAGCTGGTTGTTGATATTCAATCGTCTTAACAGCCAGATCGAGTTACATCAATTTGAAATTTTTTTTCGTTTTGATGTAACTCAAACATCATTATCGTGCGACTAGCGCAACAAAACTTCGTTTACACATCCAATTCTGTAGTTTTTACAACATTTTGTTTGAGGCCTGTCAAATTCTCACTAAATAGTACCCGTTATTGGTTTAGACTGATTGAAGATCAGGTTTATACTGATTCTATGGCGCTGGTTGTTTTCGTTAACGCCCCACTCTACTCCGGAATCTTCGTGTTTCCTTTCGTTAGCAGAGCCAGCGAGTTGTTCTCTATACCCTCGTGAACACTATGAATACATTAGAAAAAATTCAAAAAAACCTGGAGAATTTCAGTAAGTCAGAGCGCAAAGTTGCGGAAGTAATTATGGCGTCTCCACAAACTGCAATTCATTCAAGCATTGCAACGCTGGCTAAAATGGCCGACGTTAGTGAGCCCACTGTAAACCGCTTCTGTCGTCGTCTGGACACCAAGGGCTTTCCAGATTTTAAGCTTCACTTGGCACAGAGCCTAGCCAACGGCACCCCTTACGTTAACCGTAATGTGGAAGAAGACGATGGCCCAGACGCGTACACCCATAAGATTTTCGAATCGACGATGGCGTGTTTAGATGTCGCGAAAAATAGCCTAGATCCAATGCAAGTGAACCGTGCGGTCGATTTGCTAACGCAAGCGAAGCGCATTTCATTCTTTGGCCTTGGTGCATCATCTTCTGTTGCCCGAGACGCACAAAACAAGTTTATTCGCTTTAATATTCCAATTACTTGTTTTGAAGATATTGTTATGCAGCGCATGAGTTGTATCAACTGCAGTGATAATGATGTTGTGGTTCTTATTTCTCATACCGGTCGAACAAAGAGTCAGGTAGAAATAGCGAACCTTGCTCGTGAAAATGGCGCAACGGTTATTGCGATTACAGCGAAGGATTCTCCTCTAGAAAAGGCAAGCTCGCTGGCCATCACGCTCGATATTCCAGAAGATACCGACGTTTACATGCCAATGGCAAGCCGAGTTGTACAAATGACAGTGATTGATGTGCTAGCAACTGGCTTCACTCTTCGCCGTGGTACAGGTTTCCGTGAGAACCTAAAACGCGTAAAAGATGCGTTGAAAGACAGTCGCTATGACAAATTAAGCCAGTACTAAGCACTAAAGCTTAGTCAATACTTTATCTAGGGGAGCTCAAGGCTCCCCTTTTGTTTTAATGCAGCTAAGAAAGCAATCACCCTAAGTCGTTGACACTCGATAAGTCCGTTCTTAATTCCAGTACTTCAACAGAACTGACATGTTGTGCACTCTCAGCTGCGCACTCTCCGCTACAATCACAGACTTGCTGCAATATGTGTATCAAACGTTCCTGATTCAGGGGTAAAGGATTCCCTTTGATTGCCATTGATTTAAGCGCATCATTCGCCACTTGCTCAAAAGAGGTTTGGCATACTCCAAATTGAGCCAGTAGCGGTAACGCTAACTTATCTAGCACCATATTTACCCAAAGAATTCCATCGTGTTCGTTCGCGTTTACTCGCTCAGTGACTAATTGGGCCAACTTGCGATAACGACTTATCACATCATTCCTACCCGCGAGTTTAGCGGCGTTAATGTTCTCCTGCATCACGTGTGGAGCTAGGCGAGCCGTAATAACGCTATGGGGGGCGTCTAACTTGCCTCCTAACGCCGATGCTAACCCATGAGCGGCACCTAATTTGGCATTAGTAATCGCCATACCGCCAAGCAATGCAGCGAACGATAAATCAGAGCGCGCCTTATGATTATCTTGCTTACAAGCGGCAATCACTGAACGGCTTAAGCGGCGTAGCCCCTCTTCGCAGACCATATCAGTAAGAGGGTTTGGCTCACCACACACATATGCTTCCATTAAATGAGTGAACGCATCCATTGCGCCACGTCCAGATGTGTATTGGTTGGTCCCGTAAGTAAGTGTCGGGTCTACAATGGCAACGTCTGCGAGCATATCAGGGCTTCTAAGACTCACTTTCACTTTATCTTGTCCAGATTTCAGCACAGCATTTCTGGTCACTTCTGAACCGGTGCTTGCTGTCGTAGGAATCGCAATAAAATGAAGAGGCTTTGCTTTTAAAGGGACGCTTCTTCCTACCACTTCTACGTAATCGTAAACATTGCCTTGATTGGGAATAATGGCAGCTAAGGCTTTGCCCATATCGATGACGCTGCCACCACCTATCGCAACCACCATATCAGGTTGGAATTTTCTACCGAGCACTGCGGTCTCTTCTACCATCGTGATGTATGGTTCACCAACGATAGCTACGTGCTGGTAACGCATATTTTGAGCTTTAAGATATTGGATAATGGGGGCGGCTCGTTGGGTATCCTGCCCAGTGACCAGCAAAACACTGTAGCCAAATTGGTTAATAACGGACAATGAAGATTGAAGTGCACCTTCACCAAATATAATCCTTGTTGCAGTCATAAACTGAAACATACACACCCTCCCAAAAGAATATACCCAAATAACCTCTCGCCCTCTGATTTAACACTTATGTTAGAGTTGAAGTTATTTGCGTATAGCCAAAATAGATTGCTATTTTTTTAAACAAAAAAAATTGACCAATTCCACCTTGCCATCATTAACCCTTTAGAATGTATGTTTTTTATGCGTCACTTCACATACTTCAGAGCCGTAAAATAAGCACGCGCGTTTAGTTTTTATTCGATAGATTTCACCTATAGAACCAAGAGGTAATTGCCGCTTTATTTCCGTATCTGGATCGGGCATAGTTACTCCAACAAAAGAAAGCGCACTCAGCCGCTATGTTTTGTACGCTTTCAAAAAAGAATAGATTTAGGAGAAATAAGATTATGTTCGTTGTTATCTTTGGTCGCCCTGCATGTCCTTTCTGTGTTCGTGCAAAAGAGCACGCAGAAACGCTAAAAGCAAAACGTGATGACTTCAACTACCGTTACGTTGATATTCACGCTGAGGGTATTTCTAAAGCAGATCTTGAGAAAACAGTTGGTAAACCAGTTGAAACCGTTCCTCAGATCTTTATCGACCAAGAGCACATCGGTGGCTGCGACGAATTCGAAGCATACGCGAAAGAGCACCTAGGTCTATTTGACGAGTAATAAAGACTGTTTTCAAAAAAGCCGCTTCATGCGGCTTTTTTATTATTTTTCAGCTGGTTATTACGTTAAGTCAACTAATGGTAAAACCTAAAAAAATTCACTTATCTTTTTGCTATATTTAGTTACAATTCACAGTTCTTAATCTTTTTTGGCACACACTCTACCGAGCCACACAGTGAACATAGACGTCGTATACCTTCTTGAGCAAAACCCTATCCTTCTAATCTTCGTCGTATTAGCCATTGGCCTTGCCATCGGAAAAATTCGATTTGGCAAATTACAATTAGGCAACTCTATTGGCGTTCTTATTACCTCTTTGGTAATGGGCCACCTTGGTTTCTCATTTAATGCAGAAGCTTTAACCATTGGCTTTATGCTGTTTATCTACTGCGTTGGCATTGAAGCTGGACCAAACTTTTTTGGTATATTCTTCAGAGATGGTAAGCATTATTTTATTTTAAGCATGACTGTTCTCGTGTCTGCGGTCAGCTTAACGTATGGTTTGAGTCACTATTTCGGCCTCGATTTTGGCTTATCCGCCGGTATGATGGCAGGCGCATTGACCGCAACGCCAGTACTGGTTGGTGCACAAGATGCTCTTAACTCTGGCCTTGCGACTATACCGCGGAATATGGAATTTTCTCTGGTATTAGAAAATCTATCCGTAGGCTACGCGATGGCTTATCTGGTCGGCTTAATTAGCATGATCATGTTTGCTAAATTGTTGCCAAAACTGCAAAAACAAAACCTTTCTGATTCCGCGCAGCAAATCGCACAAGAGCGTGGCCTTGGAAATTCAAGCCAGAGAAAAGTGTATTTACCCATTATTCGAGCTTACCGAGTGGGCCCAGAGCTAATTGACTGGACTGATGGTAAAAACTTGCGAGAACTGGGTATTTATCGTCAAACTGGCTGTTACATTGAACGAATCCGTCGCAATGGTATTCTCGCCCACCCAGATGGTGATGCTATCTTGCAAGAGGGAGATGAAATTGCACTGGTTGGCTTCCCTGACAGCCATGCTCGCTTAGACCCTAGCTTCCGTAATGGTAAAGAAGTATTCGACCGTAACTTGCTTGATTTGCGCATCGTTGAAGAAGAAATCGTCGTAAAAAGTGACGCTATCGCTGGTAAGCGTTTATCGGATTTGAATTTGTCTGAGTTTGGCTGTTTCTTAAACCGCGTAGTTCGCGCTCAGATTGAAATGCCTATGGACTTAGACATTGTGCTCGCTAAAGGGGACGTCCTTCAAGTGAGCGGCGAGAAAAGCCGAGTACATGGACTGGCGGAAAAAATCGGTTTCATCTCGATCCACAGTCAAATGGCCGATTTGCTCGCTTTTTGTAGCTTCTTTATTTTGGGTATTCTGTTTGGCCTCATCACAATGACGTTCGGTCAGGTGTCTTTCAGTTTGGGTAATGCGGTGGGTCTTCTGTTGTCCGGTATTACGCTTGGTTTCTTACGAGCAAATCACCCTACTTTCGGTTATGTCCCACAAGGGGCGCTGAATATGGTCAAAGATCTAGGGTTAATGTTCTTTATGGTGGGAATTGGTCTAAGTGCAGGTGGAAAGATGTTCGAGCACCTAACGCAAGTAGGACCAAAAGTCATTGGTTTGGCATTTATTGTCAGTGTTGTGCCTGTAGTTCTGGCTTACTTAGTTGGCGCACACGTACTCAAGATGAACCGTGCTCTGCTCTTCGGTGCCATTATTGGCGCCCGTACTTGCGCTCCAGCTATGGATGTCGTTAACGACTACGCTAAGTCCACCATCCCTGCCCTTGGTTATGCGGGTACCTATGCGATTGCGAATATTTTAATGACGCTAGCTGGTACGATTCTGATAATACTAAGTTAATACTCACTTTGACTATGAAATACAAAAAGGCGCTCAATGAGCGCCTTTTGTTTATTGGTTATCTAGTCTGTGATTCGATTAGATTTGAATGAAGTCTGCTTCAACTGCTGGATTCACATCCGCTTCGTAATCTACGCATTCAACGCCGAAACCAAATAGTTTCAAGAACTCTTCTTTGTACTCAACGTAGTCAGTCAGCTCTTTTAGGTTCTCAGTCGTAATTTGAGGCCATAGCTCACGACAGTGCTGCTGAATGTCGTCACGAAGTTCCCAGTCATCCAGACGTAGGCGGTTCATCTCATCAACTTCTGCCGCGCTACCGTCTTCTTTGTATAGACGTTGGCTGAACATACGGTAGATTTGTTCCATGCAGCCTTCGTGTACACCTTCTTCGCGCATTTTCTTGAATACCATTGCGATGTACAGTGGCATAACAGGAATTGCAGAACTCGCCTGAGTTACAACAGATTTAAGTACCGCAACATTGGCACTACCACCTGTTGCTGCTAACTTGTCGTTTAGCGCTTTCGCTGCACGGTCTAGGTCCATTTTTGCTTTACCTAGTGCACCATCCCAATAAATTGGCCAAGTTAGCTCAGTACCAATGTAGCTGTACGCGACGGTCTTACAACCTTCAGCAAGAACACCAGCATCAGACAACGCATTGATCCAAAGTTCCCAATCTTCACCGCCCATTACAGTGACAGTGTCTTTGATTTCTTCTTCTGTTGCAGGCTCAACGCTAGCTTCGATGATCACATCTTTGTTGGTATCAACAGCCGTTGATGTGTAAGTTTCACCGATAGGTTTAAGAGATGAACGAACTAATTCACCAGTTTCTGGCATTTTACGTACTGGAGATGCCAGTGAGTAAACCACCATATCGATTTGACCTAAGTCTTCTTTGATCAGCTCGATAGTTTTCTGTTTCGCTTCATTTGAGAAAGCGTCGCCGTTTAAGCTTTTTGCGTACAGACCTTCTTCACGCGCTAGCTTTTCAAAAGCAGCGGCATTGTAAAAACCTGCTGTACCTGGCTTCTTCTCAGTACCTTCTTTTTCGAAGAAAACACCGATAGTTGATGCACCGCCACCAAATGCCGCAGCGATACGAGAAGATAGACCGTAGCCACTTGATGCACCAACAACAAGAACACGCTTAGGTGCGTTTTTGATTGGACCTTGCGCTTTGGTGTACGCAATTTGTTCTTTTACGTTAGCTTCACAACCAACAGGGTGCGTTGTAGTACAGATAAATCCACGAATTCTAGGTTTGATGATCATATTCAACTTCCTTTAAAAAACCTTGTTAGGATAAAAGTTTCGTTGGGATTTCGCATCTAATTTCTGTAAAAATGCTCTTAAAAGGCAAGTGGTTGGAGCACTATCCCACCATCCACTCCCCAAGAATACAAAAAAGCACCTCATTGAGGTGCTTTTCTTAACATTAGTTGTCTATTATGCCGCCGGATTCAACTGCGACTTTTTTGGGCTATGAGTTCGCACTTCAGAAAAGTCATGACTAAAGTGGTCAACTTGAATCGCCTTGTAGCGCAATTTATCTGCAGCCATGATTTGATCAATTTCTTGTTCAGTTAACACGCCTGCTTCAAATGCTTGCTGCAAACGATCATGTAGCAGACCTTTACGAGCCACTTTACCATCCTTCGCAGCCTTCATAAGTTTACGCTCCAAAGGTTTAATGTCGTACATTGCAAGGAATGCATTCTCCATTAAGCCTACGCTGTCATCCTCTGATTTTCCGATGTAGCACAGATGCGTGAGGCGATCACGTTGCGCGCCTGGTGTCATCATCGCTTCAGCCAAATTCACACACAGCTCATCACTTGGCTTATTGAAATGATTACCAAGCGGGAACAATAGCCCCTTAAGCACACCGCCAACGTATTTCACAGGGAAGTTGGTGTAAGCCTCATTTAATGACTTAGAAGCGTTATACAAACAGTGTTGAACAGCGTAATGAACGAAGTCTAGATCGCCTTGTTGACGGCCTTCATCTTCATACTTTTTCAAAGCAGCAGATGCCATGTATAGATAGCTTAATCCATCACCCAAACGTGCGGAGATCATTTCTTTACGCTTCAAATCTCCACCTAAGGTTAACATCGCAAAGTCTGCACTTACTGCAAGTGCACGACTGAGACGAGTAATGTCTTTGTAGTATTGCTGCGTTGGGCCACTCATGTGCGCGTTAACAAATCGAGAACCAGTTAGTGCTGCACCAAATGCACCGAATGTATTACCGAGAGCGTGCTTGATGTGTTTAAAGAGTAAGTTGTCAAATTCTTTCGCACCTTGTTCAGAATCTGGATTCGCCGCGGCTTCCATTTCTTTTAGAACATATGGGTGACATCGAGTCGCACCTTGACCAAAAATCATCAGGTTACGAGTCAGAATATTCGCGCCTTCAACGGTGATAGCAACCGGGATACCAAGGTAATGTTTAGCAAGATAGTTCATTGGGCCATCTTGAATCGCACGACCCGCATGGATATCAAACGAATCATTTAGAATGGTACGCGCGATTTCCGTCATGTGGTACTTGGCAATCGCGGTTACAATCCCAGGTTTTTCTTTCATATCGAGAGAAGTCGTCGTTAGCGTACGCGTCGCTTCTAGTAGGTAAGTAAGACCACCAATGCGCCCCATTGCTTCTGCAACACCTTCAAACTTACCGATCGACATTCCAAACTGTTTACGCACGTAAGCATAAGCACCTGTTGTACGTGTAGTAAGGTGACCAATCGCTGTGCCAAGCGCTGGGAGAGAGATACCACGACCAGCAGAAAGACACTCAACCAGCATACGCCAACCTTTACCTGCGTAATCAGCGCCACCGATCAACCAGTCCATAGGGATGAAGACATCTTCACCACGAGTTGGGCCATTCATGAACGCAGACCCCAGAGGATCATGGCGCTCGCCTATCTCAACACCTTCATGGTCAGCGGGAATCAACGCACATGTAATGCCAACCTCTTTCTTGTCACCAAGTAGCCCTTCAGGATCCTGCAGTTTAAACGCTAACCCGAGCACTGTCGCAACTGGCGCAAGCGTGATGTAGCGTTTATTCCAACTAACTCGCACGCCAAGCACTTCTTTGCCTTCATGGGTGCCGTAACAAACCACGCCTTGATCAGGTATGCCACCTGCATCAGAACCCGCTTCAGGGCCAGTTAGGGCGAAACAAGGGATGTCTGTACCATCAGCTAAACGAGGCAACCAGTAATCTTTTTGCTCTTGCGTACCATAGTGCGATAGCAGCTCACCAGGACCAAGAGAGTTTGGTACCATTACCGATACCGCGGTACTGATACTTCGAGTCGCAATACGAGAAACAATGGTTGAGTTCGCCAAAGCGGAAAATTCACGACCACCATATGCTTTCGAGATGATCAAAGAGAAAAATCGCTCTTTACGTAGGTACTCCCATACTTCAGGCGGTAAATCCCTGTCTTCTTTGACAATCTTCTGGTCATCAAGCATTTCTAGCAGGGTTTCAAGCTCATTATCCATAAATGACTGCTCTTCTGCCGTCAGTGTAGGCGTTGGATAATGATGCAATGTTTTGAAGTTTGGCTTGCCTGAGAATAGTTCGGCATCCCACCATACACTACCCGCTTCCATCGCCTCTTTCTCGGTGCTAGACAGAGGTGGCAATACTTTTTTGAACACTTTAAAAGCCGGGTCACTAATCCATTTTCTTCGTAGAGAGCTCATAGTTCAGATCCTTTTGTTCACGTAACCGCTCGGGGTATAATCTTATTATTGGTTTAACTTTCTTATTTGTCTTATGCCAACTGCTTTGCTGACATTCCTGCTGACAAATATGGAATCAGTAAATCGACGACAGATTTCACATCGACTTCCTTTTCAAACTTACTTTCTGCCAGCTCCGAAAGAGCTTGGCTTGAAGCCATCGTAAATACACAGGTTCCTAACGTGAAGTGCAGTCGCCAAAACAACTGTTCTTCACATAGTTCCGGGTTCGCCTTCATTATCGAGAAAGTGAAAAGGTTCAGTACCTCTTCGTATCTGGTGGTAATGAACCAGCGTAGATGACCTTGAACGTCTGTATAACCGCGGCCAATTAACAACATAAATAGCGCAGTACCATTTGGGCGTACATCGTTTAATGTACGTAAAGGTAATCGCAATGACTCAAAGACATCGTCCATGTTGTAGCTATCGCGCGTGTTTAACTCAATTAATGAAGTCTTAATGCTCGGCATTAGTGCTTCTAAATACCTATCTAAAACCGCTCTAACCAGCGTTTTTTTATCGCCAAAGTGATAGTTTACCGATGCTAAGTTAACGTTAGCTTTACCTGTTATCGTTCTTAGCGAAGTATCATTAAAGCCATGTTCAGCAAAGAGTCCTTCTGCGACATCGAGTATTTTTTCTTTTGTTGATGTTCTCGGGGCCATTTTAATCACTCGTATTAAACAACTGTTTGAAAATATACTCCCGAAACTTAAGATTAACAAATGATTAACATCACACTTTAACCAATTGGTCTGACCAGACAGTAAAAGGTGTGATCTAATCTTTTGAAATTCAATCGAATACTCCAGTGAAGCTTGTCAGAAGAAAACGATCAAATTTCTCAGACCATCGCAATTGAAACGCTAACAATAGCCTTGACGGCTCGGAGTAAGCGACGAGAGTATGAAATACATCTTCGGTTCTAGGGGATATAAAATGAGAAACACCGAAGTTAGTCACTTCACCAAGTTGGTAATCCATCTCGATTTTTCTATTACTTTCGGGTGTGTAAGAAGCTAGAAAGCATTAATTAGAAATTTTTTGAAAAAAAATGGAACTGTTTGGAAAAGGCTCGGTCTGAATATACGTAACAGTTAGGGCATTTGAAGTTTCACTGGCCGTCAAACTTGTTTCCATCTAATTGTTACGTTGCTGCTTTTTTCTTATTAACTCCTATGTTTGTATCCGCCCAGTCAAATTTTCGGCTGGGCTTTTTTTCGCCTATAGATTTGCCAAGCGCCTCTTTCGATGATTTGCCCCAACTCCATAAGCTAGACCTTAGTTGGTCACAAAAGTAACCAGCCTGAAGTGGTTGATGTGCCGATCTGCAGACATAAAAAAGCCTCCCGAATGGGAGGCTTTACTAAACAGTGTGTATCTTACGCTTGCGCTTTCTTAGGCAAAGAAAAGTGCAGTAACGCGTAGCCAAGTAACGCGGCTGTCGTCGAGCCCATTAAGATACCTAGTCGAGCATAGGTATCAAACTCAGGGCTTACATTTCCAAACGCTAAAGAGGAAATGAATATAGACATTGTAAAACCGATACCACACAACACAGATACCGCAAAGATATGCTTGAAGTTAATGCCTTCCGGTAGCTTAGCTACACCCATTTTCACAGCAGCCCAACTAAAGGTGAAGATACCTAGAGGCTTACCAACCAGTAGCCCCAAAGCAATACCTAATGGCAGCATTGAAGTTAGGCCTGACATCGATACGCCTTCTAGCGAAATCCCCGCATTTGCAAATGCGAATAGAGGTAAGATACCAAATGCCACGTATGGATGAAGTGCATGCTCCATGTGCTTAAGTGGGGAATGTTCGCCCTGTTTACCCTTAAGAGGAATAGCAAAGCCGATCACTACGCCTGCAAGTGTTGCGTGAACACCAGATTTAAGTACCGCAAACCATAAGATCGCGCCGACTATCATGTATGGCGTCAGTTTCGTTACTTCCTTCGCATTCAACATGAACAGGACACCAGTCATGATGAAGCCAACAAGCAGCGCCATGCTAGAAAGATCACCTGTGTAAAACAGTGCAATAATAACAACCACGCCTAAATCGTCGATGATAGCGAGAGCTAACAAAAATACTTTAAGGCTTACTGGTACGCGCTTACCTAGTAGCGCCATGATACCTAGAGCAAATGCAATATCCGTCGCAGCTGGAATGGCCCAGCCAGAAACCGCCTCTGGGTCGTTAGCATTAAACGCAACGTAAATAAGAGCAGGGGCTAACATACCACCAACCGCTGCAATCGCAGGGAAAATTGCGGTTTCTTTTGATTTTAGCGCTCCTTCAAGTAGCTCTCGCTTCACTTCAAGGCCAATAAGTAAGAAGAAAACAGCCATTAGGCCGTCATTAATCCAGTGAGAAACTGACATACCGAATACATAAGTATGCAGTACAGATTGATAAGTTTCGCCCAGCGGTGAGTTAGCAATGGTCATCGCAATTGCCGCTGCAATAACGAGAAGAATACCACCTGCTGATTCCATTTTGAAAAAGTCACGAATGACATCGTTCATGGTTTCGTCCTTATATTTATTATCTTAATAAACGATTAACAAAGAGTGATAAGAGTGTATAGCTGTCGAAAACTTTAGAATAATCGCTTCTTCAGAGTATAAACTTCGGTTTTTTCGATGTTAAGTTTACTATACATCGTATTTTCCAACATGACACTCAATTTTGATCGGAGATCGTATTTGTTTTTGTCGCACCAAATATTTATCAAGATGATGAGAAAATCAGCATAACACGGCTTGTACCATCATGATAACCCCGTACTTTTGAGAAAAAGCTAGGAAGCTTCGCGCACTAAAAAACCACCCGTAGGGGGTGGTTTTCTTCACAACTCAATAGCCTGTCAGCTGCATAAAGCCCCAAGCCTCATTGGAGCCGGAAGCTAAAGTAGGCCCTTCCCAGTAAGGTATTACAAAGGGTAGCCACATATCTGACTTGATAATACGGGTAGTCAAGTTAATTTGATGCTTCGGAATATTGATAATCCACTGCAAAGGTAACCTTCTTCCATTGGATAAACTGGTCACTTGCATTGGTTTAATACTGATATCATCGTCTGAGAGGTTGATGACTTTACCTGAGCGTGTCGACAACGTGCCAAACACGTGCGGTGTTTGCCCATGGTGACGATAACGGCTAACAGTTAATGCTCGACCATCATCTAAATTGAAAACAAACCAATCCCAGCCTTGTTGCCCCTCACCAATTAAGCCGCTGCCCCACTCTTTTTGCGCCCAAGCAGAACCCGTCACTGAGAACCGCTTACCATTTAAGCTTAAGCTGCCTTTTACTTTTAAAAATGGAGCACTGAAGCTGAAAGAAGCAACAGATTGCAACGCATGTTTAACTTGGAAGCCTTTGTCTCCATTCACCACAAAGGGGCCGTTTGTCATGGTATTGAGCTCAAGTCCAAACGTATCAGTATTCACATTCAAGTTGCCCGGGAAAGGCGTCGCACCGAGTGATCGCCAAGTCCAATTATCAATCCATAACCTGAAAGGACGATTGATCATACCAGCTTGGCCTATCCCACCTCTAGCTACCCGTTGCTCTTTCCATACATGCGAACCATGACTGACGACAACATGTGAAATGTACAATTGAGGGTTCTGCCAACCGCTGGTTTCTCGCTCGTCCGTCGCAACCCTAAAATAGCTCCATTGAACATTGTAGATCTTGCCTTGCTCATCTTTTAGTTTCGCAAAGTAGTGCCACCATTCATGCTGATACTCGGGATGAAGGCGAAAGTCTGAGGGTAAAGAGACATGCTCATTAGGTAGTACAGGCTCGAAAATCGTTTGATTTTCACGCGTTAAGATAGAATCAAGTTCGCTTTCTCGTGTTGCTGTCGCCTCTAACCAAAAAGTTGAGTAAAAAGCAGCCCCAGTTAGAAAAGCGAACGTAACAACAATGAGCGTTGAAACCAACAAGCGTTTTTTAGAGCCCATTTTTTTCATTACAACGCGTCCCTTAATGACTTCATCGGTGTACTTTTGATCATTCTAATAACTGGCAATGCGCCAGCAACCATGATGGCAAGCATCGCCCAAGCAATGGTTTGAGCATACTCCCATGGAATCGTTTGAAGCTCTAGAGACCAGCCAAATGATTGCTTAATGATAATATCAACGATCAAATGTGCGAGCGCCAAGCCGAGCGGCACTGCAATAATCGCAGAAATGGCTCCGAAGACGAATAGCTGCAAACCACCTAATACGACAAGTTCTTTTCCGGACACACCCATGCACCTTAATAAGGAAAAATGCCGCTGCCGTGAAAGTTCTCCTGCCAACGTCGCAAAGAATAAACCAAACACGGCAATAATCAGCGTGATATTGCCCAAGGTTCCTGCTATCGCAAAGGTATGATCAAACACTCTCATTGCTTGGCTATAAATATTACCGTTATCAAACACACGATCTTGCGGGAGACGGAATACATTCTCTAAGCGATTTTTCAGCCCTTCTCCATTGACGTTATCTTTTAATACTACGCCAAGACCAACATTACCCGTACCTGCAAATGCATACAGCCAATTCCGGTGCGACATCATCACCTGGTTATATGGGTTTCCATAATCGTAGTAAACGCCTACGACTTGCCAATCACCACCAAGCGGTTCTTGCAAGTTAATGAAATCGCCAGGGCGGATATCCAGCTTCAAGGCCATCGACTCACTGACCATTAAGCTCTTGGTAGCGTGCAGTTGATACCAGTAATTTGGGACACCTAACTTGACGGTAAGTGAGTCTAACTCACCTTCAGAAGAGCCCGTACTCACAACTTGCAGAGCACCATGCTCGGTCGGCATATCTTTTTCCCAGCGCCACCAAACCGAGTTCACCTCTGGCTGATTCTGGAGCCATGCGCTCATCCTAGCGGCTGAATTGTTGGTCGGATAGATGTACACATCAGCGGCTAATCGCTGATTTAGCCACTTATCGGTTGTATCTCGAAAGCTTCCGACCATTGTTTCTACACCAATGTTTGCCGCCAGCGCTAACATAAACGCCATCGTAGCCACACCGCGATAGCTCATGCTGGCTGCTGCATCAGCAAAAAACCAACGGACACGAACCCATCGCATGGTATAAGAAAAACTTTGGAACATATGCCACATAATAAATGGCATAAACAACGCCACACTAACCAACATCAGCGCAATAATAGCAAAGCCGGTTTCTTGTGTTTTCGGCGCCTGATATACCGCTATTGCAGCGACACAAAACGCACATGCCGCAAGCGCCTGCCAAGAGAACTCTCTTCCAGCAAATCGCATTAGCGACAGTCGAGAAGAAAGGCGGATTGGTTGTGACTTCAGCAAACGGATTAATGGCCACAGACACGATATCAACGCACCCATCGCTGCCATGATTAGGCTATATAAGCTAGATTGCCATGACCATCCTATGGTTAAACCTACGTTGGCATCATACAAATCACTCAGGCTCGAAGACACTGCTGGGATAAGCTCATTCGCTAAGATCAAGCCAAAAAAGTTACCACACGCCCACGCAATAAAGACGAGCAAAGACAACTCTAGTAATAAAGCTTGCGCTAACTGTGTTCCGTTAACACCAGTCTGTCTCAAAATACCTACCAAACGTTGTCGCTGGATGAAAGACAGAGACATCGCTTGATAAAAAATAAACAACCCGACCAAAAACGACAGCATTCCCATCGCGGTGAGATTCATATGGAATGCGTTAGTTAGCGACTCAAGCTCTGTACGCGTATTCCTAACGAGCGTCATTCCGTTTGGCAGCATGTTTTTCAGTGCTATTAGCTTTTCCTCTGGCATTTCACCACAAGAAATCGCAGACAAACCTGAGCTCCGCTTGAGCATACGCAACAACGATATATCAGTAACCAGCCGAGTACCCGAAAGCATCTTGTCCTTATCTACTTGAATAGGCCCAAGACGGCTTCCGTCATTCATCTCAATGAAGTCCCCATCCTGCCAACTCATGTAAGCGGCCAAATCTTGACTCACAAGAATAGGATAAGGAGGCTTCATTAGAGATAAAACAGGCATCTCACCTAGCGATTTTCCTTGTTGTAGTGGGATCATCGCGACAGGATCTATCCCCACCAACATCAGGCTCATATCGGTCTTAGCATCTAGATGAAGCACGTCAAACGGTGCACATTGGTTAAACCCAGCTCGACGTAACTGAATATAGAAACCTTGAGGAATTTTATTGGCAGAGTGCTTCGTTCGGATTCGGTACGGCAAAGGATTGGAGAAAAGCTTTTCACCAGTGGCATAACTTTGTTTTGCATGCTGGTTGATAGAAGTAACACCAACAAGGAGGGACACGCCTAAAGTTAATCCCAGCCAGACAAGAATAATTTGTAGAGGGTAACGACGGTAATGACCGAGTAGTGCCTTAACTACGGGCCATAACATGTAGCTGCCCTCCTTGAAGTCGAATCTTTCCTTCCATATGGGCGGCCACTTTTTCACTGTGCGTCACTAACAACAAAGTACACTCCAGTTGGCGAGCGAGGCTCGTTAGTAAGCGCATTACTGCTTCTGCGTTTCGCTCGTCTAGGCTACCAGTTGGCTCATCAGCAAGCAGGATTTTTGGCTCCATATAGAGTGCACGAGCAATCGCCGCACGTTGTTGCTGACCACCAGACGCCTCTTCCGGATAACGTCCTAGCAATGGCATTAAGTCCAAAGCAGAAAGAATTTGACGCCACAACTCTTTATCTTCCGGCAGACCTTTTAACTGACGACAAAAACGAATATTGTCGGCAATATTAAGTGTAGGAAGCAGGTTGAATTGTTGGAAGATATTCCCAATATTGTTACGGCGATAAAGGGTTCTTAAATGCTCCGGTGCTTCATGCATAGCAAAATTTGGAAACTGCACTTCACCAGAGTCAGCAGTATCTAATCCGGCGATTAAATTCAGCAGAGTACTTTTACCCGAACCACTTTCTCCCATCAGAGCAACTTGGTCGCCTTGCTGCAATGTTAATTCTGCCCCTTGTAATACAGGGTGAAACTCTCCCCCGTCTACATAGCCTTTACATAGGTCTGACAGTTTTAACATTGATTATGCCGCTCGGATGGTGTTTAAAAATTGGGATCAGAATCTACACTAAAATCCTGTTAGTAGAAAGTATTTTGAATGCTTGATCACACTATGGAAGTACAAATGCAACTCGATTCACTTTCTGTTGCTAATTTTGTTGACGTTTTGAGCAGATTTTTGCAGCCAAAATAAACTCTGTTCCTCCTTACTGGCCAATCAGGTTTTTCATCCATTTTCGGCTAACCATTCTTGGCAAGCAAATCGCCCACTTCACAACTTCTTCCGTCAAAAAGAGTAAGTAAACCCATTGTGGGTCCCAATTGAGATAAATCGCTGCAAATGCTGCGAGTGGAATCCCGATCACCCACTGCGCCAAGATGTCTTGATACAAACAAAACTTAACATCACCGCCCGCGCGTAATACACCAACAATCGCCATCATCGGCACCGAGCGTAACACGACACCCAACGCTAGAATCACCATAAACTGTTCAGCTAGCTCGCGAGTGTCTGTTGTCAGTGCACTAAACGCATTAAGGATCCATTGATTTGACACTATCAACAAGATGGCGACCACAAATGCGATAAGCACATTCAAAATGACCGTAGCCCATGCTTGATAATAAACGGGTTCAAAATTACGAGCGCCGAGCTGGTTCCCTACTAGAACTGCAGCCGCATTCGATAAGCCAATCATCATCGCCAATGCGATCGACTCAACAGGTGTCATTACGGAAAGTGCCGCCAAACCTTGTACGCCTGCTTGCCCCATGATGGCGTGATAAGCAAACAGCCCACCAGCCCACGCCAAGAAGTTAAATGTGGTTGGCAAAGAGAGGCTCAAGAAACGCTTAATTTTATCTAAGACCAATCCTGCGCGTATATCATCCCAACCAAATGCGATTATGTGTTTTTTCAACCATAGATAACCAAACAGGCAACCTACTTCGATCGCGCCACTGATTACCGTTGCGATCGCTGCTCCCGTAATACCCAGAGCAGGAAAGCCTAATTGACCAAAAATTAAAACCCAGTTAAGAAAGACATTAGATAAAATGCCTATACCACTAAAAAAAGTGCTTAGGCCTGGTTGGTGCATCGCCCTTAGGCCCACCGACATACTGGCCACACATGCAACAGCAAACATGCTAACCGACGAAATAATGAGATAGCTGGCCCCTAATTCAATCACTTCTTGTGAATCGGTAGTCAAACTCATGATGGGCTGTGGAAAAACAACAAACAAAGCAACAGCAATCGCAGCAAACATCATTGCGATCATCCATGTTAAAGCGGTACTGCGACGCACCCCAACTTTATCGCCAGCCCCCCAATATTGAGCGGTTAACAATGCACCACCCGTTGTCACCCCAACTAACATAATGGTGGTGACGAAAGTCGCGCGCGCAGCAACTCCAACTGCGGCAATTTCTGCTTCACCAAGTTGACCAAGCATAAGAACATCGACGAGGCTTCGGCTTGAAAACATCATGCTTTGCAGTGTAATTGGTAACGCGATTGCAAATAAACGACGTAAGAATGCTTTATCTGCGTGTATTGAGAGTTGAGAAAGAAAAGTCACAAGCGCTCCAACGACAACTTATTGATAGAATGGGGAAAGTGTCTCATGATTATACTCTGTGGTGTTTATTCCACCAACGATAAAAGGACAGATAATGAAAAAGGTGTTGGTACTAGGCGCCTCGGGTTACATTGGCTCTCAACTTCTTCCGTTACTTTTAGATAAAGGTTACGCCGTCACAGCAGCGGCGCGACATATTGATTATTTAGAGTCAAGAACTCAGCCTCACCCTAATTTAACGTTAAGGTATCTCGACTTGGCTGACGCAGAGACCACAAAGGCTGTAGTGAGCGATTTTGATTTAGTATTTTTTCTCGTGCACGGGATGGCTCAAGGTGATGACTTTGTTGAGTACGAACTAAACCTTGCTTTGAACTTCAAATATGCGTTGGAACAAAGCTCCGTCGAGCATGTTGTATATTTGAGTGCCATTCAACCTCAAACCGGAAACTCTCGCCATTTAGCCGCTCGTAAAGCCACGGGAAAAATAATTCGACAGTCTGGTGTTCCAGTAACTGAATTGCGTGCTGGCGTTATCATCGGCCCCGGCTCTGCCGCTTTCGAAATCATGCGTGACTTTGTCTACAACTTACCTATTTTGATCGCGCCTAAATGGGTCGACTCAAAAGCGAACCCTATTGCCTTGCCCAATCTCAACTACTATTTGTTGAAGTTAGCAGAAGCCCCCTCTCCAGAAGAAAGTGAAATTTATGAAGTTGGAGGGCCAGATACACTTAGCTACCGCGAGCAGTTCAAAGTCATTTGCAGAATCACGAACAAGCCGTATCGGCTGTGGTCGACCCCGCTAATTACTCCGAAAATGGCATCGTACTGGCTAGGTTTAGTTACCTCAGTGCCAACTAGTATCGGTAAAGCATTACTTGCGGGCTTAGAGCACGACTACATTGCAGACTCCAAAGCGATTGAAGAACGATTTCCTCAAACGCTGATCAGCTACGAGCAAGCGGTAACTGATACCATTCAAGATGAAGGCACATTTGTACGCAGTAATGTCTGGGGGTTTGAACCCGCAGCGCTTCGTCGATGGCAACCAGGATATGGCTATTACCCAAAACAAGCTGGAGCGAGCATTAAAACTCAAGCCTCCGCTGCGGCATTATGGAAAGTGGCGCAAAAGATCGGGAGTCGCGAAAAAGGCTATTACTTTGCCAACATCTTGTGGCGTACACGTGAATGGCTCGATATCTTTTTTGGCGGCGGAAAACCGATTCGCGTTTCTCCTCCTGGACCAGAGCTCAAAGTCGGTGATTTTATTGACTCTTGGAAAGTGATTCGCTGCGATAACAATCAGTTTCTTTCACTGTTTTTTGGTATGAAAGGCCCAGGCCTTGGGCGTTTAGAAATTACCATCAAAGATCTCGGTGACGAACGAGAATTGGATATTACCGCCTGGTGGCACCCGCAAGGGTTTCTTGGGCTGCTTTATTGGTTTGCAATGATGCCAGCCCATCTTTTCATATTTAAAGGCATGGTCAAAGCCATCGCGAAAGAAGCAAACCGTTTAGAAAACAAAAAGCCCCAATAACAGGGGCTTCTAAACACTCAAAATGTCACTTTAGTCAGCTTTGAACGAGAGTGGAATTTCGGCTAACTGGTTGCCTTCGTTTGCTGGAAAAATAAGGTACTCGCCATGGTATTTCACCATCGATTTGTAGTCTGTTACCTTATGTACCATAAAGCCCGCTTGCGCTGCTTTCTCAACAAACTCAGCATGATTGCCACGTACAAACCAACTCATTGGCTTTACGAGCAACTCGCCATCAAAACAGCTTTCGCATTGGTCTGCACATAACGCTAAAGAGTTTTGACCTTCAGTGAAGATTTGTACTTTGCCGCACCCAATCAGTTGCTCAGACGTTGAGACTTCCCAGCCTGCTTGCTCCATCAAATCAAGAAAAGACTCAATATATGAATCTTTGAACACTTTGGAGTCTTCACCTTCAGGGAAGAATTGCGCATAAAAAGCAGAAATACGTTTAAAGATAAACAACAAACCAGCATCGTTCCCCTTTGAGCGACCTGCTTTTTGCCAACGCGTTAAGTCATCGCCTACCGTACGTCCGAAACGTTGTGATTTTAGCGCCTTTGTTACCCAACGCACTAAATAATGGTTATTCGCAACAGGGGCATTGGCTAACTTACCTGAGCGATGCTCTTGATCTAACTCTTCAAGTGCTGAGTTAACCAAGTTTTGAATTTCTTTGGTGTAATTCGACATTACGCCTTTCTTCCTAAAGTCCAATAAAACAGTGCTGAAAGCACAGAACAAGCAAACATCACGATGATCATCGGCCAAGCAACATTCCCGGGCAGTGATGCCACCAGCGCACCAACCAATGAACCGATACCGAATCTTAATGTCCCCGCTAGAGACGACGCCGTACCCGCCATTGATGGGTAACCACTTAAAAGCAGCGCCATCGCGTTACTACCTATCGTCGACAATGTACCGATAAACAGCACAACAAAAGGTACAATGCCCCATAATCCGAAGTCCATTAACCAACTTACGAATAAACCAATCCCCGCCAAAAGTTGCACGAACAACCCAAAACGAAGCATGGCATGGGAGCCAACTTTCTTCACCAAGCGACCATTAATACTGGTCATGATGATCATCGCCACAATGTTCAAACCAAATAGGTAACCAAAGTGGTCTGGTCGAACACCATATAAATCAATATAAACAAACGAACCCGCCGTCAAAAATGCAAACATTCCGGAAAATGAAAACGCACCTGAGAGCATCAAACCGATCGCTTCAGGATTGGAGCATAATCTGGCGTAGTTTCTCAGCGTCGTGCGGAAACGAAGAGGCTGACGATTTTCAGGCTGTAACGTTTCAGGGATTTTCCAAAGTACGAGAAAAATCACGACTACAGCGAAAATAGCTAATACCCAAAAAATGGAACGCCAACCAAACCAAATCGCGAGATGGCCACCGATCATCGGTGCCACCAACGGCGCAATAGTAATGACCAGAGTAACGAAGGACATTGCGCGTGCAAAGTCTTCACGGTCAAACATGTCACGCACGACAGCTTGGATAATGACCGCCGCTGCCGCGCCAGCAAAACCTTGTGCCGTACGTACATAGGTCAGCGCATCAATGCCATTTGTTGTCGCACTCACAACAGCAGCCAAGCCGAAGAAAAGTACGCCTAAAATCAACACAGGTCTGCGACCAAAGCTATCGGCAAGCGGCCCGTGAATTAACTGGCCGATCGCAAAACCCGCGGTATAAGCCGTCAACGTAATCTGAACCGCGCCAGGTGCGACCCCCAAATCTTTCGCAATTGTCGGCATCGCAGGCAAATACATATCGATCGCCAAAGGCGTCAAAGCACCAATCGCTCCTAGTACAAGAAACAATAGAAAACTGATTTGGGATTGCGGAGCACTTTGAGCTTTTTCTGTCATTCTTTTACCTCTTGTTGGAGCCCTACCGTCAATACTTGCAGAACAAAGTGAAAATAACGGACAGTTCTCATATCGCTGAATGTAGAAGCCAAAAACCTGTTCTATCCAACGTTCGAGAATCATAAGGGCAAATATGTACCAAGGTGTGACCTTGACGAACTCGACATAGAAAAGCATGTGAAAGCGAAATGTGTTTATGGGAAACAAACACAATGCAGTAAAAATGATGGCATTGACACCATCATTCCATTCACCGTAGCCGAAGGCTTTGCAATAAGAGTATGCATGCCTCAGCTAAATGCAAAGGCATATCACTGAGATGAGTAAGCACACCGGAATTGTCTAGGCACTAATTTTGGTAGGAAAATTTATTTTGAGCCAATTCCTACCAAAAGACTAGTTCCTATTAGGAACTAAAGAATTTCCCATGCCGACAATTAATTCCAAATAGAATCAATTTCTTCTTGCGTGAGGTAGCGATAATCACCTGGTTCTAGTGCCTCATCAAGTTCGATAGAACCAATACGCTCACGATGTAAGTACTCAACTTTATTTCCTAACGCCGCGAACATACGTTTCACTTGGTGATACTTACCTTCCACGATAGTTAACAATACTTCATTCTCAGCCTCGTTCACGATTTCCAAACGAGCAGGCAATGTTGCTTCTGATTCATTGCGCAAAATGATGCCTTGTTCGAGCTTTTCCGCGTAATCAGGCTGAATAGCATCGACGAGCCAAACACGGTACGTTTTCTCACACTTATGCTTAGGTGAGGTAATACGGTGAGACCACTTACCATCATCCGTAATCAACACTAAACCAGTTGTGTCGACATCTAATCGGCCCGCAAAGTGAAGGTTTTCAATTTTAGGCTCATCAAGCAATGCGAATGCAGTTTGGTTGTAGCCATCTTCATGTGAACAAACAAAGTCAGCAGGCTTATACAACATAATGTAACGAGGACCAGGAGCACCAATAACACGGTCTTCCCACATCACTTCCGCACCTTCAGGTACTTTAAATGCACCACTTTTTTGAACCTCACCGTCAACGGTGATGTCTCCACTTTTGATGATCTTTGTTGCCTGTTTGCGTGTTGCACCCAGAGCGTCACACAAATATTTATCTAAACGCATGAATACCTCATTGAATTATACCCAAGTGATCTCTAAATCTTGGTTTAAAGGTCACTTGGGTATAAAAGTCAGGTATTATAGCGTTCCTCGTTCGAATAGTTGAGCAATTTCACATATTTTCATGTACACACTTCGTCCTTATCAAGCCGACTCGGTTAAAGCCGTTATTCATTACTTTCGTAAACACTCGACACCAGCAGTGATCGTGCTGCCAACCGGTGCAGGAAAAAGCTTGGTGATCGCAGAACTTGCTCGCCTTGCGAAAGGACGAGTGTTAGTCCTCGCCCACGTAAAAGAACTGGTCGAGCAAAACCACGCGAAGTATGAAGGTTATGGTTTAAAAGGTTCTATCTTCTCAGCAGGATTGGGACGAAAAGAAACTGACCAGCAAGTCGTGTTTGCTTCGGTTCAATCGGTCGTACGTAACTTAGATTCGTTCAAAAACCAGTTTTCTCTGCTCGTTATTGATGAGTGCCATCGTGTGCCAGATGACAAAAACAGCAGCTACCAAAAAGTTATTACTCACTTACGAGAACTGAACCCTGGCATTAAGGTGCTGGGACTAACTGCAACGCCCTATCGTTTAGGAATGGGCTGGATTTATCAGTATCACACCCGAGGTCAAGTGCGAACAGAAGAGCCTCGATTCTTCCGCGATTGTATTTTCGAACTGCCGATCCGTTACTTGCTCGACGAAAACTTCCTCACTCCAGCCCGCATGATGGATGCCCCCGTTTTGTCTTACGACTTCTCTCAGCTGAAGCCCGCTAACACCGGACGCTACAAAGAAGCAGAAATGGACATGGTGATCGATAAAGCCAAACGTGCGACTCCGCAAATTGTTGAGCAAATCATGCAATATGCGAAAGAGCGTCAAGGTGTCATGATCTTCGCTGCAACTGTTCGACACGCACAGGAGATACACAGTTTATTGCCAGAAGGCGAAACTGAAATCGTCATTGGTGATACACCTACGCCGGAGCGCGATGCGATCATCCAAGCGTTCAAGAATCGTCAAATAAAATACTTGGTCAATGTTTCGGTACTGACAACCGGGTTTGATGCGCCGCATGTCGATTTAATCGCGATTTTGCGACCAACAGAGTCAGTCAGTCTGTACCAACAGATAGTAGGACGAGGATTACGCTTATCAGACGGAAAATCAGAATGTTTAGTGCTTGATTACGCAGGCAACAGCTACGATTTATACCAACCTGAAGTCGGTGATCCCAAACCAGACTCTGACAGTGAAATTATCACGATTCCTTGCCCGGCTTGCGGATTCAATAACAACTTCTGGGGTAAGTTGGATAGTAACGGTTTCTTGGTTGAACATTTTGGCAGACGTTGCCAAGGTTACTTTGAAGATGAAGACACAGGCGAACGTGAACACTGTTGCTACCGTTTTCGTGCCAAATACTGCGGTGAATGTGGTGCGGACAACGATATCGCTGCACGAATTTGTCATGAGTGTGATGCGACGCTCGTAGACCCAGATAAAAAGCTAAAAGAAGCCCTTAATCTCAAAGATGCATTAATCTTTGAATGCACAGAAATGGACCTATCTGTATTTAAGTCCAGTGATGGTAAATCTCAGCTAAAGGTGACGTATTCTGGTGAACCATACCAAGGCGAAGGCAATGCGTTAGTTCATGAGTTTTGGTCATTGAGTACCAAAAAACAAAAACAAACGTTTAAAGATCAGTTCGTACGCCCCCACTTAGCAGACAAGCATCGCCCTTTTGAAGAGGCTTCACCGACACGCGTTGTCGCTAACCAACATCGTTTCCGTTTGCCTCAGTTTGTTATTGCTAGAAAATCTGGTCGCTTTTGGAAGCTGCGAGATAAAATTTTTGAAGATGAGTTGAAATAACATCCACAACACATGGCAAAACTTAATTAGCTGATTCACTCTCTGTTCATCTATATCCGATATACTGCGGCTAACGCTCCAGAAAAGGTTTGACTATGTATAAAGCAACGACTTCTCTACATTCTGCGTTACTTTTCGGCCTTATTGCGACATTCATGTGTGCACCAAGTTTTGCCAAGCATGACAACGAGTACACATCACAAAATGGCCACGCCATCGTGCAAGATGTCGAAAAGCCAGGAACACGCATCGAATTCGATGAAGATCAAGATGAGGTCTATCGCGCGGTTCAACAAGGATATATACGACCATTTTCGGAACTTTACGCCGCAGTAGAAAACGACTTATACGGCCGCATCATCAAGGTCGAGCTTGAAGAAGATGATGATGCTTGGGTGTATGAATTGAAAATTCTGTACAACAATAGCGTCCTGAAAGTTGAGTACGACGCCGCCACGCTGGAAATGCTTGAGATCAAAGGTCGCAGCTTTAACAAAGCGTTAAAGCCGCAAAACAACTAAACTTGTCTAATGCGTAATCCAGACACGATGCGTAACTTACTTCGATAAAAATCCAAACATAATAAGAATCATCAATATGAAAATACTTGTTGTTGAAGATGATCCTCGTTTAGGCGAGCAAATCATCGAAACATTAGAAAGTACCGGCTGGGTACCAGAATTGTCCCAAGATGGCATAGACGCTCTGTATCGCGCGACTTCGGAAGAATGGGACGCCATTGTTCTCGACCTCGGCTTGCCAAAACTGGATGGTCTTACCGTCCTAAAAGGCATCAGAGATGAAAACATTAATACTCCTGTCGTGATTCTAAGCGCTCGCGACACCCTAACGCAGCGAGTTGAAGGCTTAAACGCAGGTGCAGACGATTACCTAACTAAACCATTTGAAATGGTTGAGCTTATCGCTCGTATTCGTGCACAGCTGCGAAGAGCCTCTGGTAATGCCTCTCCTGTGATGCAAATTGGCGACTTGAGCTTGGATACACGCACTTCTAAAGTCATGTGGCAAGGGCAAGCGGTAAGCTTGACGGCGCTAGAGTATAAAGTGGTCGCTTACTTTATGCATAACCCGGAAAAAGTGATTTCTCGAACCGAACTCGTCGAGCACATTTACAAACAAGACTTTGATCGTGACTCCAACACAATCGAAGTTTTTATCGGCCGAATTCGCAAAAAAATCGCACCAAAGATCATCAAAACTGTCCGAGGGTTGGGATACCAATTAAATGCCGAATAGAAACAGGCTACCGTTGAACGCAATAAAACGACTGAGTATCAAAAGTCGCCTCGTTTTAGCGGCGATCGTTTGGTTAACGGCAATGATCCTCGCCGCTGGTGTGACGATACCGACGCAGGTCTACAACTATATGGTTGATGACACTCGCTCACAGCTCAGCATTTTTATGGATGAAGTCGCAGCACAGTTAGAAGTCGATAACACCGGGCATCTTTCACTCGCAGCTCAGCTATCAGACCCTCGATTTAACCGACCTTACAGTGGTTTGTATTGGAGTGCCTCTACAGAGGCAAGCCTCGAACGTTCTCGTTCGTTGTGGGACAAAAAAATCGAATACAAAGGTTTGGATAAAGATGCGTATGGAGCAAGAGGCGAAAAACTAATTACGCTAGAAAAAGCGCTTTATCTTCCTGATTACGATGGTCCTATTCACATTATTATTGGTATTGACGAAGAGCCCATTAAAAATACCCTTCAAACGTTAATCGGCCAACTTTGGCTTATTTTGGGTTTATTATTCGCGGGCGTACTTACCGTCATTTTACTGCAAATTGCTTGGTCATTGAGTCCGCTTACAAAGCTACAAAAAGAATTAGCCGAGCTGAAGTCTGGTAATAAAAAGAGTCTAGAAGAAACCTACCCAAAAGAGATTTCTCCTCTAATCTTCGACCTCAACGCTCTGCTGTTCCATTACCAAGAATTACTAGAGAGAGCTCGCAATCATGCAGGTAACCTATCTCATGCACTTAAAACGCCACTTTCTGTTCTAAAAAATGAAGTTCAGACGTTAGAACCTGAGGCACAATCCCGTCTCCGAGCTCCAATCAATCAAATACAAGACCATATCGATTACCATTTGGGTCGTGCCCGTATGGCCGGGTCGATGAACATATTATCAGTGAAGTCGAACCCAGCAGATCGTGTGGATGCTATCTCAATGGCGTTTGATAAAGTGTATGCGAGCCGAAGCATTACCTTAATTAATGAACTTGATTCAGAGCTGAATGTAGCAGTAGAGCAGACCGATCTCGATGAAATGCTAGGTAACTTGCTAGAAAATGGCTATAAGTGGGCCAACAGCATGATTCGTGTACACTCCTCTCAGGACAAGGAAAATATACACATCATTATTGAAGATGATGGGCCAGGCATCCCTAAAGAGAAACTGAGTCAAGTAATCAAGAGAGGAGTTAGATTGGATGAAACAACCCCTGGCTCAGGTCTTGGTCTAAACATAGTCAGTGAAATGGCACACAGTTACCGAGGTCAATTAACATTGGATACAAGCGCTTTAGGTGGATTAAAAGCATCTTTAGTCTTACATCTCAGCCGAACATAAAGCATATAACACATAAACTTTGTTCTTCGGACCATGATTAGTAAACCGATGAAAATGAAGTCGATGTGAACAAAATCCAAGCAAAGCGTTAAAAGGGATAGCCTTCCACCCCGCTAAATCATACCTTTTTGTTGATTTGGATACGATTTGGGTTGCCCATTTATAAGTGGAATGATAGTATCCGCGCTCGCTTGAACAGTTCCTGTTTCAAGCTTTACCACGAACAACAAGGTCGCATTGTTGATTGTGAACATTTGATTTTTACTAATTTGAGAGTAAATACTATGAAATTCGAAGCAGTAGTACGTACTGAACTAGGTAAAGGTGCGAGCCGCCGCCTACGTCACGCTGGCAAATTCCCTGCAGTTGTATACGGCGGTGAAGAAGCAGCAGTAGCTATCGTTCTTAACCACGACGACATCGTAAACCAAATGGACAAGCCTGAATTCTACGAAGGCATCGTTCTAGTTATCGATGGCAAAGAAGTTAAAGTTAAGCCACAAGACGTTCAACGTCACGCGTTCAAGCCAAAAGTTGAACACATGGACTTCATCCGTATCTAATTCCCTACCAAGGAATTAATCGGATTAAATCCAAACCTTTTGCATAAAAGATAATCGGATTTACCAACCGAGACATCTACAAAATTTCAAAACCCCGGAGTCTTACCACCTCCGGGGTTTTACTATATTTGGCATATAGCATTTGATTTATGAACGGGCAATATACTTCACTAAAGTGAGATCGGTCAGCGTCATACTCTCAATCACTTCCGACTCTTCCTCTCCAGTACGCACAAAACCACACTTCTTGTAAAAGTTAAGCCCCTGTTGATTAGTATCCAGTGCTTTCAAACTGATCTGCATAACTGACGTAGAGAGCAAACGTGTCTCTAACTCATCTAACAGTGCACTTCCTGCTCCTTGCCCATAATGTAGCGGCGTAACGTAGCAACATGTCACTAATGCCGTTTTATCTTCGCTGGTGTGGTTAGGTAACTCGTAACTTAAAAAGCCAACAATTTCTCCTTGCCTCTCAACTACGATCAATTGGGCCAGTTGCTCCGTCATCACTCGCGCCCACATCCTTTCTCGACGCTCAATCGTAAACTGCTCTATGTAGCTCTTTGGCATTAATCCTTTATACGCCACCTGCCAAGAATCAACGTGTATCTTGGCGATTTGGGCTGCTTCCTTTTTGAGTGCGTCCCTTACTGTGTATCTCATAAGCATCCTTTATTAGCGTTCACCACTTACAAATTCTTTTAACCCTACCCTTTAAACCAAAGCTCAAAGATAACGGCTACAGTCGCAACGCTTTACATTAATCTATTTCATTTTCATTAATTAAATGATAGTTCACATCATAATATTCGAAGAAGAACGATCCATTATTTACTTTTCATTTTGACTCATTAGGTTGAATCTATTTGTTTAAACACTCGAGTGTCAAATGCGGAATAAGCACGATAAGGTATCGGATGAGGATAAATAAACGATGCCTAAAGCATAAGGTTTCTAAACGATCGCAATTATAGTAAAGAGATAAATACAATTTTTGATAGAGTTTGGCAGAATAAAGCCATGATCAAATGAGTTTAAGCTCTGTGCTGTTCATTATGCATACAAACCGAACCCCTCATCATTAGAGCGAAAATTTATAACGATTTGTGTCATACCTATTAGGAAAAACATAAACTTGGCAAAATAATCACCAAAATCAGCGTAATACTTCGCAAAAATGCGCATTGATTCACACAAACAACACACATTCAATTAACTACCTCACAAAAAATAGAGCTAGCGATACAAAATAAATACTAAATACCAATTCTGTTTATTTATAGACGTAGTTTGCAGGCTTATTAATTCATTTCTCCGATAGAAGTATAAATAAGAGATAGATCACTAAAGTTTCACATTAATTCCGTATATTTCACGCCGTAACAATAACAAAATCACAAAGAAAGGATCCCTTATGAAGTTTTCCAAATCTCTTTTGGTAGTGGCAGTAGGCGCTGCGCTAGCAGGATGCGGCTCAGACAGCGACAATTCTCCAGTAACCTGCGAGACTGCAGATTCTTGTACTAAGTTCACCGTTCTCCACACTAACGATAACCATGGTCGCTTTTGGCATAACAGCGACGGCGAATACGGCATGGCTGCGCGTCACACTTTAATCGAATCTATCCGCGCAGAAGTCGAAGCAAAAGGCGGTGAAACCATTCTGCTATCTGGCGGTGATATTAATACCGGCGTACCAGAATCAGACATGCAAGATGCGGTTCCAGACTTCGTAGGGATGAACCTACTTGGTTACGATGCAATGGCTGTCGGTAACCACGAATTTGATAACTCACTAGATATTCTCGATATGCAAGCCGAGCTAGCTGACTTCCCTATGCTGGCTGCGAATATCTATAAAAAAGATACAAACGAGCGTTACTTCGACCCTTACAAAGTATTTACTATCAACGGCCTTAAGATCGCTGTTATTGGTCTAACAACGCAAGACACTGCGAAGCTAGTCAATCCAGACAACGTATCAAACATCCACTTCGAAGACCCTCAAGTAGAAATCAAAAAGGTACTGAAAGAAATCGAAGAGAACGAAAAGGTAGACCTAGTATTTGCAACGACGCACATGGGTCACTACGAAGATGGCAAAAACGGTAGTGAAGCACCAGGTGACGTTAAACTCGCTCGCTCTCTTGAAGAAGGACAGCTAAACGCTATCATCGGTGGTCACTCACAAAACCCTGTATGTATGGAACCAGGTACCAATGAGTATGCTGATTTCAAACCTGGGGATGATTGTGCCCCAGACCAACAAAAAGGCACTTGGATTATGCAAGCGCATGAGTGGGGTAAATATGTGGGTCGTGCAGACTTCGAATACTACGACGGCAAGCTTCACTTAGCGAATTACGCACTGATTCCTGTAAACCTTCTAGACGAAAACGATGAAGTTATCGGTGAACGAATTCAACAAGATGCAACGGTAAAAGCGTTACTACTGCCATACCAACAACAAGGTCAAGAGTTATTAGATGAGAAGATTTCTAATACGACGGGTAAGTTAGAAGGTGATCGTAACGTAGTTCGCTCTCAACAAACTAACCTAGGTCACCTACTCGGCGAGGCATACCGTACTTACAAAACGGTAAATGCTGACTTTGGTGTGATGAACTCTGGCGGCGTGCGTGATTCAATCCAAGATGGTGATATCACTTACCGTGACGTACTAACGGTTCAGCCATTTGGTAACTTCGTGACTAAAGCAACTATGACAGGTAAAGAAGTTAAAGAATACTTAGATGTGGTTGCGACGAAATCTGCAGGCTCTGGTGCTTACGCTCAACTAGATAACATCACTTTAGATGTAAATTGTGATGCTGGCTCAGTAACCATTACCGATATTAACAATAAAGGCTTCGATCTAGACGCAACGTACACATTCTCTGTAATCAGCTTCAGTGCTGCTGGTGGCGATAACTATCCAATCATCGATGTTCAATCTACACAGCTAACCGATGCATACGTTTTGCGCGAGTTCTTCGTAAACAACCCACAAATCTCTGCGGATAACTACAACAAGAACTTAGAGAACATCAAGTACTTCAGTAATGGCCAACCAGTAAAAGGCTGTCCTGCATCTGGTAGCTAATACTCAACACCTTACCCCTGGCACTAAGAGCTTTTACAAGCAATTTCGTCAGGGCTTTCCTCAAAACCGAAGCTTTGTGCTTCGGTTTTTTATTTTCGATAAATTACTGAAAACTCTCCACCTTCACAATATGTTCAAAAATTGTTCATTTGTGTTATTGACGCCCCTGTGTTGGGCTTCTATGTTTGATAAGGTCTTTTAAATATGCAGGTTCATCGGCTAAATTTCGCGAAACATTTTTAATCGCATAGTCAATGATTCTGAGAAAGATGTGAATGGCGTTACAAACACTGCTCTCAAACAATGTGTCTTTGGACTTCAAACGATGGTGATGTGCCTCCACGCGCACACTAATGAGCAGCGATCTGGACGTCAATGTGTTCAAACTGCTGCCATCGAGTTCTGGAGGTCAAAAATGAAACGAGCCAGCAATAGCTACAGACTCCAAATGATCAAAGAAGTAGTTACCCGTAGAGAGCGTGAAGCTTGTACGGATCCTATGGCGAGATACATTCATCAACTCATGGATGAACGCCCAACAAGTAAATTAGATGTTGAATTCAATCATCGATTTTCAGGAAATCACTTCGACGAACAAGCGGGAGGCTGGGTTAGCGACCGTTGGTCGATGAAATAACGCCAATTACCGCTTTATAGGGAAAATGGATAGGAGATTCCCGGTTCTTAAAGGACACCTTGCCGGACCGGGAATATGTAAAAGCCTAATCAGAACCGAAAGCGAAGGCGTAACCCCACAGACTGAACAAGAGTTCTAGAATAAGTCTTGTTGAGGCGATGACTCATCTTGAAGCTGTTCTGGCTTCGTCTTCCCTGCCAACATCTTTCTTCTGTACCTTTGACGACACAACTTAATAACGTGCAACTGCTGAGCGGGGGTTAAGTTAAGCCAATTAAACCTTTCCTCTCTCTTTCTCATACACCCCTTGCAATACCCTTTTTCATCGGAGGTACATACTCCAACACAAGGGCTTGGGACAGTAAAAAACTCCAGTTGCTCCATACTAAAACCGCTCTTTCCATATTAGGGCGTATTGGCCTAGTTTAAATAATGAGAAGATTAGTCAGCAACAAAACTTGCTATATACTTCGTTATGTCAAAAACATACGAAACCATAACCTTATGCTGACAAAAACAGTGTTTTATTACTTATACTTACCGCGTTTATAAAAACGGAGTCTATAAAATGAAGCTTAGCCTAAAAACGTTAGTTACAGCAATCTCTCTCCCTGTTCTTATGACTGCTTGTGCTAGCAACGGTGATGATGTGAAAGAAATAACGGCTCAAGATTTGCAGCACCACAACTGGGAACTTGTTCAAGTTGATGGCAAAAATATCGTTCTAGACGAACACCAAAAAGCGGCTCGCCTAGAAATTGGTGAAAATCTAACCGCAAACGGCAACGCAGGTTGCAACAACTTCTTCGGTCAAGCCGAGCTGAAAAACAACCAACTACGCATCGAAAAAATGGGCATGACCATGAAGATGTGTATGGAAGATCAAATGAAGATCGAAAACGCAATGACACAAACACTATCTAACTGGAGCGATATCACGCTAACTAAAGATGGTCTTGTTCTGAAAAGTGCCGATCACGAATTGACGTTTACACTACGTGACTGGGTAAACTAATCCCAACTAAGTAAACCAAATAGTATTTTGAAAGCAGCCAGACGGCTGCTTTTTTTATGTCCACGAGTCATTGGTCGTGCATGCCAAAGTCATTTAAGTGACAAACTTTCTTTCTCTTTTGCCCTCAATTCCATGCTTTAAACATCAATTTTGCTCTGTAAAACAACCTATTCATATCTCTGGGGACAATAATTTTCAATTACTTGAAAGAATATCCTCAAACAAACGGTCCGCTCCTAGAATGACACCAAATTTGTCCTTTCTTCGTTTTGCTTCACATTGAGAGTAATTCTTTGAATCAATGAGTGATTCCGTTTGGGATTGGCATTGATAATAGAGAGAGATGAATTACTATCCTTGTAACAGAGCGGAACGACTTGCGAAAACGTCAATAGAAACGAAAGCAAGAACCAAAAGACATAACACGGAATAGATATGAAAAAGCTACTCAGCAGCATTGGCATTTTAGCCACGACTTTTGCGACACCTTCTTTTGCCGATTCATCAGTGAATAGCGAATGGCAAAAAATCGAACATCAAGCCGACGGGCAATCCGTCTACTTTCATGCTTGGGGCGGAAGCCAAGAAATTAATCGCTACATACAGTGGGCGAGTAGAGAGCTAAAATCACGTTATAACGTGACGCTAAACCACGTTAAAGTAACTGATATTTCTGAGACCACTACTCGACTTATCGCAGAAAAAGCGGCAGGCAAAAACAGCGGTGGCAGTGTTGATATGGTTTGGATCAATGGCGAAAACTTCAAATCAATGAAGGATAACCAATTGCTATTTGGTCCTTTTGTCGAAGGTTTGCCAAGCTGGCAATATGTGGATAAATCTCTACCAATTGATGTGGACTTCTCCGAGCCAACAGAAGGTCTAGAAGCACCTTGGGGAGTAGGACAATTAGTGTTTATCCATGACGAGCAAACCCTCCATAACCCTCCAAAATCATTCGCAGAAATGCTGAGCTATGCAAAAGCGTTCCCGAATCGCCTGACTTACCCTCGACCACCAGAGTTTCATGGCACAAGCTTTATCAAAGCATTACTCATTGAACTGTCTAACAACGCCCCTGAGCTGCAACAACCAGTTACCGATAACACGTTTGAGCAAGTCACTCAACCGCTGTGGTCTTATCTAGATGAGTTCCATAAAGTCGCTTGGCGCGGTGGTAAGCAGTTTCCAGGTGGTACAGCAGAAACCCTTCAGCTACTAGATGATGGTCAGACTGACCTGGCGATTACCTTTAACCCGAACGCGGTTTTCTCTGCGCAGTCGAGCGGTAATCTTGCAGAGAGCACCAAAGCGTACGCAATGGACGCAGGAGCACTCTCAAATATCCACTTTTTAGCGATTCCTTGGAACGCAAATGCCAGTGCTGGTGCACAAGTTGCGATAAACTTTTTATTGAGCCCTGAAGCACAGTCTCGCAAAGGTAACCTAAACATCTGGGGCGACCCTTCGGTACTAAGCAACCAATACCTAACTGGTTCGGCCAAAAACACTCAACAATTCAAATCTATCGCTGAGCCACATCCAAGTTGGCAAGCGGCGTTAGAAAAAGAATGGTTGAAACGCTACGGGAATTAGTAAGAATCCATGTTAAGAGCGCTGTATTTAGTCATTATCGCAGTTTGTATTTTGCCTACCATTCCGGGACTACTTGGAGTGGTGGTCTCTGCGCTCGGTTATGTGCCTCCTATCGGCTTGCACCACTTTTCTTTAGATGGCTTTAACGCTGTTTTTGATTGGGAGGGTGTTTGGACATCCATCGGGCTTACTTTCTACTCTGCCATTTTCAGTAGCTACTTGGCTTGCTTGATCACATTTGCGATTTTGCAAGCCTCTTGGGGCAGTAAGTTTTGGCGAAAAATTGAAGTAAGCCTCTCGCCACTTCTTGCCATGCCGCACGTAGCGTTTGCGATTGGCTTTGCGTTCTTGTTTGCCCCAACTGGTATGGGCGTTAGGGTTCTCAACCAACTGTTTGGTTACGACCCGAATGCACAAACGGTGAATGACTTAGCATTGCTGATTAAAGATCCGCACGCACTCGGTTTGATCATCATGCTTGCGATTAAAGAAGTGCCGTTTTTATTGTTGATGAGTATTCCAATTCTTCAGCAATTGAAAGTCGATAAGATTGAAAAAGTCAGTCATTCGATGGGCTACAGTTCGGCGCAAGCGTGGTGGAAATGCGTGTTCCCACAGTGGATAGCAAAACTGCGCTTTCCAATGCTGGCGGTATTGGCTTACAGTTTGTCCGTTGTCGATGTCGCCCTGATTATTGGCCCCACCAACCCGCCGACGTTTGCGGTTTTGGTATGGCAATGGTTTAACGATCCAGATTTATCGCTCCTACCAAGAGCGGCCGCTGGCGCAGTAATACTGTTTGCGATCGCAAGCCTTTTGATTGGATTTGCACGCTTAATGGAATGGTGTATTACCAAAGGCTTCAAACGCTGGCAGTACTCTGGTCGAAACGGGTTTCGTTTACCCGGTAAAACCCTATTTTCACTGGTCGCGCTACTTGCACTTCTAATGATTCCACTCATGGTGCTGTGGAGCTTTGCCCAACGTTGGCGCTTTCCAGATTTGCTCCCAAGCCGTTACAGCCTGCGTTTTTGGGAATACGAATGGCACAGTATTCTAGGGACTCTAGAACAAAGTATGTCAATCGCCCTAATCAGCGCGACTGTCGCGCTAGTTCTTGCTTTAATAGCACATGAGTATCGTCTCCGTTATCGCTGGCAGGTGCCCGGTTACATCATCGCCATCCCAATGCTGATTCCTCAGCTATCCGTGCTATTCGGTATGCAAGTAGTGACGCTGTACTTAAACAGTAATGCGTATTTCTTTTGGGTATGTTGGGCGCATATATTCTTTGCGTTCCCATTTATTTACCTCTCGCTAGACGGTCCGTGGCGCAGCTTCGATAACGGCTTAACTCGCGCCGCACTCAGCTTGGGTAAATCACCGATGCAAGCTTGGTTAAAAGTGAAACTGCCAATCCTCCTGCCTGCAATTGCATTCGCGTGGGCTGTCGGTATTAGTGTCAGCCTGGCGCAATACCTACCAACATTGGTGCTAGGGGCTGGGCGCATTAGCACCATCACAACCGAAGCCGTTGCACTATCCAGTGGTTTTGACCGACGTGTCACCGCTATTTACGCTATTTGGCAAGCTCTGCTGCCATTCTTGTTCTTTTCTTTTGCGATACTGCTTAGCCACTTGCACAGGAAGTATCGCCGCTTGTCTATAAAAGGTTTACTACTGAATGAGTCTTTGTCTCGAAAACCTCGCCATCCGTAAAACCAATGGCGACGCGCTTTTTTCAGCGTTCAACATGACCGTAGAAAAAGGTGAAATCGTTACCCTGATGGGGCCTAGCGGTTGTGGTAAATCCACTTTGTTGGATGCCATTGCCGGGCACCTATCCGCCGAGTTCGACTACTCTGGATCCATTACGCTTGATAACGAAAAGTTGGATGCCCTCCCTGCCCATAAGCGTCAGGTCGGTATTCTATTCCAAGAAGATTTGCTCTTCCCTCATTTAACGGTGTGGGAGAACCTTGCCTTCGCGCTACCAAACTCAATCAAAGGTGAAGAGCGTAAAGCTCACGCTATGCAAGCACTGAAGAACATTTCATTGACCAAACTAGCAGAGTCCTTTCCTGACCAAATTTCGGGAGGGCAACGTGCCCGTATCTCATTGACTCGTATGCTGCTAGCAAAGCCAAAAGTTGCGCTACTTGATGAGCCCTATAGCAAGCTGGATAAAGACCTGCGCGTGCAATTTCGCAATTGGGTGGCCGAACAATTGCAGCAAGCGAACATCCCTACTTTGATGGTAACGCACGATGAAGACGATATTCCTGATGGCAGCAGCTGCCTAAACTGGCCGTGGGAGACAAATCATGCTTGATAGCCTGAGTATAAAGCTCATCCGCAAACCGCTGGCACTCAGTGCGAAATATCTCGATAAATGTGGTATCACTGCAAATCAGACGACAGTGTTTGGTTTTGTACTTGGCTGTTTTGCCCTGCCGGCTTTGATCACCGAACAGTACTTGTTGGCGTTGCTGTTTATTTTGCTGAACAGAATCTGTGATGGGTTAGACGGTGCACTGGCGAGGATTCAAGGCATTACCGATGCGGGTGGTTTTCTTGATATCAGCTTAGATTTTTTGTTCTATTCGTTGATTCCTTTTGGCTTTGTGCTTGCCAACCCAGAGCACAATGCCGTTGCAGGCGCATTTTTGATTTTTTCCTTCATCGGCACTGGTAGTAGCTTTTTGGCTTTTGCCATCATGGCAGGAAAACAAGGCATCGATAATCCGGTATATAAAAACAAATCGCTTTACTACATGAGCGGCTTAACCGAAGGTACAGAAACCATTGGCTGCTTGGTTTTATTTTGTTTGCTACCGCAACACTTTGCCGTCATCGCGTATATCTTTGGCGCGGCATGCTGGTTTACTACTTTTACACGTATTTATTCAGGGTTTCATACGCTTAACGATCATTAATACTGCTTAGACAATCGCGTTTCCTTAAGGGACAGGCCGCTAAGCCACTGTTTTATAAAGCACCAAAACGCAGGTTAAATTGGGGTATATACTCTTTGAATGAAGAAACCATTCGGAGGCTATATGAAAAAACAGATCAATTTAGGCATGTTGCTCACCATTACTTGTGCGCTCGTGCTTGGCGGCTGTAGCTCACCTAACCCGTACGGAGATGCATACGGCTCATCCGACACTCGCAAAGTTCAGCAGGTTTACTACGGCACAGTAGAAAAAGTAGAACCCGTAACCATTGATGCCTCTACCCAATCCAATGCCATTGGCACCATCGCTGGTGCTGCCGTGGGCGGGATCTTAGGCTCAAAAGTTGGGGGCGGTTCTGGCTCGGATATCGCTGCCATTGGTGGTGGTCTATTGGGTGGCTATGCAGGCAGCAAAGCGGCTGAAGCAACCGCGAAAAGAAATGGCGTGAATCTGACCATTCGTTTAGAGGACGGAAAGATTATCTCTATTGTTCAAGAAGCAAATCCAAACATGATTTTCCAACCAGGCCAAGCGGTCCAAATCAATGTTTCTGGTAATGACGCCAGAGTCGTTCCTCGTTAATTCGGACGAACCAAACCTTTGGCCTGCTTTAATTCAAACACCTAATCCGCGCAAGCTTACATCACTGGCTTGTTAACTTGCGCGTTTCTTTTCGTATCAAACTTGATCGTCGTCAATGGAACATCAATCTCCCACACCTTTCGATGTTCAAATGACATCAAGTTGCTAGCATGAGCCCATTCCAGATAACTTTGGGCTTGTTATGACTCCGACTGTTGACCACGTATTCCTTAATATCGCGCTAAACCTCAGCTCAAATCGCTCTCACGAGCAGCAATATCAAAATCTCATTGATGGGGTCGCGCAAGTATTCCCATGTGATGCGAGCTGCCTGTTTATCTTCGATGAGGATGGGTTTCTAACTCCTGTCGCGGTAAAAGGCTTATCCAGCTCGGTCTTAGGTCGTCGCTATTTCCCCAAGGCGCACCCTCGCTTAGATGCCATTATTCATAGCCGTGAACCGGTGCGTTTCGATGCCGATTGTTCACTGCCGGATCCTTTCGACGGCACACTATTAACTGAAGACCAATGCATTGATGTTCACGATTGCATGGGCTTTAGCTTGTATGTCGAAGGCCAACTTGTTGGCGCACTAACGATGGATGCACTAACGGTGGGCGCGTTTGATGGCATCGATCCTGTCGCTATCGAAACCTTTGCGGCTTTGACCGCTGCGACATTGCGTAACATTGCTCAGTTAAAAGCGCTCAAAGCGCAAAACCAGAAGCAAAAAAGCGTCACTCAAACCCTTATCCAGCAAGCCCGTTCTCAACATGGTGAAATGGTGGGTTTGAGTCCACAGATCAACCAGTTACGAAACAACATTGCGACCGTTGCTCAATCAGATTACGCAGTACTTATCACAGGAGAGACCGGTACTGGTAAAGAACTGGTCGCGCACTCGGTACACGCGCAATCTCATCGTAGCGATAAGCCGATGATTTACGTCAACTGTGCGGCCCTGCCTGAAGGTCTGGCTGAGAGTGAACTGTTTGGCCATGTCAAAGGCGCATTTACAGGTGCTAATAGCCACCGTGCCGGTAAGTTTGAACTGGCAGACGGTGGAACGATTTTCCTTGATGAAGTGGGCGAACTGCCTTTGATTTTGCAAGCAAAATTGCTACGTGTGATTCAACAAGGCGAGCTGCAACGTGTAGGTAGCGATCAGCATTTGATGGTCAATGTGCGCATCATCGCCGCGACTAATCGACAATTAGAAAAAGAGGTCGAAGCTGGCACGTTTCGAGTAGACCTTTTCCACCGTTTAAACGTGTTCCCAATCCAAGTCCCCCCACTGCGTGCCCGTGACGGAGATATTCCCGTTTTAGCAGGATACCTGTTAGAAAAAGTACGCCAACAATTTAATGCGCCCAATCTGCACGTTCACCCTAAGGTGTTGGCTCAACTGGAGTCTTCACCTTGGTACGGAAACGTACGCGAGCTCGAACACACTTTAACTCGCGCGGCTTTACACGCTATTCAACAAGGTGCAAGCACGATCATGCTTAACCATTTCGACACCTCATTGGCTCTCGGTGATGTAAAAAACACATCGCATTATTTACCCAAAGAAAGCCAACCAATGCGAGAGCTAATAGAAAGCTATCAACGTGATTTAATTGAACATGCTTTAAGCCAAACTGGTGGTGTTTGGGCAAAAGCAGCGGAGTTTTTACAAATGGATCGCGGGAACTTATATCGGATGGGTAAAAAACTTGGGATCAATAAATAACCAACCGCAAGAAGCCGATGTAATTAAGACATCATTTGCGTTGTCTTAATTACATCACCTCCTCTATCAAAAACAAACAAAGCCATTAAAAATCAACAAGATAATAATTGGCACGCATTCTGCTCTCTAGTGGTCAACATCACGACTATTAAAACAATCACTGGAGAACCCAATATGTTCTGTATTCAATGTGAACAGACAATTCAAACCCCTGCTGTTAAAGGTTGTTCTTTTGCACAAGGTATGTGTGGTAAAACTTCTGAAGTATCTGACCTTCAAGACGTGTTGGTTTACACACTGCAAGGGGTTTCTTTTTGGGCATCAAAAGCACTTGAATTCAACATCATTAACGATGAAATCAACCAATGGGCACCAAAGGCATTTTTCTCTACATTGACGAACGTAAACTTTGACCCTGAACGCATCCTGGAGTTAACTTCTCAAGCTGCAACGTACAAAGCATTGCTAAAAGAGCAAGTAATGTCTGCTGCGACTTTGTCAAACACCAACCTTACTGACATTCCTGCCGTTGCCAACTTCGAGCTACCAAACAGCGCAGAAGCGATCTTAGCTTTTGCTCCTCAAGTCGCGGTTAACCGTGGTAAAGACCAAGTACATGAAGATGTTATTGGCCTACGCCTACTTTGCCTATACGGACTTAAAGGTGCAGCCGCGTACATGGAGCACGCACGTGTTCTTGAGCAAACCAACAACGATATCTATGCCGAATACCATGAAATCATGGCGTGGTTGGGCACAGACCCTGAAGATCTTGGCGAACTACTTGATTGCTCAATGCGCATTGGCCTGATGAACTACAAAGTGATGGAAATGCTCGACCAAGGTGAAACAACGACCTTCGGCCATCCAGAACCAACCACGGTGAACGTCAAGCCAGTAAAAGGTAAATGTATTCTTGTTTCTGGCCATGATTTGCATGACCTAGAAAAAATCCTGCAACAGACCGAAGGCAAAGGCATTAACGTTTACACCAATGGTGAAATGCTGCCTGCACACGGCTACCCTGAGCTGAAGAAATACTCTCATCTTGTCGGTAACTACGGCAGCGCATGGCAAAACCAGCAGAAAGAATTCGCCAACTTCCCTGGTGCAATCGTAATGACGTCAAACTGCTTGTTGAATCCAAATGTGGGTCAATACGCAGACCGTTTATTCACTCGTAGTATTGTTGGCTGGCCTGGTGTGGCTCACATCGAAGGCGATGATTTTAGCCAAGTGATTGAATGTGCTCTAGCACAAGACGGTTTCCAACACGATGAAATCGAACACCACATCACGGTTGGTTTTGGTCGCAATGCACTGATGAACGCCGCCCCTGCGGTTATCGACCAAGTGAAGCAAGGCAACATCAAACACTTCTTCCTAGTCGGCGGTTGTGATGGTGATAAAGCGGAACGCAGCTACTACACCGATTTTACGGCTGAAGCGCCAGAAGACACGCTAATCCTGACCTTGGCGTGTGGTAAGTTCCGCTTCAACAAGAATACGTTCGGCGATATCAACGGCATCCCTCGCCTATTGGATGTGGGCCAATGTAACGATGCTTACTCTGCAATCCAGCTTGCACTTGCACTGGCGAAAGAGTTTGACTGTGACATCAATGAACTGCCACTCACGCTTGTGCTTTCTTGGTTCGAGCAAAAAGCGATCGTTATCTTGCTAACGCTATTTGCATTGGGCGTGAAAGGCATTTACACAGGCCCTACTGCACCAGCATTCCTAACGCCAAACCTAATCGCCATCATCCAAGAGAAGTTCGATATGCGCAGTATTGGCAATGTTCAGGATGATCTAAAAGCCATCCTAGCAGCCTAATAAACCTGCTTGTTACGCGCCTCCTTACGCGGAGGCGCTCTCTATTTCGAACCAAAAATAGCCACAACCAAAGAGATTGTTATGTTTTTTGAATGGCAAGGTAACCAACCCGTCACACTCCGTTGCATCGACAAATACTTCGAAACACACGACACCGTCAGCATAAAATTGGCCGAACTAACCGAATCACTTCTGTTTCAGTTTAAGCCTGGCCAGTTTATTAACTTGGGCGTCGAAATTGATGGAAAAATGGAGTTTCGTGCCTATTCAATCAGCTCGATCAATGAAGACGATCACCTTCAACTCACCATCAAACGAGTATCTGGCGGTAAAGTATCGAACTACATCGTTGACTCGCTGCTGCTCGGTGATACTGTTCAAGCATTACCACCAGCAGGCGAATTTAACTGCATCGACCATCCACCCGTGTTACGTGATGGCGAAACAAAAGCCTTGCTTATCAGTGCAGGTTGCGGCGTCACGCCCGTATTTTCGATGGCAAAGCACTGGCTGAGTAATCAAGATGAAAACGACAACGATGTGGACATCGCATTTCTTCATATTGCACGCAGCCCAGAAGAGACGATTTACTACGATCAGCTAGAAACGTTAGACGCTGTGTATCCCAACTTCAATTTAAAGTTGTTGCTGAAAAACCGCGAAGGAACATCGCATCCACAAGGTCGTTTGAATGCCGACTGGCTTAAAGAGCTTGTTCCTGATTTCAAACAGCGCACCGTTTACCTGTGTGGTCCAAGCCAGTTTATGCAAGATGTTCACGGCTATTTGAATGACCTTGGTTTTGACATGACGAACTTCTACCAAGAGAGTTTTACGCCAGCGACTGGCGCAGAATCATCAGTCTCCGATGAGACGGTTAACGTTTCTGTTCCTGATTTTGCTCAAAGCATCGATGCTCAAAAAGGTCAGGTACTGGCCGATGTGCTCGAAGGCGCAGGTTTACCATTAATCGTCGCTTGTCGAAGCGGGATTTGTGGCTCGTGCAAATGCAAGGTTCGTAAAGGCAACGTCTCTTCCACTAGCCTAGAAACATTGACGCCAGAAGAAATTGAACAAGGCTATGTGCTCGCCTGCTCATCAACCATCGAAGCGGATCTTGAAGTGCAGATCGGTTAATGCTGCTGGTATCGATCTTTTATTGTTTCCCGTCATTCCGGCGAGCCTAGGCGAGATCAGGAACCTAATATCGGCGTGTTAGGAATAACTCATTCTGATAATAGACTCTGAATCACACTCGCGTCTCGCTATTCAGATGACGGGGTATCGCGGAAATGCCAGCCGTACTCAAACGGCTGGTATTATAGATAGGTACAACTTTCGTTTCGTCGTCATTGCTTCTCGCTAAACAGCAACACTTTCAATGCTGCTTCGCTGTCTACGTCCATAAACTCTGGTGGGTTATCCAGGCGCTCACGGAATGTCAACTCTGGCGCTTCTTCTTTCATGCTTTCAATCAAGAAGTCGCTTGTCACAGATGGCGAGTTTACACATGCCATCACTTGACCGCCGTCTGCCAACAAATCCGGCAATCGACGTAGAATCTTTTTGTAATCTTTAGTCAGCGCAAAGCTGCCTTTCTGGAATGAAGGCGGATCGATAATGATCAAATCATACTGACCAGATTTCTTAATCTTACCCCACGATTTAAAGATATCGTGCCCCATAAAGCTTACCTGGTTGATGTTATGACCATTTAGCTTGTGGTTCTCACGACCTTTAGACAGCGATGCTTTCGCCATGTCGACGTTAACCACTTTATCTGCTCCACCCGCAATGGCAGCGACAGAAAAGCCACAGGTGTAAGCAAACAAGTTAAGCACGTTCTTATGCTTCGCATTTTCGCGTACCCAATCACGACCGTAGCGCATGTCCAAAAACAGACCAAAGTTTTGGTTGCGGCCAATATCCAATTGGTATTTCAAACCGCTTTCTTCAACGACAGGGCGAGCGTCTAATTCACCGACAAGCACTTCTGAAGGCGCACCATCGGCATAACGGTGCTGAAGAACCATAGTGCGACCTTGCTTGTCTGCCCACAGTGGTGATAGTGCCAACGCATTGAGGCCGCTTTTCAGCTCAGCGAGAAACGCGTCGTCGACTTCTTTAAACAAGTTGATGATCAACTGACCTTGTAACCAATCACAGGTAATTTGCTCTAAGCCCTCAAAACGGCGGCCACGACCATGAAACAGTCGACGAATTTCATTCGGAGCTTGCGCGAGCTCGGTTTCTAGATGCTGAAAAAACAGCGGAAGTTGTGATGCTTGCATCGAGTTCTCTTATTAGTTTTCTTTGTGACGGTTATTTGATCGTAGGCCAGTTCAGTTCCCAGGGGGAAAGCCAAGTATCCAAACCCTGAGAGACGATTTCACTGTGCCATTTGTTACCAAGCACTTGGTATTCTCGTGGATCGCAAACAAAGCAATATTGCTCATCTCGGTATTGGAAGCAAAGTGAAAATGCATGCAGATAACCGCGATCAGCCTCATTGCCTGCATTGTAAATCTGGTCGCCAACAATACCTGAGCCAACCGATTTTAATGCCACGCGGATTTGATGCGTTTTACCAGTGTGTGGCTTACATAAAAATAGGCGCTCTCCGGGCTCTGCCGCTAGAGAGAAAAACTGGGTAACGGCTGGGTTATTTTTGCTGTTGACCAGCTTCCATGATGAACGGCGCGAACGCTCCATATCACCAACGACCAAACCTTGTTTCTTTTTCGGCTTTTTAGAGCCAATCGCTAGGTAGAACTTTTCTACTTGGCGGTCAGCGAAGGCTTGCGATAACGCACTGGCCGCTTTGGCGTTGCGTCCGAGGAGCAGAATACCCGATGTCATTTTATCCAAGCGATGGATAAGATAGAGCTGCTCATCACCACTCTGCTTAGCCACTTCTTGCAGCAGCATTGTGTCGCCATCGTCTTTATGAACAGAGACGTTAGGATGCTTATTGATGATCAGAAAATCGGGATGGGTATGTAGAATATCGAACATAAAAAACTGGCTCCACGTTTGGAGCCAGCAGTATACATAAGTTACCGGACAAAGCTATCGAGGCTTGCCCCCAAGGTCTTTGCTAAAGCTTCTTCGAGAAAATGCCAGCAAGACCAATGATTGCGATACCCAGCAGCATGATTTCACCTTTGCCACTATCAAAGCCAGACTTAATCCCCATGAAGGCAACAATAGCAATCGCAACAGGAATCAGGTATTTAACTAGGTTGTACCACAATCCAAATAGCGGGAAGGATACTTCGCCGTCATTAGTGATCTCTTTTTCTAACTCAGCACGGCTTAGGCGCCATCCTGCAAAGATACAAACCAACATACCACCAACCGCTAAGAAGATTTTGTCCGTTAGTAAGTCGAAGATATCAAAGGCACCGGTACCAAACAGCGTTGGTCCCATTCCACCTAACGATAGTGACGCAAAAATACATAATGCCGCCATAACTGCACTTGCAGACAGAACTGCGTTAGAGCGCTTCATGCCTTTCTCGTCAATTAGGTAAGACACGACAACTTCCAATAGTGATACTGAAGAAGTTAATGCCGCCACCGTCAAACCGATGAAAAATAGCAACGCGAATAGCAACCCAATCACACCGCCCATTTCAGCAAATAGCTGAGGAACGACAACGAATACAAGACCAGGGCCTGCTGCAGGCTCCATGCCAAAGGCAAACATTGCTGGGAACATAGCAACACCAGCAAGAATCGCGACACCTGTATCCATCGCAGTAACCATACCGGTTGTTTGAACTAGGTTCTCTTTCTTCTTCAGGTAAGAACCGTACGTCATCATACAACCCATACCTAAGCTAAGTGAGAAGAACGCCTGCCCTAGTGCAGCAAGAACTACGTTGCTGTCGACTTTAGAAAAGTCCGGCATGAATAAGAACTCAAGGCCAGCCATTGCACCTGGCAGCATCAAGCCTTTAACAGAAACAACGATTAGGATTAAGAACAGAAGCGGCATCAGAACCTTACCAGCTTTCTCAATACCACCCGAAATCCCTTTCATCACGATCATGACGTTAAGGAACAGGTAAACACCCATCCACATTAAAGGTTGAATCGGATCTGAGATGAAACCGCCAAAGCTGTCGCCAATTGCTTCTGGCGCGCTGAGTAGACCACCGCCCACTTTAAAGATGTAGGCCAATGCCCAACCACCAACCACTGGGTAGAAGCCCATGATCAAAAGACCACTGAAGACTCCCATAACACCAGTGAACGTCCAGCGTCGGTCAGTTGTTTTGAATGCACCTACGGCAGAAAGACCTGTCTTACGACCAATAGCGAACTCTGTCAGCATCACGCTAAAGCCGATAAAAATTACAAAGATAAGATAGATAGCAACGAATGCACCGCCGCCACTCTCACCTGCTGTATAAGGGAATTTCCATATATTGCCTAAACCGACAGCGGAACCCGCTGCTGCCATTACGAAGCCTAGTTTAGACCCCCACGTATCACGTGGTGCTGCTGTATTAGTTGTAGCCACGCTTTTTCTCCAAAATTAGTTTGTTGTGTATGCATAGAGATAGGCGTCTAAAAAGTTTATGTAAAAATTATTGTACACTTATAAAATAAGCGTTCGACGCACTATGTCTAGAAAGTAAAGCAGCTCCCCTTTAAAATTGGAACCCCAAAAAAGTACATTTATCGCACAAGTGTCGAGTTACGCAGGTTAAATGCTGCTTTTTTGTTCAAAAGTTAAAGAATGACCTTATTTTTCACATTAAAATAACAGAATCAGCTGTTATGAAATTCGTTCCTCATATAAGGTCAATCCCACGTCTGAATGGGAAATCTATTCCCCCAACCCACTTTTATGCTTAATATCCTAGAAGGGCATATTACTCTGAGCGTATATGGACAAGTTTTATCACTTTCTTACTTTAGCTGGCATCGGGCTATATTGGTTACTGGTCGCAGGTGTGACCATTCGTGTCGTTTTAAAGCGCCGTGCAGTGAGCGTGTCTTTAGCTTGGCTAATGATCATTTATATCCTTCCCGTTCTGGGTGTCGCATGTTATTTCCTCTTCGGTGAACTGAACTTAGGCAGAAAGCGAGCCGAACGTGCGAAAGAGATGTTTACACCATTCGAGAAGTGGTTCAGTCAGCTTAACGACTGTAACGCGCACAACCCAGAAACGATGGGAAGGCACATCTACCGAATTGATGAACTTTGTAACAACCGCCTTGGTCTTCCCGCATTGAGCGGTAATACATTGTCGCTGCAACAGTCACCTAATGAGATTTTGCATTCCATTATTGAAGACATCGAAAACGCGCAGAGCAGTATTCGAATGGTATTCTACATTTGGCATCCGGGTGGTTTGGCTGACTCTGTCGCTTCTGCGCTTATTCAAGCGGCTAAACGCGGCGTAGATGTCAAACTATTGCTCGATTCAGCAGGTAGTCCACGTTTTTTCAGAAGTCCTTGGTATCGAATGATGCAGGATGCTGGAATTGAAGTTATTCAAGCGCTAGAAGTGAAGATGTGGCGTATTTTCTTACGTCGTCTTGATCTTCGCCAACATCGCAAGATCATCGTAATTGATGATGAAATTGCTTATACAGGTTCAATGAACTTGGTTGACCCGGCTTACTTCAAGCAAAATAGTGGCGTTGGGCATTGGGTGGATATCATGGTTCGCATTACAGGACCAACGGTAAACGTATTGAGTGCCATCCACTGTTGGGATTGGGAAGTCGAAACTGGCGAACGTCATTTACCAAGACTACCTGAATGCAAGATCGATGAGAGTGAATTCCAACACCCTATTCAGGTTGTGCCTTCTGGCCCAGGTATGCCGGAATATCTGATCTATCAAGTATTAACATTGGCAATAAACCAAGCCAATCGCTCGGTACGAATCACAACACCATATTTCGTGCCCAATGCTGATTTACTCGAAACGTTAAAGATGACAGCACAACGAGGCATTAACGTTGAACTCATTATTCCCCATAAAAATGACTCTATGATGGTGCAATGGGCTTCACGCGCTTTTTATAGTGAGCTCTTGAGTGCAGGGGTCAAGATTTATGAGTTTTATGGTGGTTTGCTGCATACAAAATCTGTCGTAATTGACGACCAATTCTGTTTAGTTGGCACCGTAAACATGGATATGCGCAGCTTGTGGCTGAACTTCGAAGTGACCCTCGCCGTTGATGACGAAGAGTTCACCAAGCAAATGTCTTGGTTACAAGATAGCTATATCAAGCAATCTCACACTGTTGTATTGGAAGAATGGGAGAAAAGGAGCCTATTTTCTCGGTTCTTAGAGCGAGTGTTCTATCTCTTCAACCCACTCCTCTAATACCTCAAATACACAGGCTAAAAAACCTCCAGCGCTACATGCATCCTGCTGGAGGTTTGTTCTTTTAGCTCCCTATCTACACGATACCTCTCGACATCATTACCTGTTCATCTTGGCTGTTATTGGCTGATAGTTGACTTTTCCCTTGCATAACCTACGTCGTCCATGTTTTAAATATTCAAAACCGCAATATTTAAGACAGGGAACTTTTATGTCAGAGGGAAAAAAAACCAAACTCATTACCGCTGGCCGCGATAAAAAGTGGACAAATGGTGTTGTAAACCCACCCGTTCAACGCGCTTCAACCGTGGTATTCAATACCGTTGCAGAAAAGAACCAAGCCACCATTAATCGTGCAAACAAAACATTGTTTTATGGTCGCCGAGGCACCAACACGCACTTTGCTTTCCAAGACGCAATGGTTGAGATTGAAGGTGGAGCTGGTTGCGCGCTTTACCCTTGTGGAACGGCAGCAATTTCAAACGCCATCCTCTCTTTCGTTGAAACTGGCGATCACATTCTAATGGTGGACACTTGTTACGAACCAACTCGTGACTTTTGTAACACCATAATGAAGAAAATGGGCATCGAAACCACCTATTATGACCCAATGATCGGTGAAGGTATCCGAGACTTGATTCAGCCGAATACCAGAGTCCTTTTCTTGGAGTCTCCTGGTTCAATAACCATGGAAGTCCAAGATGTACCTACATTAGCGCGCATTGCCCACGAGCAAGATATCATTGTGATGCTTGACAACACATGGGGAGCTGGCGTGAACTTCTCTCCTTTCGAGCATGGCGTAGACATTTCCATTCAAGCGGCGACTAAGTATATCGTTGGACATTCAGATGTCATGCTAGGTACTGCTGTGGCTTCTGAAAAGTATTGGGATCAGCTTCGTGAACAAAGCTACCTGATGGGTCAGTGCGTTTCTCCTGACGACGCATACCTAGGTCTTCGAGGTATTCGCACGTTGGATGTTCGCCTAAGACAGCACGCAGAAAGCAGTTTAAAAGTCGCTCAGTGGCTCGCTTCTCGCCCAGAAGTTGATCATGTCCGCCATCCAGCTTTAGAAACAAGCCCTGGCCATGAGTTTTTCAAACGAGACTTCACAGGTGGAAACGGCTTGTTTTCATTTGTTCTCAAAACGTCTTATCCAAAAGCGACGACGGCTCTGCTTGATGGTATGAAACACTTCAGTATGGGTTACTCTTGGGGCGGTTATGAAAGCCTCATTCTAGCTAACGAACCTAAGAGCTTTAACAGCCTGAGAACCGTAGCTCACCCACACTTTGAAGGTACTTTGGTTCGTATTCATATTGGCTTAGAAGACGTAAATGACTTGATCGCTGATTTAGAGACTGGTTTTGCGCGTTATAACGCCTTAATGCTTGAAAAAGAAGTCTCCCTATAACAATGATTGAATCGCCCTGCATTGCGGGGCGTTTTTATAAGCCCCTGACTTAATTAGAATTAACCAACATTCACCCGAACCATTAATTAATGTTAATCATTTGTGTTGTTTTTCAATTGAGCAGTCACAGAATGAAATAATGTGCCACAAATAGGCTTTCCAAATTTAGAGTTTCTCTCCTACTTTTTATCATTCATAAGAGGTCATACCACAAGGAGATAGTTTTGAAACTCAAATTTATAGCGCTAATGCTTTTTACCTTAATTACCGTCCCAATAACCTCCGTATCCGCTGCAACAGGTTATACCCAAACCAAGAATCCGATTGTTCTGGTTCACGGTTTGTTTGGTTTTGATACCCTGGCAGGCGTTGATTACTTTTTCGGAATACCACATTCCTTAACAAAAGATGGCGCTACGGTTTATGTTGCACAGGTATCCGCGACCAATAGCAGCGAAGTTCGAGGGGAGCAACTGCTTGCTCAAGTCGAAACCTTACTTGCAGCAACAGGCGCAGAGAAAGTCAATCTCATTGGTCACAGTCATGGTGGTCCAACAACGCGCTATGTTGCCTCTGTCCGTCCTGACCTAGTCGCATCAGTTACGAGTATAGGAGGCGTTAATAAAGGGTCTAAAGTGGCAGATTTAGTTCGTGGCACCGTATCTGAGGGTTCGGGTAGTGAGCAGCTCGCGGTAAAACTGGCGCAAGGCTTAACTACTCTTATTAATCTTCTATCAGGTGGTTCTGATCTCGACCAAGACCCTTTAGCCTCACTAGCAGCATTAACCACGGAAGGATCATTAGCGTTTAACCAACACTACCCGGAGGGAGTCCCTACCAGTGAATGTGGTAATGGTGACTTGCTGGCTTCAAATGGCGTTTATTACTACTCATGGACCGGATCATCCACTTTTACAAACGTTTTCGATCCGACCGACGCTGCCATGATGGTACTTGGCTTAGCCTTTGATGGGCCAAATGATGGCTTAGTTGGTGCGTGCAGCACACATTTGGGCAAAGTCATACGTGATGATTATCAAATGAACCATTTGGATGAAATTAACGGCCTACTCGGTATTCATCATCTTTTTGAAACCGATCCAGTCACGCTTTATCGCCAACATGCAAATCGTCTCAAACTTCAAGGTTTATAAGAGGTCATCACAATGAAGAAAGTCGCTCTCACCACTTTTATCCTGCTCTCGATATTTGGCGTGGGAGCGCTTTCTCTGTTGCAAAGCGACAAACAACAAGAGATAACCTCTAACCATTCGCAATCTCAGCAAGATATAGCCGCCGATGTCTCTTCCCCAAAAGACTTCTTCGAATATTCTCTTAGCCGGCTGGGCGAAGAAGATCTCGATACGATCAAAGCGGAAGTTAATGATGACACTTTAGCAAAGCAAACTCTGAATATTGATGCCAAACTTTTTCAAGCCTACCTTTCCTACAAGCAAGCACTCTCTGCATTAGAGCCTTTTGAGCACAACCACCTAACGCTTGAACATTTAACCATGCTGAATGAAGCAATACTGAACTTACAGCTTCAATACTTTAACGAGGTGCAGATAACCCAATTGTTTGACGAAGAAAACCGACTTCGCCAACTTGCTTTAGAAAAGCTGACGATTAAAACACAGGCATCGGATATCGAGAGTCAAGCACACCTTCTCAATCAAGCATTATCAGAACAACCGGATTACATACGAGAAAGTGAACGCAATAACGCATTAGCAGAGCAGCTCGAGCAAGCTTCTCAGCTTGATTCACAAGACAAGTACATCGCCCGTGTTGCTCTGGTAGGAGATGCCGGAGCGCAGAGGCTGCAAAAGCTTGATGAGCAAAGAGCATCATTTGAGACTCAACTCGCCACTTACTTAAAGCAGCGTCAAAATATTCTGAATAGGGGTTTTTTAGGGCAAGACGAAAAACAGGCAGAAATCATTGCTTTAAGAAAACAAAGCTTCGATGCCACTCAATGGCGTCGAATCGAAGCTTTGGAACGTATTCATGATAGCCAGAACTAACAACATTAGCTTAATAGCCAAACGTTACTTATTCTGCTTTTTAGGACATCCAACGATATGGTCATCCACCATGCCGACGGCTTGCATGAAGGCATAACAGATGGTTTCACCGACAAACTTGAAGCCTTTCTTTTTTAGGAATTTACTCATGGCTTTGGATTGCTCTGTCGAAGCTGGTACGTCACTCATATGTTGCCATTGATTGACGATTGGTTCGCCATCCACGAACTGCCACAACGCGTCTGATAAACTCCCGTATTCAGCAATTAACGCTTTGGCCGCTTTGGCATTACTGAATACCGAGTTAATCTTTCCGCGATGTCTCACAACATCGAAGTTTTCCACGATGTATTCAGCGCGTTCTTCATTTCTTTGTTCCAACGCATCTAGATCGTAATTCTCGAACGCTTCTCTGTAACCTTCGCGCTTTTTAAGGATGGTGATCCAACTAAGGCCAGCTTGCGCACCTTCCAACGTAATAAATTCAAACAGGACTTGGTCGTCATATACTGGCACGCCCCATTCGGAATCATGATATTCGCGCTCTAATGGGTGATTCATCGCCCACGCACACGTTTTTTGTTCTGTCATTATTCTTCCTTAAAAAGCGCCTCTAACTGATGAGTTAGAGGCGCGATATTTTTCATCGTTATATCAGTAGCACTAAGCCTGTTTCGGTACTGCCACTTTATGGAACAAACGATACAACACTGGCACGACAATCAGTGTCAGGACTGTCGCAAAACCCAAACCAAACATAATCGTAACCGCCATTGGTTTGAAGAAAATATCTGGCAACAGTGGGATCATACCAAGGATCGTCGTGATAGCAGCCATACAAACGGGACGGACGCGACTTACCGCAGCATCAACGACCGCGTCATAAGCCTCTTTACCGGACTTCATTTCAATTTCAATTTGGTCCAGTAATACGATGCCATTTTTGAGCACCATTCCCGATAAGCTTAAGAAGCCGAGCAATGCCATAAAACCAAACGGCGTGTTGAGTGCCAACAAACCGGTAGTGACACCAATTAACGCCAGCGGCACGGTAAGCCAAACAATGAGTGGCTCTTTGATAGAGTTAAATAGGAATACAGTGATCAAGAACATGAACAAGTACCCCATTGGCATAGTAGTAAACAGTGACTCTTGAGCATCACCTGAAGATTCGTATTCACCACCCCACTCTAGTGAATAGCCAGGAGGCATTTGAATCGCTTCGATTTGAGGCTGTAAGCGTTTTTGCAACGTCGATGCGGTTTCTTCACCTAGAATATCAGGGTCTGCCATCACAGTGAGCATACGCTTACGGTTTTTACGCACAATAATAGGATCCTCCCAACGCATGTCGTAACCCATTGTGACTTGTTGAAGTGGAATAAACTCACTCTGTGCTGGACTCCATATTTTCATGCCTTCAATGTTACGAATATCAATACGTTCATCTTCAGGTAAGCGAGCCACGATAGGCATGAGCGTAGTGCCGTCTCGGTAAAGGCCTATCGTCATTCCAGAGAATGACATGGACAAGAAGTCATCGACATCTGATTTTGTAATGCCATAGCGACGTGCCTGACTCTCGTTAAACTGAGGTTCAAGAACTTGGGTTCGTTCACGCCAATCATGCCTGATATTTGTTGCCTGAGGGTCGGCGTACATGATGTCCTTGACCTGAGCGGCTATCGTACGAAGGACGGTTGGATCTGAACCAATAATGCGCGCTTCAATTTTTGCACCACCACCAGGGCCTAACTCAATCTGTTTGAGCTTGTAATTGATTTCTGGGTAGTTGGCTTTTAAATACTCTCGAAACTTCGCCATTAATGGTTTTAACGCTTCGTAGTTTTCCATACGAGTGGTTATCTCACCATAAGCCGCATAACTTTTCTCTGGCGCGTACGTTAACATGAAGCGCTGTAAGCCTTTACCCGCGGTCGTCGTGATATGGTCAACATGCTCTTGCTTAGCTAACCAACTTTCTAACTCTTTAAGCGTTGTGTTGGTTGCTCGAATATCAGTTCCTTCTGGCATCCATACATCTAACTGAAAAATCGGCGTTGTCGAAGATGGGAAAAACGCTTGCTTCACAAAGGTGAACCCGTAAACACTTGCCGCTAATCCCACAATCAACACCACAACGGTAAACCAAGCACGACGCATACAAAACTGAAGAAACTTTTTATAAATAACGAAAATAACCCCGTTATATGGATCATTTTCTTCCCCTTCACCTTGTTTAATCTTCTGGCCTTTAAAGAAGATGTCAGCAAAGAATGGTGTCAACGAGATAGCGGTAAACCAGCTCAACATTAAAGAGATCAGCAGAACCGTAAATAAAGTGCCACAGTATTCGCCCGTCGAGTCTTCAGACAGTCCAATTGGCGCAAATGCAGTTACCGCAATCACAGTTGCCCCAAGTAATGGCCACTTTGTTTGGGTAACAATGTCGGTCGCTGCTTGGAGTCGAGTTCGCCCTTTTTGAGTACCAATCAAAATCCCCTCAACCACGACGATTGCATTGTCCACCAGCATACCCAATGCGATAACCAAGGCACCTAATGAAATCCGCTGTAAATCTATCGCGAGATACTTCATGAAAATGAACGTACCCAGCACCGTCAGCAGCAAGATTAAACCGATAAGTAGCCCAGAACGTAGCCCCATAAAGAACAGAAGTACGATAATGACGATACCGACAGCTTGAGCCAAGCTGACAACAAAACCGCTAACCGATTTATCCACCTCTTTAGGCTGACTGTAAATTTCCGAGATTTCGATACCAACAGGTTGTTGGTACTTTAGCTCTGCAAGGCGATGATCAAACGCTTTTCCGACTTCAACGACGTTGACGCCTTCAGCAAAAGAAACACCCACGTTTAGTGCGAGGCTGCCGTTAAAATTAATAATATTATTCGGGACTTCTACGTAACCACGTTTTATTTCCGCCACATCTTTCAAGAAGATGAGCCCCTGAGCACCCGACTCAGTAATCAACAAATCGCCTAGCTCATCTACACTCTGGAACTCGCCAGTCGGCTGAATTCTGATGTACTCATCACCAATTCTGATCGCTCCTGCGTCAGAAACTACGTTTTGCGTCGAAAGAAGATTAAACACGGTATCCGGAGCAAGACCTATACTGCTCAATTTTTTCATCGATACTTCGATGAACACTTGCTCTTGCTGTTGCCCGGATACCGAAACTTTACTCACGCCATCAACCAGTTCGAGCTCTCGGCGTAAGTAATCGACGTAATCCAGTAGCTCTTTATAGCTATAACCGTCGCCAGTCACCGCTAACAAAATCCCGTAAACATCACCAAAATCATCGATCACTTGAGGTTCATTCACACCTGGAGGCAACGTCCCTTTAAGGTCGTTCACTTTACGGCGTAACTCATCCCAGATTTGTGGCAGATCATCAGGGCCATAATTGTTCTTCATCGTGACCGTGATTTGCGATAATCCTCGGCTAGAAATCGAATTCACTTCATCAACATAAGTAAGCTGCTGAATCGCTTTTTCGATTGGATACGTCACTTCTTCTTCGACTTGTTGCGGTGTCGCACCAGGGTAAGAGGTCACTACCATCGCATCTTTAATAGTAAAAGCAGGGTCCTCAAGACGCCCTAAACCAAAGAATGCGGCGATACCACCAATCAAAAATATCAGTGCGACCATCCAACTGATGACGCGATTTCGGATGAAGTACGCAGCAATACCGGTCACATCATCATCACTTTGAGGCACTGATTTATTAAGATCGCTCATAGACCGGCCTCCTGCGTAGCCATTTCCTGTATCACTTCTACTTTCATGCCATCCCTTAATCGAGAAACACCGGCAATCACGACTTTGTCTTTGAGCATGAGACCATCAAGGATTTGAATGGACGTTTTAGATGCCTTACCTGCTCGCACCTGTTTGCGCGATACCGTATTGTCGTCATTCAGTACCCAAACAAATTTGTTTTCGCGCCCCAGCTCGTCACCGTCCGCATTAAAAATGGCTTCGATAGGGACATTAATTCCTAGGTTGAGATCAAGCCCAACATTCTCGTCTTTAGACGTTACCTCAACAGCCATACCATCTAGGATGTACTCTTCTTCCGGCATAGGAAGCGACAGTGTGACAGTAAACGTACCTGTTGTTGGATCGGGTTCGGTCGTAAATTCTTTTACCGTCGCGTTATATTCGTTACCGCTGGGCACGCGCACCAATGCTTTGATCGCTGTGAGTCTTTCTTCCGTTGGCGGTTGGTTCACATAGAGGCGGTCTGGAAGCTGAATCAACACTTCGACTCGCTCCAAGCTGTGAATATTAACGATATGCTGTCCGACTTGAACATTTTCGAATTGGTCGATATTAACTCGCGAAATAATCCCATCCACGGGCGCTTTTAAGGCAGTAAATGATAGACGAAGTTTGGCTAACTGAAGCTCAGCTAAGGCGATTTGTCGTTGTGCTGCAATTTCATCAAACTGAGACTTAGCTAATAGGCCTTTATCAACCAAAGGGCGTGAGCGGCGATACTGACTGTCGACAACAGAAAAACGCGCACTCGCATTATCTACATCCAACTCATAGTCAGTGGGATCTAGCGTTGCAATAACATCACCCTTCGTGACTTTGTCGCCCTCTTTTACCATGATGCGGCTGACTTCTCCTGCGACTCTGAAGCTCAAATGAGAGCGATCCGCTGCATTCGCAACCGCAGGGAAGTACAAGTTGTCGTCCACCTTGTTTCCCGCTAATGACGTAACCCTAACTCGTGGCGTTTCGAGCTCTTTTTCTGGCGCCTTATCCCCACAGCCGACGAGAAAAAGCGTTGAAAGTAAAGTCGCTAGAGAGATGATTCCTTTCATATTACAGCCCTCTTTCCTTAATCCACGCTCTTACCTTAATTCCGGGTTCAATTACACTGACACCCGAGATAATGATTTGGTCGCCATCGTTAAGCCCAGCTAACACTTGATTTTTGTCATTCATCTCAATTGCGGCTTTAGACACAATGCCTTGCTCATCGACACGCCAAACGTATGTTTTGCCGTTCTCTTCTAGCAACGCGGAGTTAGGAATCTTTGTCGCTCCTGCACTTTTGGACAGGAGGTAAGCATTGCCAGACATTCCCGGCAAAAGGCCTATTTCTGCTGGCCGTTCCATGACCATCGTGACTTTGTAACTGCCCGTTTTAGGATCGGCTTCTGTATCGATTTCCTGAAAGGTTAAATCAAAGGCTCGCTCGGGGAACGCATCAAATATCATTCTGGCAGAGACATCGCTCCCCTGCGTGTAACGATTTAGAAGATAGTCTGGGATTTGGAATATCACTTTGAGGAGTTGGTTGGACTGAATATTCATCACCCCTTCTTTCGCGGCAACATATTCATGGTTTTCTGCTGGAATGTACGAAATGGTGCCATCATATGGCGCGACAAGTTTGGTATACCTTAAGTTTGCCTTTGCTTGATTCCATTGAGCTTTTGCCGAGTTGTGATTCGCTTTTGCCTCATCAAAATCTTGCTCAGATACTACTTGGTCTTTACGTAGCTTTTGGTATCGCTTGTATTGCACATCTGCGAGCAAAAAATTTGCCCGAGCTTGCTGTTCGAGCAGAGAATATTCATCTGGGTTTAATGACGCCAAAACATCACCTTTACTGACGACTTGACCTTCATTCACTTCTATCGTTTGAAGAAGCCCAGGAACTCGAAATGTCAGTACTGCTCTATCGCCAGCTTCCGTCGTGGCAGGAAAATGTCGCTCAAACTGGGCATTGCCAACAGATACTGTAAATAGCTTCGCAGGGCGCGATTCAGGTTCAGGAACAGGAGGAAGTTCTTTACCGCACCCCGACAAGACAGCCGAGATGGCAATAGGAATGAGCAATTTTCTCATTACATTCATCCATAAAAATTGGGGGATTATTTTTAAAGTAGATGAATTTTGAACGAACTTCCAGAGCAGAAAAGATTAATAGTGCTTTAAAATTAGTAATTTGTGATAAAAAAGCAGGCTTTATGCCTGCTTCAGTTAAATCTTCTTTGGATACAAAATGCCTAGAGCTTACTGAATTCTCTGTTCACCCTATATGTATCAGACGTAACATAAGCTTCCATGTTACGAATTTTGCCATCAAGACGGTCAAAATCCCTTTCCAACACACTGAGCAGTTGATCAGGGCTTTGCCCTTTCTGCCAAGGCTTACTTTTGAGCGTATGCTCTTGCTGAGCTCTGATATTTTCAGAATACGTTACTGGTTGCTTTTCTAACATAAACGCCATCGCGATGTACGCTAACAATACCAAAAACGTACCACCTAACAGCGCTGCAGAAATCACTACAATACGAATCAACCAAACTTCTGCACCAAAGTAGTTGGCAATTCCGGCGCAAACACCGGAGATTTTGCCATTTACTGGGTCACGATACAGTTCTCGATTATTCATACTTGCGTCTCCATGTTGGTGACTCAGCATCCAAGATGCGCTCCAATGTATCAACTCGGGACTGCATCGCTTCCGCTTTTTCAGATAGTACCTGAAGGCGCTCTAAATCCTGGCTCGACAGTGCACTATCTGTTTTGCGTTTGCTGCGATAGTGTAAGAAGAGCCATAGTGGAGCGACAAAGATTAAAAAGACAATCACTGGTCCTGCTATAAAAAATGCCGACATAAATGGCTCCTTTCTTATTTATCTTTCGATGACATCTGTTCTTTCAGTTTTGCCAACTCTTTTTCAATTTCGTCTTGTGCCTGCAACTCTGCAAACTCTTGTTCTAGCGATTTAGCATTACCGGTTTGAGCATACAGGTCTGCTTCCGCTTCCATTTCATCCACTTTACGTGAGTATTGCTCAAATTTCGCCATCGCTTCATTAGTACGGCTAGTGTGCAGGTGTTTTTGCACATCACGACGGTTAGATGCAGTTTGGTTACGAATTGCTAGTGCTTGCTGTTTTGCGCGCGTTTCAGCAATTTTGCTTTCCAACTTACCAATCTCGCCAGTAAGCTTATCGATCGTTTCTTCCACTAAGGTTTGCTCAGTGTGGAGGCCTTTAATCACTTGCTCTAGCTTTTGCTTTTCAATTAACGCTGCACGAGCTAGATCTTCACGCTCTTTAACTAATGCTAAGCTCGCTTTTTGGCCCCATTCGCCAATTTGCTCTTCTAACGTTTCAACCTTACGAGCCAACTCTTTCTTGTCTGCAATCGCTTTAGCCGAGTTAGTACGCACTTCAACAAGTGTGTCTTCCATTTCTTGAATGATAAGACGGATCATTTTTTCAGGATCTTCCGCCTTGTCCAGTAATGCACTGATGTTTGAGTTAACGATATCTGCAAATCGAGAAAAAATACCCATAACGGAACTCCTCTTTTTTCCTATTAAAACTCGACAAGGTGGTGATTAACCTTGTGTCTCCCTGAATATATAACAAGTAACGTGCCAACTTATAATTTTCTTTTAAATCAGAGCGTTATTCATTTTATTGTCGTTACACACTATTGTGCTATGATGTTTTTCACCAACTGTTGGTGAAATTTACCAACTCTATCTCTAAATCATGGCTCGGCTGTTAAATAAGAAGGACTTTATGAAGCAAAACCTGATTGGTGAATCACCTGCTTTTCTCGCTGTACTAGATAAAGTATCACAACTTGCACCCATTGAGCGCCCTGTCCTCATCATTGGTGAACGAGGTACGGGTAAAGAACTCATCGCTCAGCGTTTGCATTATTTATCAAGACGTTGGGATAAGCCACTACTATCACTCAACTGTGCGACATTAAGCGAAGGGCTAATAGATTCCGAATTGTTTGGACATGAATCCGGCTCCTTCACGGGCTCTAAAGGTAAGCATAAAGGGCGTTTCGAGCGTGCCGAGGGCGGTACTTTGTTCCTTGACGAACTGGCAACCGCACCACTTTTAGTTCAAGAAAAGCTATTACGTGTCATTGAATATGGTGAATATGAGCGAGTTGGCGGTCATACCGCTCTCAATGCGGATGTTCGACTTGTTTGTGCAACCAATGCCGACCTACCAAAATTGGCAGAGCAAGGTGATTTTCGTGCAGATCTGCTCGACAGGCTAGCCTTCGATGTCATTATGTTACCCCCTCTTCGCGAGCGCAAAGAAGACATTCTCTCTTTAGCAGAGCACTACGCGATGAAAATGTGTCGTGAACTGCAACTGGAATACTTTGTCGGTTTTACCCCAAAAGCGCAGCAGTCGCTTATTGAATATGAATGGCCCGGTAACGTCCGCGAACTAAAAAACGTGATTGAACGTGCGATTTACCAACATGGTCTGAATGCTCACCCAATTGATGAACTGGTTTTCAATCCTTTTGAAACGGTTTGGCACAGCGCGCTTGGCCATAGTGCAAAACAAGCAGAACAACAAGAAGAGGAAGCATCAAGCAACACCATCCAATTCCCTCTAGACTATAAACAATGGCAAGAGGAACAAGATATCCATTTACTCAATCGTGCATTGGAAGAAGCCAAGTTTAATCAACGACAAGCAGCCGAGCTACTTGGCTTGAGCTATCACCAATTACGAGGGATGGTTAGAAAATATGGTTTGGTCGGACAAAGCTAACTTGACCGAGAGTACTCAATCAATACACGAGCTCGTGACTGCGCTCTAATTCGCATGCATTTATGGCATAACACCTTACAGTGTATGGATTTTATGTTTGGAGCGAGTTCACAAAGGTGATAAATTAGCGAGATCATTTTCGCTTGTTAGCTTTGAAAGAGTAAGATCAAACGAAACGAGCAAGATCCAATGAACATTTCATATTATGAATGCTTTTATAAGATTATCGCTGAGCCTTATTGGGATTAGCCTACTGACCGCTTGTGGCGATGAAATTGACCACAATGATATTCGCAAAGCTGGCTTTGTGTTTTGCGGACAAGGTAAGCCGACCACGTTTAACCCTCAGCTTATTGATAGCGGTATTACCGCAGAGGCTCTGAGCCCGCAGCTGTACGATACGCTGCTCACGCTCGATCCTAAATCACATCAGCCCGTGGCAAGCATCGCCGAGAGTTGGTCAGTAAATGAATCAGGGACGGAATACACGTTTAAGCTTAAACGTGGTGTTAAATTCCAAACCACACCTTGGTTCACACCCACTCGCCCATTGAATGCAAAAGATGTGGTATTTAGCTTCAAGCGAATCATCGATGTAGACCATCCTTTTCACCAAGTAGGTGGTGGTTTTTATCCATGGTTTGCAGGGTTAGATTTTCAAAACCTACTCCAAGACGTGGTTGCAATAGATGAGTATACGGTAAGGTTTACGTTATCTCAGCCAAACTTTTCTTTCTTGGCCAATATTGCCACCAGCCATGCGGTTATCTTGTCTGCGGAGTATGGACAGCAATTGGCAGCAAAAGATCATAAAGAAGAAATCGACCAACTTCCTATCGGTACCGGCCCTTATCAATTAAAAGAGTACCAAGTGAACGACTTGATTCGATTAGAGCGTCATTCTAATTACTGGAAGTCACCAGCAAAAATGGAACAAGTGGTGTTCGATATCTCTCACAGAGGGACGGGTACATTAGCTAAACTTTTAAGAAACGAGTGTGACGTACTCTCTTCACCTATTTCGAGCCAAATACCTGTCATTCAAGAAAATGACAACCTTGAGCTGACGGCTACACCAGCTAACAACGTTTCCTTTATTGCGATAAACACAGAAACCACCGCGCTGAGTGATACTCGAGTTCGCCAAGCTCTTAACTTAGCGATCAACCGTCAAAATATTTTAGATTCGGTTTACTACGGAACTGGCTCCCAAGCTTATACCTTGCTACCACCTAATTCATGGGCTTATCAAAAAGACAGCGTAAAAATTCGTTATGACCGGAATTATGCATTGGCACTACTTCGAGATGCAGGCTACGAAGACGGCCTAGAATTGACCATGTGGGTACCACTTGAACCACGTGCTTTTAACCCAAGCCCTCGCAAGACCGCAGAGCTAATCCAAGCGAATTTTGCCGATATTGGGGTTAAATTAACGCTACTTACCGATGATAGGTTTGAACGTGTGGATTTGGAGAACATCAACGATATCGATTTACTTTTAACTGGTTGGATTGGTGATACCGGGGATCCTGACAACTTTTTCCGCCCTTTATTATCTTGCGAGTCTGACCGCGTTGGCCTTAACGTGTCCATGTGGTGTAACGATGACTTCGATTTCTTGCTCGATTTGGCTTTAGAAACTCAAGAACCGCGTTACCGTTTGAACCTATATCGCCAAGCACAGAACATTTTGAATCAAGAGTTCCCGGTTATTCCTCTGGCGCATGGCGTGCAGTTCCGTGTGCACGACAAATCGCTGACAGGCTTCAAATCAAGCCCTTTCAATGCCCAACCGTTTGATAGAGTTGAGAGAATTCACTGATGTTTTGGTATACCGTTCGACGCTTTAACCTATTTATCATCACTTTGATGATCCTTACATTAGTGGGTTTTTCTCTGCTGCGCCTTGACCCTCTCTCGCACTGGGCAAACGTTGATTTTTGGTCTGGCTGGCAAACTTACTTGATCAACCTTTCTCAACTCGATTTTGGCATAAGTAAAAACGGCAATGCGATTTACGACGAGCTCGCCGTTGTATTCCCAGCCACTTTGGAATTGTGTTTCTTTGCCTTTTTGGTGTCCCTTTTGATCGGCATTCCACTTGGAACCGTGGCTGGGATGAAGCAAGGTAAATGGCTCGATACCAGCATTTCATTCATGTCAATGTCTGGTTATTCCGCCCCAATCTTTTGGGTAGCTCTGTTACTTATCATGGTCTTTTCATTGGAATACCAACTCTTTCCCGTTGCGGGACGGTATGATTTACTTTACGAAATTGATCATGTAACCGGGTTTGCCATTATCGACGCATTCATGGCGAAAGGCGAATACCGCGCTCATGCACTGCAAAGCGTTATTGAGCATATGGTGCTGCCATGTTTGGTGCTCGCTTTGGCTCCAACCACCCAGGTTGTCGGACTAATGCGTTCCTCGGTAGCGGAAGTGATGAGCCAAAACTACATCCGTGCAGCGAGAATCAAAGGTCTTTCTAACCGCGAAATCGTAACTCAACATGTATTGCGGAATGCGATACCGCCTATCATTCCCAAAGTTGGTGTTCAACTTTCGAGTATGATTACCTTAGCTATCATCACGGAGTCTATTTTTAACTGGCCAGGTATTGGTCGTTGGCTTTTAGATGCGCTGGCAAGCCAAGACTATGCATCTATCCAAGCTGGCGTGATGGTACTTGCGACTTTGGTTCTTACCGCTAACATTCTCTCGGATTTGATTGGCGCGATGATTAACCCTTTAGTTCGAAAGGAATGGTATGCTAACAAATAACGTTTATCAGGAAGAGCGCATTCCAACACAGTTTGAGCGTTTTTGGCGAAGCTACCGCGCCAACGGACTAGCCATGTTTGGCTTGTGGTGCTTGGTGTTTATCGTCCTTATTACCATTTTTGCCCCCCTACTTGCACCATTTGACGCCCAAGCACAGTCAGGTGAGTTGCTTGTGCCGCCATCATGGGCCCCAGCAGGAACGGTTGATTACTTTTTGGGGACCGATGACTTAGGTAGAGATATTCTTTCGCGCCTGATTATGGGCTCTCAGCTGACATTTGGCGCTGCTGTCGCCATCACCGCAATTGCTGCCGTTGTAGGCTGTTTAATTGGCGTATTGGCAGGTATGACGAAAGGCTTACTGTCGAGTACTCTCAACCACTTGCTCGATACCGTCATGTCGATCCCGTCGCTCTTATTAGCAATCATTTTTGTGGCATTTCTAGGCTTTGGTGGGTTCAATATTTTACTCGCAATCTGCTTGGCTTTGATTCCGCGTTTTATTCGCTCCGTTTATATCGCAGTCCACACCGAAGTTGAAAAAGACTACATAATGGCAGCACGCCTTGATGGCGCTAATGATTTCTACTTACTGTGGAGTTCAATTCTTCCTAACATTCTGACGGTCATTGCCGCTGAAATCACACTCGCGCTCTCTGCTGCGATTTTAGATATTACGGCACTGGGTTTTCTTGGCCTAGGCGCACAGGCCCCAAGCACCGAGTGGGGAGCAATATTAGGTGACTCTGTCGAGCTTATTTATATTGCACCTTGGACAGTGACCCTACCCGGCCTGACCATCATGTTTACTGTTATTACCCTAAACTTAGTAGGTGAAGGTGTACGTCAAGCGCTTAATGCGGGGATCGAATAATGCCGTTGTTAGATATTCGACATTTGACCATTGAGATCGAAACACCTCAAGGGTTGGTCAAAGCCGTTGACCGAATGAGCCTAACTTTGAACGAAGGCGAAATTCGTGGTCTTGTAGGTGAGTCTGGTTCAGGGAAAAGCTTAGTTGCAAAAGCGATTGTCGGGGTAAGTAAAGATAACTGGCGCATCACCGCAGACCGTATGCGCCTTGGCAATATTGACTTGCTTCAGCTTACACCAAAAGAGCGTCGGCGCGTCATTGCTCGTGATATTGCGATGATTTTCCAAGAACCTTCAACTTGTCTTGACCCTTCAGAGGAAGTCGGGCGTCAATTGATTGAATCCATTCCATCTCGCGCATTTGAAGGGAAATGGTGGGAGCGATTTAAATGGCGTAAAAAACAGGCCATCGCGCTTTTGCATAAAGTGGGTATTAAAGATCACAAGCGTTTAATGGGTAGCTACCCTTATGAACTGACTGATGGTGAGTGTCAAAAAGTCATGATTGCCATGGCGATAGCGACCAAACCAAAGTTGCTGATCGCAGATGAGCCAACCAACGACTTAGACCCGATTACCCAATCGCAAATTTTGCGTCTGTTGAGCCGCATGAACCAACTTAATAACACAACCATTCTGCTTATCGGCCACGACTTAGCGACCATAACACAGTGGGCAGGACGTATTACGGTAATGTATTGTGGTCAGTCGGTAGAGTCTGCCGATACCAGTAAAATCATTGCGGCACCCAAGCACCCGTATACAGATGCCTTGCTTAAAGCGATGCCAGACTTTAATGATTGGGTACCACACAAGCAAAAACTCCAATCCCTACCGGGCTCGATTCCGCCATTGCAGCATCTGCCTATCGGTTGTCGCCTCGGACCACGTTGCCCATATGCGCAGAAACAATGTGTAGAAATTCCACACACCAGACGAATTAAGAATCATAAATTTAACTGCCACTTTCCATTGAACACGGAGAAAAAGTCATGAGTGCGTTACTTGAAGTCGATAATTTATCGAAGCAATTTGTTACGCGCTCCCGTCTGTTCAAACGTCAGGTTAATGAGGCAGTTAAACCGGTAAGCTTTACTTTAGAGCCAGGACAAACTATTGGTTTTATTGGTCAAAACGGGTCAGGAAAATCCACACTAGCTCGTATGCTTGCTGGCGTTGTTGAACCAAGCTCCGGAGAGATCCGTGTGAATGGCGAACGATTGGAGCACAAAGATTACGCGACACGCTGCAAGCTCATCCGCATGATTTTCCAAGATCCAAACACATCGTTAAACCCACGAATCCAGATTGGTCGTATTTTAGAAGGTCCGCTAAAGCGAAATACCAACATGCCGCCAGATGCGCGCATGCAGCGTGTAAAGAACACCCTACTCCGCGTAGGATTGCTGCCTGAGCACGCCTATTTTTATCCACAAATGCTAGCTGCCGGTCAAAAACAGCGCGTGTGTTTGGCTCGTGCACTTATTCTTCAACCTTCCATCATTGTCGCTGATGAGGCGTTAAACGGTTTGGATATGGCAATGCGCTCGCAGATCATTAACTTATTCCTCGAGTTGCAAGAAGAGATGGGATTGTCATTTGTGTACGTGTCTCAGCACATTGGCATTGTTAAGCATATTACTGATAAAGTGATGGTGATGCATGAAGGTGAAGTGGTCGAGTTTGGCGAGACCAACCAAGTACTGACTCATCCCGAGCATCCTATTACTCAACGACTAGTCGAAAGCCACTTTTATAAAGCGCCAAGCCATCAAACAAAATAGTTATCAAAGATGTAATCGTGCAAATGTAAAGAAGCCTGCTTTAACGCAGGCTTCTTTATTGCATGGGTACTAATCAAAAAACTAACGGCGGCTCGCTTGTTTGCGCAGTTCAAAATCAAACTCGTCAGGAAACAATACGACCCCTTCTTCATTTTGATTTGGGAATACAACAATCGATAGCTCGTCATCCTCTAGACCAGAGGTCCAACGGCTGTGCCACTTGTTTAAAGAGATCGCCTCAGGCTCGCAATCTTCCCAATCACCATTCGCCCATTGCAAAGCGAACTCTTCGTTTGGCCATACTGGTACACAATCATCATCTTCTGTATTTAACATGACACAGCCATGTTCGTCTTTCAGAATCCAAACCTTACGATTCGCCACAATCTCTTTTACGCAGTACTTTAAACGTTGCTCTTCGTTGTAGCGATTAATGGTATCCATCTGCTCTTGGGTCAGTTGCTCAGACATATTCGTCTCCTATTTCCCATAGAAAAATGCCCGCAGCTAGGCGGGCATTTAAAGTATATGCTAGAAAATTAAGCTAGCTCAGTTTGAAGCCAAGGCCAACCTTGCTTCTTACGGCTTAGCGTGTTTTCCATCATTAGCATGCCGTCTTTTTCGTGCTTAACAAGCTTCTCAGCCCACTCACCTTTGTATAGAAGACGAGTTTGAGCAGTCGTGATGTCTGTTAGCATTACAGCAGCGAACGCTAGGTTATCTTTCTCACAACGAGATTCTAGGTCTGCTTCTAGTGCTTCGATCATACCGTCAACTTGCTCAAGAGTTGCAAGTTCAACTTGACCAACCACTACGTCACGACCGTTGAATGGGTAACCTTTAAGGTCTTTCTCAACAAGCTCAGCCGCTGATAGACCTTCGATGTTTGTTTTAGCAATTAGAAGATCTTTAGTGAACGCGTCAACATCTTGTACGTCTGCGATTGCCGCTAGTTCAGCAACGGCATCTTTGTCTTTTTGTGTACAAGTTGGAGAAGCAAAACCTACTGTGTCAGATAGAATTGCTGACATCATTAGCTTAGCAATTTGTGGAGTAATCGCGTGACCTTCAATCTTGAACATGTTGAATAGAACAGTGTTGGTACAACCAACAGGCCAGATCCATGCTTCCATTGGGTTTACTGTCATCACGTCACCTAGACGGTGGTGGTCAACAATACCCGCAATTTCAGCTTCTGCGATATCGTCTGGTGCTTGTGCTAGATCTGAGTAATCTACTAGCCAAACGGTCTCACCCGCAACTGATGTGCGAAGCTCAGGAACTTCAGCGCCAGCAACTTCTAGGATGTGCTGAGTTTCACGGTTGATTTCGCCTTGGCGAATTGGCATAGCTTCAACGCCACGCGCTTTTAGAAGTTCAGTTGCAACGAGTGCACTACAAATACTGTCACTGTCTGGGTTCTTATGACCTACAACTAGAATCATGTTTCTTCCTATTCAAGTCAATTTTATACGCCGCCTAATACAGTTAATTAGGGCGTGTTTGCTCACAAAGGCCGATACTTTACCTGATTTCAGAGAGTTTGACACGAAGAAAAGTTCACAATGCTATTGCGAATAAATCTCATTTACATATAATGATAATTATTCCTATTTGCATTTGAGTAAACGATGAACGCGACCCAATTATTACACTCTGCACAACAGTTGTTTCAGCCTACTCAGTTTCGTTTAGCTTATAAGCGATTGCTGATCCCTATCGTCATGCTCATTTTGCTAGGCAATGAAAATACACGTGACGTAGCCGTACAGACGCTATCCGACTCATTCTGGGCGGTGTCATGCTATGTTGCTGCCACATTGGCTATTTATCATTATCTTTCAAACTTTATGTCGAAAACCAATCGAATTACCGAGCTATATCATCGCTCGCGTAATCATCAGGTTTTCTTTGCTTCTTTGTTGGGTGCTTTGCCTGGCTGTGGTGGCGCTATTGTTGTGACAACGCAATTTATTAGTGGCCGAGTAGGATTTGGTGCGATTGTCGCGGTACTTACTTCAACAATGGGTGACGCTGCCTTTTTACTTCTGGCCGCCAAACCAAGTGTTGGATTAGGCGTGGTTGGATTAGGCATTATCGTGGGTACTCTTTCAGGGTTAGTTGTTAATGCTTTTCATGCTGATAACTTTCTGCGACCAGAACCAAAAGAAGCACCTCAGACACATGCTTGTTGCCAACACCAGACAGACCGACACACACCCCTTGAACAACGTGCAATCAATCTACAAGGCGCATTTTGGAAATGGCTTATTGTGCCTGCTAGTGTCGTTGCTGTGTTAATGTCTTTCCAAATCGATATTAATCAGCTGTTGTCTTTGCAGGCCAATACCATTGAATGGCTGGGCGCTATCTTCGCGGTGATCACAATGTCGTTGTGGGCTATGACAAAAGAGCTCGGCGATTATCAGTCAACGGTCTCTGAAGATGAAAAAATCGTGGACTCACACCCGATTCAAAAAGCAGCACAAGATACGAATTTCGTCAGTGCTTGGGTGATCGTGGCGTTTCTGGCGTTTGAACTGACGACCTATTTTTCTGGACTCGACCTTGTAGAAACCTTTTCTCATTGGGGAATTTGGATGCCATTAGCTGGCCTAGCCATTGGTATGTTGCCTGGTTGTGGACCGCAAATTTTAGTCACTAGCCTATACATTTCTGGTGCAGCGCCACTTTCTGCGCAACTGGCCAATGCGATTTCTAACGATGGTGACGCCCTATTCCCCGCTATTGCAATGGCACCGAAAGCTGCTTTGGTCGCGACTATTTACTCGTCCATTCCTGCGTTTATTGTTGGATACGGGTATTACTTTTTATTCGAGTTCTAACGCCCAGAGCATCAAAACGAGAAAGGAGCCGCAATAGGCTCCTTTCTTGATCTTGGTATTGGGCGATTTACTTCACGTTATGCTGTAACGATCGCTTTCGCATTGAGCCCTTTATCCACGCTCACCATTAACAACTGGCAAGGTTCTTGGTTTAGCTTTTCCCCTGTCCAGTAATCATACCAGTCCACCGGTTGATCAGACGTCAGCGTAAATTCCATCGCTCCGTAACTCGCATAATTAAACAAACAATGGAGGTCATTCTTCGTCGTTAGTTTTAAAAACGCGTGATTTAAACTCAAAGCGGTAAACTTTGCAGATTGTTGGTTACGTTGTTGACGTAACATGAGCTTAGACAATATCTTCTTCGCAAACGGCGTAATCTCAGGGAGCGGGTCACCAGACAGCAGCAAACCACCACTAGCTAATAACACCGTGCGATGAAATTCATACTCTTCTCTGGATGCGGCTTGATTAGCTAATGAAGTGAATGTCGCGCAATCCGGGTCAATTTGCCACAGTTTTCGGTGCTGCCAACTACGGTAAAAGGTTTCTCTGGCTATCTGCTCGAATCGACGACTATGACGCTCTACATCGTCAGAAACACGCATTGCATCCACAAGTCCCAGAGATGGCCACATTGGCGCGTTGCAACCTAAAAGCCACGCATCACCAGCGCCTTTAGCAATCGCTTCCATTCCTAAGCGATACGCCTCAACGCCTGTAATACCAGATTGTTTGCGAACACCTTTTAAGGTTCCCCAATAGTTAGCGTCTAGCTTGAACAACTCAACGCCCCACTCTTGTCTCATGACAGAGACCACATGCGTCAGATGGTCTTGCACTTCTGGGTTTGAGGTATCGAGTATGTACCAAGGCGTGCATCGCCAACCACCGTATGTGACATCTTCTGCTTTAAGTAAGCCACCATCCTTGTGGCGAACAAACCACTCTGGATGCTGTTTGAAGATCTCCGACTCAGGCTGTGCAATGAAAGGCGCCATCCAAATTGCCGGCTTTTTTCCTTTTGCACGGATATTATGAATGAGCTCTTTTACGCCACCAGAAAACTTATCTGATGGGGTTAACCAATCGCCCATAAAGGCTTGATAGCCATCATCCAGAAGTACCCACTCTAGGTCTTCGAGCTTATCTTGCATGCAATCCACGTTCTGCATGATGTCTTGCTCTGTCACGTCTGCGTAGTACGCGTACCACGAACACCAACCAACAGGCGCATCTTGTGTCACACCTTGGCGAACAGGATGATGCTTTGCAATCATCTCGCCATAGGTTTGATAAAGCTCGGACAGCGATTGACCACAGAGTACCGCCACGGATTCAAGTTGATTACTTTCCCAATCCGCCACTTGAGTCAACTCACCATCAATTGCGGCTGATAAAACCCAATGCCCATCACGCAGTACAACATCAAAATAGCCTGCAAAGCGATGACATGATGTGAAGCCAAATAATGTGTAGCCAGCCGAGCCTTCCACCACTAAATAGTTGTAATAACGCTTAGGGGCATCTTTAGGATAGATTCGATAAGAAGGATTATTGTCTGGGCAGCGACCAATATCAACGGGGTGATTGATCGTTCCCGCCGTTTGCGCCAACATTTGAAAACCATCCCCAATTACGTTGGCCTCGTGCTCGTACAAAAACGGCATTTCGAATAACACTTCATGGTCGGTAAAGGTTTTATTGTGAAGACCAGCAAAAGAAAAATGTAATTGATTACCCTCGACTTCAACTTGGAAGTCATTGTTATTCACAGTGATCTCAGTGTGATTTGCTAATTGAATGCTCTGAGCCATAAAGAGTCTACTCACTTAATTATTATTGTTTAGCTTGGCGCATTATCTCCTGCTTGTCTCACCCAATTCGTTACCATCATCACGAATACCAGTCTCGTTTAACGTTATGAAGTTACTATTGAGACAACGCTCACTGAAATTTTGATAAAAAAATACCAGCCCTGAGGCTGGTATTTGGATTTATGCAAACTGCACTAATTAAGCAACTTCGATCGGACCACCAAATGAAGTGACTGGCGGCACTTTACCTGTGAACTTCTCGAAGTCTACGATACATGTGTTCGCAGAAGTCGCCTGTGCAAGCTCAGAAGAACCGATGTCTTGCGTTAGCGTGTTAGGATCACCGTAGGTACAGATTGCGCCTTCTTTCTCGTTTAGAGGACCGTACCACGCACCTTCTTCGATACGAATAACGCCACGTGGGTAGCTGTCAGTCAAAACAGCACCAGCTAATAGCTGACCACGACCGTTGAATACACGTACCAAATCACCATCTTTGATGCCTTTTGCTTTGGCATCCGCTGGGTTGATGTAAACCGGCTCACGACCTTGTACCGCGTAAGTCGCGCGGAACTCTTCAGACTCACACATTTGAGAGTGCAGACGCTTATCAGGGTGGCAAGACTGCAACCAGAATGGGTATTTATCTGAACCAGGACCACCGTGTGAACGCTCTGATTTTTCGAACCACATTGGGTGCTCTTGACAGTGTTCGTAACCGTAACGGCCGATCTTACGAGACGTGATCTCGATGAAGCCAGACGGCGTACCTAGTGGATTCAGCTCAGGGTCTTTACGGAAGTCCGCATGACGAACCCAAGGTTTACCTTCACCGAAGTCTAGTACGCTCTTCTCCCAGAACTCGTTGAATTCTGGCATTTCAAACTTACCTTCGTTCGCTTTTTTACAATCGTTGTAAAGGCTTTCGATCCATTCCATCTCACTCATACCACGAGTGTATTCTTCGCGGCGACCAAAACGCTGAGTGAGTTCACTCATGATTTGGAAATCAGGCTTAGATTGGAACAATGGATCAACGAGGCGATGCATCGCAATCAGACCTTTGTTCGAGTATGAACCGTATACGTCGATGTCGTTACGTTCCCATTGCGTACACGCCGGTAGAACGATATCTGAGAAACGACATGTCGCAGTCCAAGCAAACTCGATCGTTACAACCGTTTGAAGTTTGCGGAACGCTTTCTTCATGCGGTTACGATCTTGATGGTGGTGCCATGGGTTACAACCCGAGATCACCATCATCTTGAAGTCTGGCAGTTTCACTTTACCGCCGTTGTAGTTGATCTCTTTGCCTGGCTCAAGCAGACAGTCGATCCAACGTGCAACTGGGATAGTACGGCTGTAACCGTTAAAGTCGTTGTTGTCCCACTTCGGCTTCATACCTTGGTCAAGGTTGCGAGGGAAACCACCAGGGCCAGCGAAACCAGTTGAAGGTACACCGATACTTGAGTAGTGGTGACCGTAAGAGATACCACCCCCAGGTAGACCGATTTGACCAACCATTGCAGCAACCACAGCCGCTGCCCAGTATGGCTGCTCACCGTGCTCTTGACGCTGGATACACCAACCCATCAGGATCTGTGTACGACCACTTACTAGCATACGCGCGAATTCGCGAATCTTGTCCGCTTTCACGCCACAGATAGCCGCAGCCCACTCTGGTGTTTTCTCTACTTTATCTTTTGTCTTACCTTGAACGTATTGAATGAACTCTTCAAAGCCTAGACAGTAAGTATCAATGAACTTCTTATCGTACAAATCTTCGTTGTACAGCACGTGCGCCACAGCAAGCATGAATGCTACGTCTGTCAGCGGGTTGATGTACAAGTGATCGTTCTCTAAGTAGCGCTGAGTCTTGTTCTTCACTGGGTCTACAGATAGAACGTTGATCTCACCTTTCGCTACTTTTTCTTTTAGTTGTGCTAGGTACTTGAACGACTCATGCGTTTCACAGTTCCAACCTACTTGAAGGTTTTTCACTGGGTCGTTAGCCCAGAGAACGATGTTGTCAGAGTTCTCTAGGATTTCAGACCAAGACGTACCTTGTGCGTAAACTTCGGTTGAACCAAGTACGTAAGGCATAATGGTTTGACCTGCACCCGTCGAGTAGTCACCTACTTTCGTGATGAAGTTGCCGTGCATACCTACTGCACGTTGCATGTGCGCGGTACAGTTGTTGAATGAACCTGTTTGGTTCCAACCCGTTTGACCTGCGTGTAGCGCCCATGGACCGTAGTCTTTTTGAATACGTTCTAGTTCGCGGTAGAACAAGTCTAGCGCTTCATCCCAAGTTACTCGAATGAAACGGTTGTTACCACGCGTATCTGCGCTGTATTTATGTTTCTTCAACCAATCTAGACGAACCATTGGGTAACGCACACGTGAAGGGCTGTAAATAATGCCCTTGATACCGTTCAACATTTCTGTTGGGTTTTTGTCTAGCTCTAGCGGCTTGATCTCTTGAACTTTACCCGCGTAGATGTGGGCGCGGAACGCGCCCCAGTGAGAACCGGTTACTTTCCAAGTACCTGTCGTCTCAACGGCATTTGCAGAGGCGGACGCCAATAAGCTAGGACCAATTACTGACGCTGCACTTGTGGTTGCTACACCTTTAAGAAAACTTCTTCGTGTAATAGCCATTTAAAATTACTCCAATCCGACGCTTATTAGTGGTGACCTTCAGCATAATCTGAAGAGTGTTTCTGTAGATACTTCAAGATCAGTGCTTCACTGTCTGTATCTAGGTTAACGAACGCCAACATACCGTCGAACATACCTGGCCAGGTGTTCGCGTCGAAGTGCGCTTCCGCAGGTTGAGTGTGACATACAGAACAATTGGTCTTGTAGGCTTCACGAGATTTTTCCCAAACAGGATTGATGTCGTTCAGCATAGACTCTTTCTTAATCCATACTTTCGCCGCTACTTTTTCCCAAGGAAGGCCTGTTAGCTCATCCACTTTTTTCTCACCAGTCGTCACAATGTTGCTGTCTGTTGCTGCTTCTTTCATCAGAGACGCAGTCGCAATGTTCTTACCGAAGTCTTCTTGAATTACACGACCAAAACCTTTTGCTTTGCGCCAACCGTCAATTTCGATCTCAACAAACTCGCCTTTGTCTTCAAGAACTTTAACGGTCGATGCAGGATTAAGAAGACCAGCTTCTTTACTGCCTTGCGCATCAAAGTAAATTGGTAGGTGACGAACGCTCACGAGTTGCTGACCAACGCCGTAATCCGTGTTAGAAGTCATACCCTCTAGATCACCCACGATACCGCCAATGCTGTCCATGCCTGCTGGTAGGTTGTGCGCAATACCCTTGTGACAGTCAACACAGCTTTGATCTTTCTCAGCGGCTTGCTTCATTTGGATACGAGCCGTAGGAGACATTTGCTCGAAATCCATCGATTCATAGTTGTGACAGTTTTTACACTCCAGAGATTTGTTTGCCGAGAAACGATCCCATTCGTGTTTAGCAAGTTCGATACGACGCTCTTCGAACACACCCGGTTCGTCGTAGTTGCCAAATACTTGTGCAAATACTTCTTTAGAAGCTTGCATCTTACGAGCGATCTTATCTGTCCAGTTATGTGGAACGTGACAATCAGGACAGGTAGCACGAACACCAGAGTGGTTTTTCCAGTGCACCGTTTCTTGTAGCTCAACGTATACGTTGTCACGCATTGTGTGACAACTAATACAGAATTCTTCTGTGTTGGTTGCTTCTAGAGCGGTGTTAAAGCCACCCCAAAAGATAACACCAGCAATAAAGCCGCCCATAGTCAGCACACCTAGGCTGATATGTACAGCTGGGCGCGTCATGGTACGCCACAGTTTAATGATTAATGATTTCATTATTTGCTCTCTTAAAATCTTTTCAAAAGTGTGGTTATGAGCGCACTGGCTTACATGCCGTGTGCGCCTGGAGGCCCAAAGAAGAAGACTTGCAACATCCAAACGATGAACCCGTAGCCGCCAACAAAGGCCACACTCAGAATTGGGAAGAGAACAACTGCAATGAAGAGGAACGACTTCCACTCCAGGGAGCGTTTTTCACCACTCTCAATTTTATTAACATCACTCATACATTTGCCTATTTTGTATCTAGTGTTATTGAAAAGCCCGCGTAACCAAGCTTAAGTTTTTTACAATCTCTAATGGAAAATGTTAGACCATACTAATAGTAGGGTTCAATCAAATAAGCGACCTCAGACCTTGTAATTCAACACTTTTTTGAGCTCATCCAGAGATATGATGGATTGATGTTATTTATTAAAAAACATGAACAGATGTGACAAAATAAGTCTTTTAAGGAGTTGTTAAATAACCAACATTTAAGAAACATCGATCACATTTAAATCGTAATTACCATGCCATAAATCGACTTAAAAACTCCGAAAAAGATAACCGTTTGTAAACAAAATGCTGCGTATTAATGTCGAAAATAGCACTCAAGATTTACTTTAAGAACAGCAAAAAGTGCACGTAGTGGTTCATATAAAGGAGAGGCTTAGATACAATTATTCGCGTACTTTCAAGGAGCGATTATGGATAACGTGGTGGATATAAGCTGGGTCAAACTGGCACTGTTTGGTTTGATTTTATTGGTCCCCTTTTTTATCAATGCCCGCTACAAATTAGGGATAGCAAAAGACACGATAATCAGTGTTATCCGAATGACACTTCAGCTCATATTGATTGGCGTGTATTTAGAATATCTTTTTCAATTAAACAGCTTACTTGTCAATATACTTTGGCTTGCCATCATGCTACTGATTGGTGCCAGCTCAATTGCGGGAAAAGCTCACTTACCTAAAAAGCCACTTATGCTTCCGCTACTAACGGGCCTTACCTGTGGTCTAATACCACTTCTGATAGCAATTACAGCAGGCTTAGTGCAACCATCCCCTATTTACAATGCGCAGTACATGATCCCACTTGCTGGTATGTTATTGGGTAACAGCTTGAGTAGTAATATCATCGCTCTTCAGAATTTGTTTACGGCTTTTGAGCAGAGACAAGCAGAATATGAGGCTGCAATCTCACTTGGAGCCTCTCCTCGCTACGCATCCTTCCCCTTCATTCAGGAGGCTCTTAGAAAGTCCCTTGCCCCGACTTTAGCTTCTATGGCCACTACAGGGCTGGTTACCTTACCGGGTATGATGACCGGTCAAATTCTAGGTGGCGCGAGCCCGATGGTTGCGATTAAATACCAGTTAGTAATTATGCTGGCTATTTTCGTTATGTTGAGTGCCTCCGTAACCATAACGTTAGAAATGACATTGCGCTGGGTACAAACCAAAGAAGGCCGAATCAAGATAAAAATCGAGCAACCCGAATCGACCAAAACTCACGGTTAGTTGGCGCTTGTGGGTAAAGCCCGTTAAACAACTTGTGTTGCCAAGTCGAACGTACTTATAACTGAATAACTCAACTATTCTTCGAGCACTCATCAAGACGCTTTCAGATGAAAAGTCAGGCAGAATTCTTTTTGATATAAGCCTCTAATTTTATGAAATTTTCTTTGCAAGTTTAGATACGCACGATCTTTGATACAGGTTATCCACAGAAAATGTGGATAAGCCCCCAAAACCCATACGCAACCAGAAACATAGCAACATAAGTGATCAATCTAATCTTCATGCATTGATCACGTGACTGACATGTTCTAATTTTAAAGTAAAGGCAGTGACCACAAACTTGGAGAGACGTACATGGATGTCTTAATGATCAAAGAAAATTACGATGAACTCCTGTCCGATGCACCTCTGGATTGGCTCGTTCAAGAACCAAAGGAAGTAACTTCTCATTGGCTCCCAACCGATTTTGGCATCAACGAAGAGTTGATTTAGCATGACTCGACTTATTTGACACTTGCAGAGACAAGTAAAAAGAAAGGCGAACCATCTGGTTCGCCTTTCTTGTGATCTTCTAAACTTATCGCAAATGGTTATCTTCATCGCGTAGATAAATCATCCAATACCACATGCCAACAAATACGCCACCACCAATAATGTTTCCTATCGTAACAGGAATTAGGTTGTTTACGATGAACCCCATCATGTTTAAGTCCGCGTAGTTTGCAATATCTGCCCCTGTCATTTGCCAAAACGCTTCTGGCGCAAAGTACTTAATACCAATCGCCATAGGTACTTGGAACATATTCGCAATACAGTGCTCAAAACCTGCCGACACGAACATAGCCACAGGCAAAATCATGACCGCTATTTTATCTGTCAATGTTCGCCCACTAAACGTCATCCAAACTGCAATACAAACTAATACGTTACACATGATGCCAAGCGCAACAGCAGCAAAGAAACCATGATGTAATTTGTGTTGGGAGATCGCCATCGCGTTGAGACCAACTTGGCCATGATCAAACATATATTGCTTGGTAACTAGCATACAGGCCACGAGCAAAATGGCCCCAACCATATTGCCAAAATAAACCACCAACCAGTTTTTGATAAGTGCTTGCCAAGAGATTTTTCCACTCGCACGCGCAACTAGTGTCAGCACAGAGCTAGTGAAAAGCTCGCCGCCAGTAACCACCACCAAAATCAAACCAAGGCTAAATGCCAGACCACCAATGAGTCGTGTAATGCCCCAAGGCAGCTCGCCTGCGCCTGTCGTTACTGTGGTATAGAAGATGAAAGCAATACCAATATGAAGCCCCGCAGAAATGGCGAGCAGAAAAGATTTGATTGGAGCTTTCGTTGCTTTGCCTACCCCCACTTCAGCCGCGCGTTCCGCAGCTTGTGGCGGTAATAGTGAGTCAAACTGATTAAAGTTCATTCTGGTGTAACATTTAGAAACATTTAAAGAGGCGCGGATAATCGCTCTATTTCCCTATTTTTTCAAGTGCTATTTGGCGTGTTTACTAAAATCGTTGTTATTGGGAGATAAAGAAATAAATAGCGCCTATCATTCGCTACCGTAAGTATCATTGATACTTAACAAGTATTCGACCTTTCGAACAAAGATCCTGCGTTATATCAGCCTGATAGCGCCATACTTAACACTTCTTGTCGTTGAATGTTGCCCAACGCTACTTTTCAGACTAGCTTGGTAAAAAAAGCGCAAAGGAATCATTTATGAAATATTCAGCTGAACATATCGCCGAATTGAATCTACTTCTTCAGTTCGACCTAAGTAGTGCTGCAACTGGTATTAAAGTTCATACAGACGCGTCAGAAGAAATGCAGGCAGCCGTTGCTCGTCTATATAAGAAGCAACTTTGTACACAGCCTGACGGTGGTTATCTAACAGACGAAGGCATTGAAGTTGCAGAACATGCAGATAAGATTTTAAGAGTTTTGTCTGTGTAATTTGAACAAAAAACGCCACCGAACTCGGTGGCGTTTTTTAGTCCTATATTTTTCCTGTCGATGCCTGTGGCAATAATCGCTTTTTCATTTTGCTAAATGGTTGAACCTTGTCATACAACCAGTTAAAACCAGTGGCATAAAATAGGAAGAAAACGAGGAAGCCGGCTTCCAGCATTAGAGCTTGAAGAAGCGTAATTTCTAAGAACCAGGCAATCACAGGTAGAGAGATAAAGATCAATCCTCCCTCGAAACCAATAGTGTGTCCAAGCCGCATCGCTAAACTTCGCTCAGCTCGATTGTCACCAAACCACTTATCAAAATACAAGTTGTAGATGTAGTTCCATATCACGGTATACATGCTCAACCCGACCCCAACCAACGCGAGATCACTAGAACCCTTTCCAGTGATCAATGAAGCCGCTGGTACAATAATCGCGAGTGCGATTAACTCAAAAAGTACTGCATGAAAAATTCGTTCGTTACGAGTCATATTTCTCTGTCCAAATAGTTCTACTCAATGCTTAGAATTTTATCTATTATTTAGATAACCAAAAGTTAGATACCATCGGTTTAAGCGATATGTTTACCATCGAACAACTGCAAGCTTTCATTGCTACATCAGAAGCAGGATCATTTTCAGGAGCAGCTAGAAAACTGGGGCGAGCTCAATCTGTAGTGAGCCAGCACATCATGAATATGGAGATCGACTGTGGCGTTGAGCTTTTCGATCGATCAGGCAGGTACCCTAAATTAACTGAGAATGGCCTCGCGCTCGTACCTTATGCACAAGCAACAATCAGCCAACTCGACCGCCTAAACAATAGGGCATCACAGCTCTTTTCCACGCCAACGAACAAATTAGTCTTAGCTATTGATGAAGGGATTCCTCTGACTCGCTTGCCGGATGTGCTAAAGAAGTTAGAGCAACGCTTTCCACACTTACAAGTTGAATGCTTAACGGCATCAAGCCCTGATATCATTGAATTGGTTAAGTCGGAACGCGCCACGACTGGGATTATTTTGAGTGATTTACAAATGCCAAGGCACATCGATTTCACCAATCTTGGCAATATTGCATTTGATGTCTATGTTTCTTCAACACATCCTTTAGCAAAGCAGAAAATCACTCACATTGATCAATTAAAACAACATCGTCAATTGGTCATACGATCCAAAAGTGCAGAGCCATGTGGCCTCAATCAAGCATTTAGCCCAGATATCTGGTACGCTGATAACTACTATATTTTGTTGGAATTGGCGAATAAAGGGTTTGGTTGGTGCTTTCTACCACAGCATTTAGTCGCGTATTCACCTAATACATTAGAAAAAGTTGGGGATGATTTCACAAAACTGGCTTGGCAAGTCAATGTTGACCTTATTCAGCACCAGAAATGGCATTCAGATCCCCTCCATCAACAAGCTAAAGCAGAACTGCTCAACCTATTCGGGCAGACATAAGTAAGTAGGAAGACCCAAATGGCAAATACATTGATCGTAGGTGCAGGCTGGCTCGGAACTCCGCTAGCAGAAACATTGATGAAAGATGGACACTATGTTGTCGTCACTCGTCGTAGCCAAACTCGATTAAAAGAGTTACCCACCTCATTAACTCACTCCGCATTGTTCGATTTCAATCAATTGAACGCCACAGCACGGCTAGATGAGCTGCTCAAACAGCATCAAATTACGCACGTTATCGGTGCTTTTCCTCCAGGATTTCGTAAAGGACGCGGTCAAGAATATGCACAGCAATGGCAAATACTTGCCAACGCAGCTAAGCAAAACAACGTTGAAAAACTTCTCATGATCAGCTCTACAACGGTTTACCCTAACCTTGCTTCCGATATGGAAGAAGCTGACGCGTCAATCTCTTTAGCAGCCGAAAGCCCTTATTTCTCTGACAATGCACGTATTATGCTTCAAGCAGAGCAGCATGTTATCGACTCGAATATTAGCTTTGTTATTCTACGTTGTAGCGGATTAATCGGGCTAGATAGACACCCATCTCGCTTTGCAGCAAGGCTTCAACAAGTTAGTCGTAAAGCACCAGCTAATATGCTTCATCAAGATGATGCTGTCTCGGCTGCGAAATTTGCCTTAGGCAATTTAAGCAACCAAGTCATTAATGTTACGACACCTCATACTGTCAGCAAGGCTGAGTTCTACCAAGCTGCCATAAACAAAATCGGAAGTGAGATACCTCTTCCACCCGTCACAGAGCAAGCTGACAAGCGTATTCTTGCTGACAAACTACTCTCACTTGGTTATCGATTTCACTTCAATTCAACTTTGGATGCGCTATGAGACTCTATAGACATATAGAAACGCTTTGGGATTACATGCAACTTAAACATGAACTGAAGCCTGCGGACTGTTTGTTTGTGATGTGCAGTAATGATGTGCGTGTAGCGGAGCACGCTGCCAAGCTCTACCACCAAAAGTTGGCACCTTTGATTGTATTTTCAGGGGGTGAAGGTCGCTTCACAGATGGACTGTTTGAAAAAAGCGAGGCAGAAACCTTTGCCGAGATTGCAAAGTTGTCGGGCGTTCCAAGTGAAGCAATTTTGCTCGAAACTGAATCCACAAACAGTGGAGAAAATGTTCGCTTTACTGAGCAACGATTAAAAGAGGAAGGAAAACAGTGTTCCTCGTTTATTCTGGTACAAAAACCGTTTATGGAGCGTAGAGCAATCGCGACATTTGAAAAACAGTGGCAGTCACCCTACACTCAGCTCCAAGTAAGCTCTGCGGCTCTTCCATTTTTTGAATACATTAATGAAGACATGCCATTAATGATGGTGCTAGAAGCACTAATGGAAGATTTCTCTCGCGTAAAAAGCTATCCAGAGAAAGGATTTCAAACCGAGCAGAACATCCCTCAGCAAGTCGAATCTTCTTACCAGGTTTTACTCGAGCGGTTTGGTTTTGACTTAGTCTAACTTTTTCTAACCGACAACAAAAAGCCACCAAGTTCGGTGGCTTTTCTGTATCAATACGGCTTATTTACCGAGCGCTTCTTTGTAATGTTGGCGGCATACGGAGACATACTTATCGTTACCGCCGATCGCAACTTGATCGCCTTCTTTAATTGCCACGCCGTGTTCATCGGTACGAATAACCATATTCGCTTTGCGGCCGCAATGGCAGATTGTTTTGAGCTCAACCAGCTTGTCTGCCCAAGATAATAGATACTTACTGCCTTCAAAAAGTTCGCCTAGAAAATCGGTGCGAAGGCCGTAACACAATACTGGGATATGCAACTTATCAACGACTTCAGTAAGTTGATAAACTTGTTCTTTCGACAAGAACTGACACTCATCAACAAGAATACAGTGACGTTTTTCAACCTCATTCAGATCTGCGATCTCTTGATACAAATTGGTATCCTGACGAAATAAATGTGCGTCAGATTGAAGACCAATACGAGAGCTCACTTTACCGACACCAAAACGATCATCTAGCGCAGCCGTAAAAATAACTGGCGTCATGCCGCGTTCTTGATAGTTGAAAGAGGATTGAAGAAGCGTTGTTGATTTACCCGCATTCATTGCTGAGTAATAGAAATACATCTGAGCCACAGAGCATTACCTAAAGTTAAAGTTTTAATTTATGGAAATGGAAAATAAAAGGGCTGAATTATCAGCCCTTTAAAAATGAAAATTCAATTACTTACGACGCCACGTTGTGCCTTCTGGACCATCTTCCAGAACAATGCCCATTTCGGTCAGCTTGTCACGAGCCATATCTGCATTCGCCCAATCTTTCGCAGCACGAGAGTCGTTACGCAGCTTGATCAGAGCTTCAATTTCAGCCACTTCATCATCGTTACCCGCATCACCTTTTAGGAAGGCTTCAGGATCTTGGTGAAGAATACCGATCACGTCAGCTAGTTCACGCATTAGCGCACCGAGTTCGCTCGCTTTCTCTAGGTTTTCTGTCTTCAGACGGTTAACTTCTCGCGCCATGTCGAACAGTACTGAGTAAGCTTCTGGTGTGTTGAAGTCATCGTTCATCGCTGCAGTGAAGCGAGATACGTATTCTTCACCACCAGCAGGCGCCGCGTTTAGGTCTAAACCACGTAGAGATGTGTACAGGCGCTCAAGCGAAGCACGTGCTTGGTTTAGGTTATCTTCGCTGTAGTTTAACTGGCTACGGTAGTGACCAGACATTAGGAAGTAACGCACTGTTTCAGCATCGTAGTGACCAAGAACGTCACGGATAGTAAAGAAGTTACCTAGAGATTTAGACATCTTCTCACGGTCTACCATTACCATGCCGCTGTGCATCCATGTGTTCACGTATTGTGTATCGTGTGCACAGCATGATTGCGCGATTTCATTTTCATGGTGTGGGAACTGAAGGTCAGAACCACCGCCGTGAATGTCGAAGTGGTTACCTAGGATTGAAGAGTTCATAGCAGAACATTCAATGTGCCAGCCTGGACGACCTGGACCCCATGGTGACTCCCACGTTGGTTCACCCGGCTTTGACATCTTCCAAAGTACAAAGTCTAGAGGGCTGCGTTTTGCTGTTTCGATATCAACGCGCGCGCCAGCTTGAAGCTGATCAAGGTCTTGCTTAGAAAGCTTGCCGTATTCGTTGAATTTACCTACTTCAAACATTACGTCACCGTTATCTGCAACGTATGCAAAACCGCGCTCGATTAGCTTCTCAACCAATTCGATGATTTCAGCAATAAACTGTGTCGCACGAGGTTCAACGTCCGGACGTTTCATGTTCAGCGCATCAAAATCAGCGTGCATTTCACCAATCAAACGCTCAGTCAATGAATCGCAAGACTCACCATTTTCTGCGGCACGTTTGATGATCTTATCGTCGATATCTGTGATGTTACGTACAAACGTCAGATCGTAGCCCAAGTAGCGAAGGTAACGTGATACAACGTCAAAAGAGACGAAAGTGCGACCGTGACCAATGTGACAGAGATCGTAGATGGTAACTCCACAGACATACATACCGACTTTGCCAGCTGTAATTGGTTTGAATTCCTCTTTCTGTCTTGTGAGTGTGTTATATATCTTTAACATGATCTCTATCTATGATTGTGAATGAATAAAAGAAGATGAGTATATCAACTCCAACCTAGTTAGGTAATAGCAATTAACCGATAAAACGATAATCGGCTAAACTTCAAGCACAAAACGAAGAATTTCCTCTTCCTGAGTTTTTAAAGCACTAGAACTTAGGCTAGAATCTCGGGCTCAACACAACACAGTAAAGGAAAGTAGCATGATCACCCTTCACACTAATTTTGGTGACATCAAGATTCAACTAAACGAAGAGAAAGCGCCAGAGACAAGCGCAAACTTCCTTCAGTACTGCCGCGACGGTTTCTACGACAACACGCTTTTCCACCGTGTTATTGACGGCTTCATGATCCAAGGTGGTGGTATGGAGTCTGGTCTACGTGAAAAAGCGACTCGTGCACCTATCAAGAACGAAGCAAACAATGGCCTTAGCAACAAAGTGGGTACACTTGCTATGGCACGTACTATGGAGCCGCATTCAGCAAGCTCTCAGTTCTTCATCAACGTAAACAACAACACATTCCTAGACTTCCGTAGCGAAAGCCTAGATGGTTGGGGTTACTGTGTGTTCGGTGAAGTAATCGAAGGCATGGACATCGTAAATAAGATCAAAGGCGTTAGCACTGGTTCTTACGGCATGCACCAAGACGTACCTCTAGAAGACGTAGTAATCACTGGTACAACAATTGAAGAGTAATTCTTAGGAATTATTTTTAAAAGATAAGTTAATGGGGAGGCATAGCTTCCCCTTATTTCTATGACGACATTATTTATTTCCGATCTTCACCTTACCCCATCACGTCCTGATATCACGGAATGTTTTGTGACGTTCATGCGAACAGAAGCAACAAAAGCTGATGCACTTTATGTACTCGGCGATCTGTTTGAATTCTGGATTGGTGACGATGACAACACCCCTTTTGCAGACCAAATCCGTGCAGAATTTAAAGCACTGACGGATGCGGGTGTGCCAACTTTTTTCATCCAAGGCAATCGAGATTTTTTACTCGGCAAACGCTTTTGCAAAGAAACCGGTATGACATTACTCGACGATGTCTGCACGATTGATCTTTATGGTCAAAAAGCCGTAATCCTACATGGCGATACGCTCTGCATTGACGATGTGAAATACCAAGAGTTTAGAAAAACCGTTCACAAGCCATGGCTACAATGGTTGTTTAACCGTATTCCTTGGTTCATTAAGAAGAAAATTGTCTCAAAAGTTCAATCCGATATTCGTGATGATAAAATGAGCAAGTCATTAGATATCATGGACGTCAACCAAAATGAGGTCGAGAAAGTGATGTCTCAGAACTGCGTCAACTTAATGATTCATGGTCACACACATCGCCCGAACACACATTTTTTTGACGTCGATGGCGTTAAAAAGACCCGAATTGTTTTAGGGGATTGGTATACGCAAGGCTCAGTTTTAAAAGTAAATTCTGATAGTTTTGACCTACAAACGAGACCGTTCATACAGAATTTGCGTTAAGCATGTAGAGCGTGTAGAAGATTCACGCTCAAGTCGTAGATATTTTGTAAAAAATCGCTATTATCATAATACTAAGTTAAACAGAACGAAGTACCTAATTGAAGTATTCTTACGTAGCTCGCCAACCGATTCTGGATAGAGAAAAACGAACCATAGGTTACGAACTCCTCTTTCGAGACGGCCCTAAAAATACCTTCCCTGAAGTAGAACCAGAGCTGGCTACTAGTCGACTGCTATCCGATCATTTTTTGTCGACGCATTACAACACATTAGGAAACAAACTTGGCTTTGTTAACTTTCCGCATCAAAGCTTGGTGAACTTGGTCCCAACTTTGTTCCCTAAAGAATCTCTCGTCATTGAAGTCCTTGAAGACTGCGAACCGACAGAAGAACTGTTAGAAGCCATCAAGCACCTTCATGAGTGCGGATACAAAATTGCTCTGGATGATTTTGTTCCGACGAAAGCTTGGAAGCGTTTTCTTCCATACGTTTCCATGATCAAGTTTGATATTAGACTTGTGCCGATCAAGAAAGCTGCCATTTTTATTCAGGCGTTGAGCCCATTTAAAATCGACTTTCTTGCGGAAAAGGTAGAGACCTATGAAGAGTTTGAGCAAGCTCTAGAAGCCGGTTTTAACTATTTTCAAGGGTATTTTTTTAGCAAACCTGAGATGATCCAGAAAAAACGGTTGAACCCCGCGTTTCTTACCGTCATCCAACTTTGTAAAGAGATTGCAGATAAGCCCATCGACTTCAATGAGGTTGAACGTCTGTTTTCGATTGATGTGACGCTGTCATACAAGCTGCTTACTTACGTAAATTCAGGATATACATTAACGACTAAGATCAAATCGTTCAGACAGGCGCTTATTTATCTGGGTGAAGAGCGACTACGACGCTTTATTTCCTTAGTTGCAATTGCGTCCGTTCAAGAAGATAAACCTGACTCTCTTTACTCTTTAGCGATTCAGCGTGCACGAATGTGTGAACTGTTACTTAGTCAAATGAACACTAGGTATGACCCTGGGCAGGCTTTTTTGACAGGCATGTTTTCTTTACTCGGCTCTTTGCTCGATCAACCGCTCTCGGATGTCATTGAAGATATCCCCGTTGACGAAGATATAAAACTCGCATTAACCAGTCGAAAAGGCGTACTTGGTCACTTACTTTCGATGACGATCGCCTATGAACAAGCGGACTGGGAGTTAGCCGAGCGATATTGCACCGTTCTTAAATTAACCGAACCTCAATTAGCGGACGCTTTTAATCAATCTACCGAGTGGGCTCAAGAACTGCTGTCTCAAACGCCCTAAATCGCTATAATGCCTCACCTCCAGCCTCGCAATTGTGAGGTTGTTTGTTTTTACCGCTTAATTAATCGAGATTTCATTTTATGGCTTCTTCTTGCCCTTGCGGATCTAACCGCACCTACCAACAGTGTTGTGAAATTGCCCACAACAACCATGCTGACGTCACCACTCCAGAGCAGTTAATGCGCTCTCGTTACAGTGCGCATGTGTTAGGTCTAGTCGATTACGTGGTGAACACGTACCACACAAGCTGTAATGCAGAAGAGCAACGTGAAGGCATTGCCCAATCTATCGACAGCGATTGGTGCAAACTTGAAGTTGTAAAAACAGAAGCTGGCAGTAATGACAATGAAGGCTTTGTCGAATTTAGCGCTTATTTTGATGAAGACGGCAAGCGCTACTGTATGACAGAGCGTTCTCGCTTTGTAAAAGAAAATGGGCTTTGGTACTACATTGACGGCACGTTTCCAGAAGAAGAGCTAGAAGAAAAACCAGAACAAGATCCTCGCCTAAACCAACCAGTGAGTAGCCTAAAAGTAGGTCGCAACGACCCGTGTATCTGTGGAAGCGGTAAAAAGTTTAAAAAGTGTTGTGGGTAAAGCATCCATACCTAGCTTATTGTGCTCGATTTAATTGGATTCTTGACCTCACCTAGGTTCGTTGGAGTGACGTGAATATATGTACCTATTTGAAGTAAATAACTCTACTGCAAGTACCATTAGAAAATATACCGTCATTCTGAACAGCGAGGAACGAGTGTGATTCAGAGTCTAATCGCTACTAGCACTGTTGCCGGGTTTTCCCCCGAATCAAGAACACTAAAGTAAAAAAGCCCCTAGGCTCGAGAGCATAGGGGCTTTCATTTATTTATAGCAGGTTTATTTATGACGCTCTTTCAGTTTGTTCACTACGTCATTCATCGATAAGCCTTGGTCTTGAAGCAATACCAGCAAGTGGTAAATCAAGTCTGCTGATTCACACACTAGCTCCGCCTTATCGCCCGACGTCGCCGCAAGCGCGACTTCAACGCCTTCTTCGCCCACTTTTTGCGAAATACGCTTGGTGCCACGGGCATAAAGACTGGCAGTATAAGAGGAATCTGGGTCGGCACTCTTGCGGGCAGCCAATAGCTGCTCAAGTTGATGAAGCCACACCATTTGTGACTCCTCTTGAGGGTCCACATCCCAGCAAGTTGTGTTGCCCAAGTGACACGTAGGACCAATGGGATTCACTTTCACCAGTAGCGTATCGTTGTCGCAATCGAGCTGCATGTTCACCAATTGCAATACGTTGCCAGAGGTCTCCCCCTTCGTCCAAAGACGTTGCTTGGTACGAGAGAAAAACGTCACTTGACCTGTTTCGCCCGTTTTTGCCAACGCATCTTGGTTCATGTAACCCATCATCAACACTTGGCTTGATTGGAAATCTTGTACGATGGCAGGTACCAGACCATCCACCTTTTCCCAGTTGATTCGCTCAGCTAGCGAACTTACTTCGGCGGCTTTTACACTCATAGTCGTACCTCAATGCCTTGTTGTTTCAAATACTGCTTTAGTTCACCAATATTGATGACTTGTTTGTGGAATACCGATGCGGCAAGCGCGCCATCCACATTGGCTTTTTGGTATGCTTCCGCAAAGTGCTCCATAGCACCCGCGCCACCCGATGCAATCAGCGGTACATTACATACTTCGCGCACCATATTCAGTTGTTCGATGTCGTAGCCGTTACGCACACCGTCTTGGTTCATCATGTTCAGTACGATTTCACCAGCGCCGCGTTTTTGTACTTCTTGCACCCAATCACGCGTTTCCCATTGGGTCGCTTTGGTGCGTTCTTCATCGCCAGTAAACTGGTAAACCTGATACTTGCCTGTCTCTTTGTCGTAGTATGAATCGATACCAACGACGATACATTGCACACCAAACTTATCAGCAAGGTCAGTAATCAGTTGCGGGTTAGCCAATGCAGGTGAGTTAATAGACACTTTGTCTGCGCCAAACTCAAGAATGCGCGCCGCGTCTTCTGCTGATTTAATACCACCAGCCACACAGAACGGGATATCAATCACTTCTGCGACGCGAGCGACCCAACTTTTATCGACGACACGACCATCACTTGAAGCGGTAATATCGTAGAACACAAGCTCGTCAGCGCCTTCTTCAGCATAACGCTGCGCCAGAGGAACGATGTCACCAATAATTTCGTGGTTGCGAAACTGGACGCCCTTCACCACTTGTCCATCACGAACATCAAGACATGGAATTATTCGCTTTGCCAACATGCAAACGCCTCCTCTGCTGTGAACTTACCATCTAACAATGCACGACCAACAATCACGCCAGCAACACCGCTGCCTTTTAGTGCTTCGATATCCGCTAATGAACCGATGCCACCTGAAGATTGGAACTGCACTTGCGGGTACTGTTTACATAAGTCGACGTAAAGCTCAACGTTTGAACCTTCTAGCGTACCGTCACGAGAAATGTCCGTGCAAAGCACATGCTGTAGACCTACCGTCAGATAATCGTTGACCAAAGCTTCGATAGTCACGCCTGAATCTTCTTGCCAACCAGAGATCGCTACCTTACGTGTGCCGTCTTGATCGATGTTGATGTCTAGCGCGAGAACGATTTTCTCTGCACCGTATTTTTCCATCCAACCTTTCACAAGCTCTGGCTGTTTTACCGCTGTAGAACCAACGACAACGCGCTGCGCACCGGCTTCTAACAGATCAATCACGTCCTGCTCTGTACGCACTCCACCACCAATTTGGATGTTCGCTGGCGTACTTGCTAATAGCTTTGCAATCAAATCAAGTTGACGTGCTGTCGTGTCTTTCGCGCCAGTTAAATCCACTAAGTGTAGCCAGTTAGCACCTGCTTGGTGGTACAAATTAAACTGCTCTGCTGGGTCGACTTTGTACTCGGTAACTTGACCGTAATCACCTTGATAAAGGCGAACCACCTGTCCTTCAATTAAATCAAGAGCTGGAATAATCACACTAAATCCCTTTTATAATTCTAAGAAGTTTTGAATAAGCTTCGCGCCCGCTTTTGAAGAACGCTCAGGGTGGAATTGCACACCGTAGTAGTTGCCACTTTGTACTGCTGCTGTGAACGGGTTGCCGTATTCACACTCGGCAATCGTGTAATCCCCGACAGGCATTGCAAAGCTGTGTACAAAGTAGAAGTACTCACCTTCTTCAATGCCTTTGAACAGTGGGTTACCTGCTTTTGCAGACACTGTATTCCACCCCATATGCGGCAGCGGTAAATCGCCGGTTTGTAGCAACTTCACTTCGCCATCACAAAGTCCAAGACACTCAACCAACTCATCTGCTTTCTGCCCTTTCTCTTGAGACACTTTGCCCAATAGTTGCATGCCTAAACAGATACCTAGCAAAGGCTTTTCTACCTGTTTTACCAAGCTGATAAGATCGCGCTCTTCTAGGTTCTTCATCGCTTCACTGGCAGTCCCCACTCCCGGTAGAAATAGCTTGTCAGCTGCCAATACAACTTGTGGATCTTTTGAAATAGTTACGTCATAACCTAGGCGTTCGATGGCAAACTTCACCGAAGAAACGTTGGCACAGCCAGTATCGATAATGACAACTTTCTGTTCTGTCACTGTTTTTCTCCTTGCTAACGTGAGCCTTAAAGCACGCCTTTACTACTTGGTAGCTCAGTGCCTTCTACTTTGATTGCTTGACGTAAAGTACGACCAAACGCTTTAAACAAGCTTTCAATGATGTGGTGGTCATTATTGCCCGCAGAAGACAGGTGCAGCGTACACGCTAGGGTGTCAGTCAGAGAACGGAAGAAGTGAACCACCATCTCTGTTGAAAGATCACCCACTTGCTCACGGCTAAACTGCGCGTCGAACTTAAGGTAGGGACGACCTGATAGGTCTAGCGCACATTGTGCTAAACACTCATCCATTGGCAGGCTGAAACCAAAGCGACCAATACCACGCTTGTCACCCAGCGCTTCTTTCAACGCCTGACCCAAGGCAAGAGCGGTATCTTCTACTGTGTGGTGATCATCGATGTGAAGGTCTCCTTCCACTTTGCACACCATTTGGAATCCACCGTGCGTCGCAATTTGATCCAACATGTGGTCGAAGAAACCAAGACCCGTTGAGATGTCATTACCGCCTTGCTCATCAAGATTAACCGCAACTTTGATGTCCGTTTCTTTTGTGGTACGAATCACTTCAGCAACACGAGCTTTCACCGTCAGATCTTTCAGGATCTGTTTCCAACCCATGGTTTCTGGGTTGTATTGAATACCACGAATTGCCATATTTTCTGCAAGTTGAAGATCGGTTTGACGATCACCAATCACAACAGAGTTTTGAAAATCAACTTTGCCACCTTGTAGATACTCTTTTACCAAGCCCAATTTAGGCTTACGGCAAGAGCAGTTATCTTCATCAAAGTGAGGACAAATCAGCACGTCGTCAAACTTCACACCTTGAGACTCAAAGATCTCCATCATCATGTTGTGTGGAGCATCAAAGTCTGCTTGTGGGTAGCTGTCGGTACCCAAACCATCTTGGTTCGTGACCATCACTAGGCGGTATCCGGCATCCTGCAACGACAACAGGCTTGGGATAACAAACGGCTCTAGTTTTAGCTTATCTAAACGGTCTACTTGAAAATCAACTGGCGGCTCAACAATTAAGGTGCCATCACGGTCGATAAAAAGGATTTTTTGTTGTTTGCTCACTCGAACTTCCTTATTGCTATTCTTTTGGCGCTCCCGCTATTGAGCAAGAGCGATAAATTTTTTCTCTACTTATGAGTAGTAGTTTCTAATAAATCCAAGTGTTTTTTCGCACTCGTCACGGTTACCCACACTGATACGTACGCAGTTCTCAATTGGCGAGTTGCGTAAAATAATTCCCATCTCCCAAGCGGCTTTGAAAAGCCCATCACCATCTGGGAATTTCACCAATAGGTAGTTCCCCCACCCTTCAAACACTTCCAAACCCGGAATCATTGAAAGACCAACTTGCAAGTAGGCACGGTTTGCATTCAGATCGAGAACTTGGAACTTCGCTCGCGCTAGGCCTGCTTCAGAAAGCGCTTGAGTGGCAATTTCTGCTACTGGCACCGGTACTGGATATGGTGCGATAACTTTAAGAAGTACATTAATCAGCTCTTCGTTCGCAAGCGTAAATCCACAACGCAGACCTGCAAGCGCAAAAGCTTTCGACAGAGTGCGCAGAATTGCGAGATTCGGGTATTGCGCCAGTAAATCTACCGTTGATGCTTCAGGGCAAAAATCAATGTACGCTTCATCCATCACCACGATTGCACGGTCTTTTGTCATCTCAAGCAGAGACACAATGTCCTCACGCTTAACCAAATTACCCGTTGGGTTGTTTGGCGAACATACAAAAACCAGCTTCACGTTATCCAGATTAGCTTCGATGCCAGCAAGGTCTAGTTGCCAATCTGACGTTAGCGGCACGGTTTTGCGCTCTACACCGATGGTTTCTGCACTGATGGCGTACATACCGTAAGTTGGTGGGCAGTAAAGAATCGCATCTTCACCCGGCTCACAGAATGCACGAATTAATAACTCAATACCTTCGTCTGCGCCGCGAGAAGTCAGTGTTTGTTCTGGTTTCACAGCCGCATACGCTGCGTAAGCGGAAATCAGTTCTTTCGGTTGGCATTCGCTGTAACGATTAAGACGAGCAAAGTCTGTTTTGTATTCATTGTTAAATGGTGATTCGTTGGCATTTAGCCATACGTCACCCGTACCACCGATTCGGCGAGCCGACATATAAGGGGTAAGCTGTTGGACTTGTTTACGCGCTAGCTTTTCCATCTCATTACTCTCTTATTCTTTCTTACTTGCTAATTTTTCTACGCGGATAGTAACAGCACGTTTGTGAGCGTCCAGACCTTCTGCTTCAGCCATCGTGACTACCGTTGGTGCAAGGTTCTTTAAACCATCAGCAGAAAGCTCCTGAACCGTCATTCGTTTAGAGAAATCCGCCAAACCTAAGCTTGAATAAGTACGTGTGTAACCGTAAGTAGGAAGGACGTGGTTAGTCCCCGATGCGTAATCTCCCGCAGATTCAGGCGACCAATCCCCAAGGAAGATAGAGCCTGCATTATCAAGTAGAGGTAGAAGCTCACGAGGGTTCTTAGTCTGAACAATCAAGTGCTCAGGACCGTAGTAATTGGAAATAGAAACTGACTGCGTCATCGACTCGGAAATAATGATCAAGCTTGATGCCAGAGCCTTTTCTGCGATGTCTGCACGAGATAGCTCCTTAAGCTGACGTTGAACCGCATCCGTCACTTGATCAGCAATCACAGGAGAAGGAGTCACCAATACCACTTGAGAATCAGGACCGTGTTCCGCTTGGCTCAAAAGATCCGCAGCGATAAAGTCTGCATCTGCGGTTTCATCTGCAATCACTAACACTTCTGATGGCCCTGCTGGCATATCAATCGCAGCACCGCGGAAATCATTGCTAACCTGTCGTTTTGCTTCGGTCACGTAAGCGTTGCCCGGACCAAAGATCTTATCTACTTTCGATACCGTCTCGGTGCCATAAGCCATTGCAGCAACTGCTTGGCCACCACCGACGTTGTACACTTCATCAATGCCACACAGTTTCGCGACATAAAGGATCTCATCAGCGATTGGCGGTGGAGAACAAAGAACGACTTTACGACAACCTGCAATTTTTGCAGGAACGCCGAGCATCAAAACAGTCGATGGCAAAGGCGCACTGCCACCCGGAATGTACAAACCCACTTTTTGAATTGGGCGTGTTACTTGTTCACAAAGGACACCTGGCTGGGTTTCCACCTTGATCGGTTGCGGCTTTTGCGCTTTGTGGAACTTAGAAATATTGGCGTAAGCTTGCTCTAATGCGCTCTTCATTGACTCTGACAAACGCTCTGACGCTGCCTTAATTTCCTGAGAAGAAACACGAATGGATTCAGGCTTAACACGGTCAAACTTTTCGGTCAGCTCAATAAGAGCAGAGTCACCTTCTTCTCGAACTTTAGCAATAACTTCGGCCACAGCAGTGGTGATATTGGCACCTTCTGCAATAGCAGGGCGCTCCAAAATAGAGTCTTGCTGATTCTCACTTAATGATTGCCAAACGACTGTTCTCATGATGCTTACTCCATCATTTTTTCAATTGGTAGAACGAGAATTGAACTTGCGCCCAACTCTTTCAGCTGTTCCATTGTTTCCCAGAACAGGTTTTCAGAACTCACTAAGTGAACAGCCATTTTCTGCTTATCTGCAGAAAGAGGAAGAACAGTTGGGTCTTCAGCACCTGGCAGTAGTGCTTTAATTTGATCTAACTTCTCTGCTGGGGCGTGAAGCATAATGTACTTAGATTCTTTCGCTTGCTGCACGCCTTGCATGCGAGTTAACAGCTTTTCGATTAGCGCCACTTTGTCTGCGTCGAACTCACCTGTGCGTTGAATCAATGTCGCTTTTGATTTGAAGATAATTTCAGCTTCTTTAAGGCCGTTCGCTTCCAGTGTTGCACCTGTAGAAACCAAATCAGCGATAGCATCAGCGAGACCCGCGCGAGGCGCAACTTCTACAGAGCCTGTCAGCATACATGTAGAGAATGGAACGCCGGCTTCATCCATGTACGCTTTTAGAAGTTGAGGATACGTTGTAGCAATACGCTTGCCAGCTAAGTCTTGTGGACCGTTGTACTCTTCGTCCTTGTCGATTGCGATAGATAAACGACAGCCACCAAAATCAAGTCGACGAAGCTGAACAAACTCGCAGGGTTCACCTAATGCTTTGCGGTCAAGGCGAACTTCTTCTAGCTCATTTTCGCCAATAAAGCCAAGGTCAACCACGCCATCCATAATTAAACCTGGGATGTCGTCGTCACGAACCAAGAGTAAATCAATTGGCATATTTTCAGAATGGACAACTAAACGCTCGCCCATTACGTTGAACTTTACGCCGCACTGTTTTAGTAGAGCTTGACTCTCTTTGCTAAGACGACCTTTTTTCTGAATTGCGATTCTTAAACGTTGTGTTTGCATTGCTTTGTCCCTATGCAAGATTTTGATATCTAAGTATTTTTCAAACTAATAAAACTAAAAAACCCTCGGGAGATTGAAGTCTCCCGAGGGTTTAAAATCTGCTTTTACTTTGATTTTACCTCCGGGAGTTTCCTGCCTCCCGGGTATGCGTACATCGCCCGAAAGACTAGATTGGGTGATGATGGTGATGAATGTTCATTACAAAATTACGCATACTTATTTAAGGCTCTTTTTGAGTTGCTTTGTTAGTAACCACACTAACTAAGGATTCTATATTTTTCAATACTCAATTGAATATTTTCTAAATATTTTTCACAAGATATTGATTTAAATGAAATTAAATTCTTTTCCATATTGAATACTCTGGTAGAAAGAACACCTCCAATCAGCTCTACTCTGACGAAGAAAACGAAGAATAGTATGAATATTCACCAAAACAACTATTTAGACCGTACCCAATCCATTAATTGACACTTTTCTCAATAAAGAGACAGCAACTCACGTTTGAGACAAGTCATTCAAAACTATTATTAGAGCGGGGCAAAAAATAGTGATTAACAATGAAACTGCGTAACGGTAGTAATAAACAAGCTGTAGATTTCGACGATACGGCACTATACCCGTTGATCGGCAATAGTGCCTGTATCCAAGAACTTCGTACTGCAATACAAAAGTACGCTCAATGTGATGCTGAAGTCCTCATTCAGGGTGAAACTGGTGTTGGGAAAGGTCTTTGCGCTCGCCTTATTCATCAATTGTCGAACAGACACTCAGCACCTTTTGTGGAAGTCAACTGTGGAGCCATTCCAAGTGGTCTTATTGCATCCGAGCTTTTCGGCCACGAAAAAGGAGCATTTACAGGCGCAATCTCAGAGCGTATAGGTTTTATTCAAAAGGCACATAAAGGCACCCTATTTCTTGATGAAATTGGTGACATGCCACCAGACCTACAAATCCACCTCCTTCACTTTTTGGAGAGTAAACAAATCCATAAAGTCGGAGCGGATAAATTCATTGACGTGGACTGTAGGGTCATTGCAGCAAGCCACGTGGATTTGAAAAATGAAGTCGTACAAGGAGGATTTCGTGAAGATCTATTCTATCGGCTTAATATATTGCCATTAACTATCCCTCCACTGAGAAAGCGTGGAAAAGACATTATTATTTTATCTGAACACTTCCTAGCAGATCTGTCTCATGGTCAGGTACAAAAAATGTCTGATAAGGTAAAAGCCAAGCTCCTCAAACATCGTTGGCCAGGCAACGTAAGAGAACTGCGTAATGTCATCCAACGAGCAATTGTGATGTGTGAAGATCACACGCTTCTCGTCGCCGACTTGGGCCTTGATAACAATGAGAGGCAATTGCTCCCTTCTGTGGACCAAATTGATCTCGACTACCTACTGCAAGCTATCGAAGAAAATAAACACAATATGAGTGCGGCTGCACGTCACCTCGGCATTTCAAGAACAACGCTTTATCGATTAATAAAGAAATACAACTTAAATGTTTAAATACTGTATAGGTGTAACGTAACACTGTGTAACAGGTAACTCTTTAGATATCATTTAGTTAACTCTGCATCGCAACCATGCGTATTTTGCTGTATTAAAAATCAAAAGCTTAAAATGGGCATAGTCTTTGCTTAGAACTAAGAAGAAGATGGATTGCTTTTCCATTACAGCCCATCAAGGAGAGCTCGGTACACAAACAATTCGCTCTTAACACGAGACTTTTATCCCCAAAAACGCGATTGCCCCCCTCACCTAAGTCGCGTTAAAAAAAAGCTCCGCTAAATTAGCGGAGCTTCCCTCTGTAACGAATCTATTCAAAACAACTTACGCACTCTGGCAAGACGCTATTTTAGACTTTGAAAGCCATGACAAAATAGCGCAAACGATAACGAATGTTATCGACGCTGCAATGAACGAAAACGCAATTGAAGCAGTCATACCAAGGGCAATAAAGCCGACGCATGAAACAAGCGCGACTGATAATGCATAAGGTAGCTGTGTTGATACGTGATCAATGTGGTTACAACGTGCACCCGTCGATGACAGGATAGTCGTATCTGAGATTGGTGAACAATGGTCACCGAATACCGCACCAGCTAAAACCGCACTCAGCATCGGTAGCATTAGCGCTACGTCTGTTGCGCCAGCCATGTCTCCAGCGATTGGAAGCATGATGCCGAACGTACCCCATGAAGTACCTGTTGAGAACGCCATCAGGCCAGACAACAAGAATAGGATAACTGGTAGCCAGTGCGGGTTAATGTTGCCCTGCGCCATTGTCGAAAGGTAAGTACCAGTCTTCATATCACCGATAACAGAACCAATGGTCCAGGCAAATACTAAGATTAGAATCGCACCAAACATAGACTTAGCACCAATCCAAAGTGTACGTGTGATCTCAGCCATTGGTAGACCTTGCTTCACAACAGTAAACAGTGCAACTGCTAAGCCAAGCAAGCTACCGTAGATTAGTGATGTACCTACATCTGTATTTTCAAAAGCACCAAGAAGCGCAAATTCTTTACCATCAGCAGCCAATGCTTGGCCACCCGTGTAAAGCATTGAAGCGATAGTCGCGATAATCAGCGTTACGATAGGAAGTATCAAATCTGACACTTTACCCTTTTCACTTTCACGGATATCTAGCTCTTCGTTTAGGTCATGCGCTTCTTGCGAGTCATTTTCTTTATCTTTATCAAAGCCACGACCTTGCGATGCAGAGATCTCATGCTCACGCATTTTACCAATATCAAGACCAAACCACGCAACAGCGAACACCATTAGCAGCGCAAAAACGGCGTAGAAGTTCATTGGGATAAGACGAACATATGCGCCAAGAGCCGAATACTCTGTGATCCCATGTGAGACTAAGATCCCGCCAATAATAGTAATAATGTAAGCCCCCCAGCTAGAAGCAGGCATAATTACACACATTGGAGCAGCGGTTGAGTCTAGAATGTACGCAAGCTTAGCGCGAGACACATAAAAGCGATCGGTTACTGGGCGAGAGATCGCACCAACAGCAAGGCTATTAAAGTAATCATCGACAAAAATGAATACGCCTAAAAAGGCGGCAAGAAGTTTGGAGCCGCGTTTACTCTTCACTCGAGATTGTGCCCATTCAGCAAAAGCACGAGTACCGCCAGATAGCGTTAATAAAGCTGTTGTCATACCTAATAAGATTAGGAAACCAACAATGCTCATGTTCCAAGTGTTAATTCCGCCATCTTCAATAAAGACAGAAGAAACTTGAGAACTGACGTAACCTGCGGTGTCGCTGATAGACCAGCTATTAAGTAGCACCGCACCTAGCACGATACCTACACCCAAGGAAACTAATACACGTCGAGTCAAAATCGCCAAAGTCAAAGCGACAATAGGTGGCAACAATGAAACAGGAGAACTAGAAAAATCTATTAAATTCATGATCTTCAAAAACCAAAGTTTGGCTAGAGATCTACTGCAGACAAGTCACGTAGCATACGATACGTGCTCATGTTGAACTTAGCGACAGGGAAGCGAACACTCCACCCAACCCTACAGTAGCGCTCCATAGTTTAATGTGAATATATACTATGGCAGTGTTGTTCCTTTCAGATACAACCCCAGCAAGTAACTTTGATGAGTTACTTACTTCGGCAATCTTCGCCTTCCACTATTATTCATTGGCATCACCCCAATAATAGCTACTCTTCGAGACCGCGCCTCTACGGCAACAACAAACAATTAACCACTAACTGTACAAATTAACAACAAATTGTCTGCAATATTGCATCAGGTGGCAGCCATTGTACTTATGATGAGAGTCAATGCAACACATCAAACTAAATTAAACAAATAAATAATGACTGAGATAATTTATAAACCTTGCCTACTTCCATAAGTTTTGTGCAACTGAAATCACATCAATCATGTTATTTATGAAACATTATTACTACCTTAGAAATATCATGGTTTATCTTATATCAATAAATTAAGGATATATGACACAGCATTAAAGATGGATGCTTCATATTTTTAAGTAATAACTCAAATTTTTTTATAAAAAACCAAGCTGTCACTCTCTCTATACAATAATGATTGTTGATTTTAGTTCTCATCTAATAATGATTTATTTCGAGTGTAATAATATTAATTGCTTTAAAAAATAGTCAAATTTAAACAAAATCTTGATTTAGCATTTGCACATAAGGAAAAGATAAAGTTAAATATAAGGACTCTTTGTTTATTTATAGATTGGCATTATTTAATCGTAACGATAAAAAGTGCCCAACACATTAACCTTTTAATAGGAATCGTTATGTCAGAGCTGACTAAAACCCTTCTAAATATCCGTAGCCTTCGTGCATTTTCTCGTGAGCTGACTCTAGAACAATTGGAAGAAGCTCTAGATAAACTCACTACTGTCGTAGATGAGCGTCGTGAAGCAGAAGAAGCAGAACGCGCAGCACAAGCAGAGCAAGAAGCTAAGCTTGCAGAGATTGCTGAGAAAATCGCTCAAGACGGTATTGACGTAGAAGCACTTATTACTGCGCTATCTGGCGAAACTAAGACGAAAGGCAAAGCGAAGCGCGCACCTCGCCCTGCTAAATACAAATACACAGATTCAAACGGTAATGAGAAAACTTGGACTGGCCAAGGTCGTACACCTTCGGCGATTCAAGAGCAACTTGATGCAGGTAAATCTCTGGATGAGTTCCTAATCTAGATCCGTGCTATTTTTAAAAGGCTCCCATAGGGAGCCTTTTTTATTTAAACCATTACAAATAAAAAAGGCACATTTCTTAATGTGCCTTTTACTTTAGTTACAGAATAGTTAATTAAACTGCTTCGTATTAACGTTCCCAGTATGCTTCTTCTAGGCTATCTTCTCGCTCAGGAAGTCCGCGCGACAATCGTGGTGAATGTTGCACGAGAACTTCGTAGCTCGCGCGGTTTGCGTATTTGCAGACTTGAGAAAAAGAAGAGTAAGTTAAATACTCGTTACTGTGCTTGCTTGAATTAGGCACATTTTCTTTATGGTATTTATTTGCTGCCATATCATGAAGAACAGCAGATAACGCGGCATCACCTGCGCCATTTGTATTCTTAATTTTTTCTGGGCCACCCATATATGGCGAGATATGCGAGTACACTTTTATTGGCGTCTCGCATGAGTCTTTTTTCGCCGGACGACTAAATTCATAACGATTAAATTCAGCAATTGACCCTGGAAGTAATGGCAAAGAAGTTTCGCGCTTCGCGCTATCTTCCGTATACCCAGCCATAAATAGACCTACAGGACCCGCCGTGCACAATACTAGATCAGCCCACTCCAATGTTTTGTCAGACGCAGCAAGTGGATCAGATTCCCCTGTCAGAGCTTCTGCTTCATCTTCATTCATCGCAACGACAGAAACGTTATCTCGAATGAATTCTTGCCAATATTTAGGATCATCTTGAATAACAAACTTTGTGCCTAGAGTCAGAACAACAGGCACATCATTCTTTTTCGCGTACTCAATCGCTTTCATTGTTGCTTCCGGCATTGGGTCGCCGTCTTTGCAACGTACTAGATATGACGTCAGTACAAGTGCTGATGCATTTTTAAAGATTTTCTCTGGAATGCTATCAGGATGGAGTTGGTTCATTTGCCCTTCGCTGATAGCAAAAGTACGTTCACCGTCTTCTGTGATAAGAGCAAAGCAACGGCCAATTGCACCATCTACACCTTGTAGGTAGTTCAAATCCATGCGGCTTGATGTATTACAAAGATAACGGTAACCGTAGCTGCCAATCTTAATATCCTGGCTCATCACTCCAAGTAGTGTGGAGCGGTCATCCGCTAGCACGGAGTAGTTATGTAGCGTGTTACCAATTGTACCGCCCGCATACTCATTGGTAATCAAGTTCTCTTCTTTCAGTTGCTGGTATAACTCTTCTGCTCTTTCGTCATCGATAACCAGAGAGTGACCTTTACTCAGACCGTACTTTTCAATCACATCCGTTGTAACTTTTGCTTCAATATCAACCAAGGTTTGGTCAATACCAATGATGTGAGTGCGCGTCATCTTCTTGCTTTCTTGTGCTTGGCTCACCAGCGGGTCACGAGCATGAACAGGAAAATAGTGCTTCGATTTGCGTTGTCCAGGAAATTTCATATTGTCAGTCTGAGTAAGGGGATGAAAAGGAGAGCGGATTCTATACCGCTAATAATAAAGCAGCAATAAAAGCGATTATAGCAAACGTTTGCTGACTACTTTTTTCTTTTAGGTGGCTTATTCACCTTCCATAAAGCTGAGATCTGGTAGTTGCTCAAGGTGCTCGCTATAACGCTTTAGGTTGAACTCACCTTCATTCTTCATCACATCAAAAATCTCAATTGACATCGCACATGCCATCATCGCAACCGCATCTTCACGTGGTGTGCCAGTCATCATTAAACGCATAAGGGTTTCTTTTACTTTAAGCGGGTTACCATCTTCGAGCTGATTTTCAACAATTTCAATCAACTCACTTTCTTGCATAAATTGGTTTTCTTCTGTCATTTGGTGTTTCCTCTTGGATTTTGGCCAACTATGCCATATATACCTCTTCTATACTTGCGAAATTACTCGTTCGAATCTTTGTTGAAGAAAAATCCAGCGAAACGAATTGTGATTTCGATCTCGGATCTGTCACCGGTCTGTGGATTCTGATAGAATCTGCATCCCGTTTATTTAAGTGGTGTTTAGTAATGTCTGATAACAGTCAAAAGAAAGTCATCGTCGGTATGTCCGGCGGCGTTGATTCATCTGTTTCCGCGTATCTTCTAAAGCAGCAAGGCTACCAAGTAGAAGGCCTTTTCATGAAGAACTGGGAAGAAGATGACAACGAAGAATATTGTACAGCGGCAGAAGATCTTGCTGACGCTCAGGCAGTATGTGACAAGCTAGGCATCCACCTACACACTATCAACTTTGCTGCCGAATACTGGGATAACGTATTTGAGTACTTCCTTGCTGAATACAAAGCTGGCCGTACTCCGAACCCTGACATTCTTTGTAACAAAGAAATCAAGTTCAAAGCATTCCTAGAATTCGCTGATGAAGTACTTGATGCTGATTACATTGCAATGGGCCACTATGTGCGTCGCTCTTTCCCAGAAAACGGTGAAAAACCACAGATGCTACGTGGTCTAGATGGCAACAAAGATCAAAGCTACTTCCTGTACACATTAAGCAACGAGCAAATTGCGCGTAGCCTATTCCCTGTTGGTGACCTAGAGAAGCCAGAAGTACGCCGCATCGCGGAAGAGCAAGATCTAATCACGGCGAAGAAGAAAGACTCTACGGGTATTTGTTTCATCGGCGAACGCAAGTTTACAGAATTCCTAGGTCGCTACCTTCCAGCTCAACCAGGCAACATCGAAACACCTGAAGGCGAAGTGATTGGTCAACATCAAGGCCTGATGTACCACACACTTGGTCAGCGTAAAGGTCTACACATCGGTGGCCGTAAAGGCGGCGGTGGTAACGAGGACCCATGGTTCGTTGGTGAGAAAGATCTAGAACGTAACGTTTTGATTGCCGTTCAAGGTAAAGACCATCCAATGTTGAAATCAGAAGGTCTACTTGCATCACAACTTCACTGGGTAGATCGTGAGCCAATTCGCGATGTTATGAAGTGCACAGTGAAAACTCGTTACCGTCAGGAAGATATTCCTTGTACAATCATCCCTATCGATGATGAAAACATTAAAGTTATCTTTGACGAGCCACAAATTGCTGTAACTCCAGGTCAATCAGCAGTGTTCTACAAAGGTGACGTGTGCCTAGGTGGCGGCATCATCGAGCAACGCATTAAATATTCTCAAGCTTAGGAGTCGTTACGTGGCGAATACACTTTATGACCGTACTATCGCTTTCGCTGGGATTTGCCAAGCTGTTGCTTTAGTTCAACAGGTAGCGAGAAACGGACATTGTGATCAAGATGCTTTTGAAACATCAATCAACGCTATTTTGAGCACGAACCCTGCTAACACAGTTGGCGTATTCGGTCGCGAAGCCGATCTAAAGCTCGGCCTAGAATGCTTGGTTAAAGGGATTGATAGCACACCATCAGGCAGTGAAATTACTCGTTACATTATTAGTTTAATGGCGTTAGAACGTAAGTTAAGCTCTCGTAACGATGCTATGTCTCAGCTTGGCGATCGTATTCAAATGGCCAAGCGTCAGTCAGAGCACTTTGAGCTACTAGACGATCAAATGATCAGCAATTTAGCGAGCATCTATCTGGATGTCGTTAGCCCTATTGGCCCACGCATTCAAGTAACGGGCACGCCATCTGTACTGCAGCAGACGGCAAGCCAACACAAAGTTCGTGCGCTGTTGTTATCTGGCATTCGTAGTGCAGTTCTTTGGCGTCAAGTTGGTGGTAAGCGTCGCCACCTAATCTTCGGTCGCAAGAAGATGGTAGAGCAAGCACAAATCCTTCTTGCTCGTCTGTAGTAAAATATCAAATAAGCAGCTCGCGTTTATCGCGAGCTCATTTTTTTCGACTAAAACAAATCTCGCGCAAACGTTTGCGCAATATTCGTGACAATTGCCACAGTTATTGGTATAAAGCTCACGAAATTTAGAAACCCAATTCAGGAGAACATCATGGAACTGTCAGCATTGACTGCTGTTTCACCAGTAGACGGCCGTTACGGAAGCAAGACAATTGCGTTACGCGAAATTTTCAGTGAATACGGTCTACTAAAGTACCGTACTATCGTTGAAATCCGCTGGCTACAAAAGCTTGCTGCTACTGCTGAAATTGCAGAAGTGCCAGCGTTTAGCGCAGAAGCAAACCAATTCCTAGACGACCTTGCTGCAAACTTCTCTGAAGAAGATGCACGCCGTATCAAAGAGATCGAGCGTACAACTAACCACGACGTAAAAGCGGTTGAGTACTTCCTAAAAGAGAAAGTAGCAGACGTTCCTGAACTGCACGCAGTAAACGAGTTCTTCCACTTCGCATGTACTTCTGAAGACATCAACAACACATCACACGCTCTAATGCTTAAAGAAGCTCGTGAGAACGTGATTCTTCCAGAAATCCGTAACCTAATCGACGCTATCAAAGCACTAGCAGAGGAATACCGCGACATTCCTCTTCTATCTCGTACACACGGTCAGCCTGCTTCTCCATCTACTATGGGTAAAGAAATGGCAAACGTGGCGTACCGTATGGAGCGTCAATTCAAGCAAATCGAAAACGTTGAGATCCTAGCGAAAATCAACGGTGCAGTAGGTAACTACAATGCACACCTTTCTGCTTACCCAGAGCTAGATTGGCACAAGTTCTCTGAAGAATTCATCACAGAGTCTCTAGGCGTAACTTGGAACCCTTACACAACTCAAATCGAACCGCACGATTACATCGCTGAGCTGTTCGACGCTATCGCTCGTTTCAACACTATCCTGATTGACTTCGACCGTGACGTTTGGGGTTACATTGCACTAGGCCACTTCAAGCAAAAAACTATTGCTGGTGAGATCGGTTCTTCAACAATGCCTCACAAAGTTAACCCAATCGACTTTGAAAACTCAGAAGGTAACCTAGGTCTTGCGAACGCTGTATTCGGCCACCTAGCACAGAAACTGCCTATCTCTCGTTGGCAACGTGACCTAACTGACTCAACGGTTCTACGTAACCTTGGTGTTGGTGTTGGCTACGCTATCATCGCTTACACTTCTACGCTTAAAGGCATCAGCAAGCTAGAAGTAAACCGTGAAGCGCTTCTTGCTGAACTAGACAAGAACTGGGAAGTACTAGCAGAGCCAGTACAAACGGTAATGCGTCGTTACGGCATCGAGAAGCCATACGAGAAGCTAAAAGAGCTAACTCGTGGTAAGCGTGTTGACGGCGAAGCAATGCGTAACTTCATCGACGGTCTTGAGCTTCCTGAGCACGAGAAAGCACGTCTGAAAGAGATGACACCAGCGAACTATATCGGTCAAGCAATCGAGCTGACAGATAAGCTGTAATACTCCTGTAACGACCAGATACTTAAAAGGTTGACGCGAAAGCGTCAACCTTTTTTAGTTAGGAGAGTTAGGTCGGGAGAAAATAATTTTAGTTATATGGAATGGATTATTAATTGAAGATCAGCCCCATTTGTTATGGCTGCTTTTGGAAGAACAAGGTTATTGTTCCTACTTCCACACCAAACTTTTTTATTTTCGTTAGATTGAAAACGTGTCTGTCATCCTGACGATAAAGCCAATCATCAAAAGCAACCGTCACTGATGAATCCTCCATTTGTAGCTCAAAGTCATATTGCCACTGTAGCGCATTGCCCTGCTCTTCCCCTGTTGCTACACCTATAATATCGTCTGCCTTACCTTCATAACTACCGTCTTCTAATCTAGTGATAACCCAAATTCGCTGGTCCACCTCTCCGTCATCAAACACGAAGTCTTCCACCAGCGTCAGCGTATCACCTTCTACAGTACCCACTATATCGACTTCAAAGCGACGGGTTTGCTGTTCGGTATAATCTTGCACCATCCCCCACGCCTTTATGTCGCCTTCGAAATAACCGAATACGTCAAAAGTCGGTGTAGAAAAGCGGTAATTATCAATGTCTGCGGAACATGCCGAAAGAAAAACAGCTGCCACTAAAGTCGCTGATTTACAAATTCGTTTAAACACTATCTAACCTGCCCTATCAATTGTTTTCGGAGTTTCGGAAATTCTGTGTTGGGTGATAACCATATAGCTAAAAATGCATCGTTCATTCGTTCGTCTTCAATGATGCCAACGTTCTTTACTTGCACGTCCCCAACCTGCTTATAAAACAGCTGACCAGATTTTCCATCTGTTAGATAAGTAAGCTCGTCACCTTTTTGAATATCAGGAAACATACGATCGAGCTCGCTGATCCAAGTTTTTCGATATGAGTCAGTAAAACCCAATTTCGCCCACTGCTCATCCGTCACATCAAGCAGCTGTTGCTTACTGATGTCTCTCTTGTAATTAATTTCCAACGCAAGGGGATGTGGCGATATGTCATCGCTTACGACGAACTTTCCATCAGGCGCTTTTAATCTTGAGTGATAAATATCGAAGATGAACCAGGTAAGTTGGGCTTCTCCAACAGTTTTCCATCCCTTCCAATTAGCAATGTGGCTAGCAGCTTCGCTGTTTCCAACGGGTTGAGCTTGCAGAGCAAAAGAACCAGTTACTATTACCAACGCAAGCAACCTAGTCAGTCTCTGAGTTAAAACTCTCTTCAAGCTTTTCATTTCCGTACACCTTGAGTATCAAGAGCATCATGACGCACCATTCGACAAACAACATTGCCAGTGTAGCGCCAGTGCTAAATCCAAATTCAACGGCTTGGAGCTTATAGCCAGCAAAGTAGCTCACTGTTCCTCCGAGTCCGCCTACTATTGATACGTAGGTTTTTGGGAAACGGTACAAAATTGACTTAAGTTGATAGGCATACCAAGAAAACAAAACCCACAAGCATAATAACCAGACTGGCAGCCATGGGGTTGGAAAGACAAAGACCGAGAGTTGTTGATTGAGCGTATCAAGCACGAGCCCGCTCGTGACGATCACACCAATACTTTTGAGCGAAGATACATCGCTTTTCAGACAATATAGTAGGGTTGCCAAAGTAAGGAATAACGTGACCCATTGCCATTGATAGGTTCCAAGCACCGCTGCAAACCAGCAGAGTTGGAACCATGTCGAAGCAAGAAATACCTTCATAACGAACTACGGGCGTTGAAACGTCATGTGAACTGCACTGATCGTGCGAGCCAAAAAGCCACCTTCACAGTAGCTCAAATAGTAGCGCCACATACGCACAAAGCGGTCGTCGTAGCCAAACGAGCGCACTTCATTCTCTGCTCGATTAAAACGAAGGTGCCATTCGTTCAGCGTCTTGGCGTAGTCCAAACCAATATCGAACAAGTCTCGCGTCACTAAGTCACTGTACTTTGTTGTTGCTTGGGTTAGTGAGGTTACCGACGGTAAAAAACCACCCGGGAAAATGTACTTTTGGATAAAGTCGACGTTGTTACTGTAGTAATCGTAACGCTGATCGGCAATCGTAATCGCTTGAATCGCCATCAAGCCACCAGACTTCAATAAAGACTCACAGACCTTAATGTACGAAGGCAGGAATTGTTTGCCCACAGCTTCAATCATTTCAATAGAAACGAGCTTGTCATAAGTGCCGGTTAGGTTTCGGTAATCTTCTTTGAGTAGAGTGATTTTGTCTTCTAAGCCACGCTCTTTGATTTTTTGCTCCGCGTACGCGTGTTGCTCTTCAGATATCGTTGTTGTGGTGACCTGACAACCGTATTGTTCAGCCATGTAAATCGCCATAGCGCCCCACCCAGTGCCAATTTCAACAACATGATCGGTAGATTTCAGCTCAAGTTGCTGACATAGACGATCCATTTTGTTGATTTGAGCCTGCTCTAGAGAGTCATCCGCATGATTGTAAAGCGCCGACGAGTACAGCATATTGGTATCAAGGAACGCTTCGTATAGGTTGTTACCCAAGTCGTAATGCGCATGGATATTTTTACGTGAGTTCTCTTCAGAGTTTCTGTTTGACCAATGACTGAACTTGTACAGTATTTTAGTCAACCAACTGCCTTGCTCTTCGAGTTTATCTAGAGCACGCATGTTAAGGGCCATCAGTTTCATTAATGAGGTTAAATCGGGGCTATCCCACCACCCATCCATATAAGCCTCACCAGCAGCAATACTGCCGCCCTGCAAGGTCCGTGAATAAAAGCCTGGATGTTTTACCTCTATAGTAGCGACAACAGGTTGACCACTGTACTCCCCATTTGGCGCACTAAAACGCTCGCTTCGCTCTGTCGTTTCCGTCTTAAAACTTTCAATAACTGTTAAGCAGCCGATTTCCATTTTTTGCAGACATTGAAAAATAACTCCGCGAGCCGCTTTTTGCGTTGTCGTCAATTTACGCGGCAATGTCATAGAACTAGTATTTAACATGCAGAATTCTCCTTGTGCTTTTTATTTTTTTTGTCTGTTTTTTCAGTATCGGCTTCTATTTCTTCATGCGTTGAATATTTAGGATGAGAATAAAAAGGTGCGCCTTTCACCCAAAGTTTTAATGCGTGCCAATAAATACCAACCATTACTTTTACCGTTTGTATTGGTGTAACGATCAAACACCTCAATAAGGTTTTGCTTGAAAGTGGCTTGGCTTTCATAACCATGGTGGCATCAAAGTGTTTCTCTCCTTTGTGACATTCAAGATGAATATTCAACTTGTCTGTCAAAGGTTTAATTCTCCAGCGGTAGAGTTGGTCAATCGGGTTGAATGGTGAAACATGGAATGCTTTATCTTGTTCCCAACCAAACTTTTCTTCTTCTTTATCTGCTGACACCACGTAGTAATGTCGTTCATTCCAAGGAGTGTTACTCACCTCTGCGAGGAGATACTTCCATTCTCCTTCCGTGTTATAAACGTAGTAGAAATTAACGGGACTGAAATAAAGTCCTAGATAACGCAAGTGACAGACTGCGATTACCTTGCCGGTACAGCGAACACCTGTCAGTTCTTCAATTTTGCTGTGCACTGCCGACTTGACGCTACCTTCACCAATGTAATCACTGCGCTTAAAGCGAGCCCAATGCCACCAACGCGAACCAAAACCCCATACTTTTTTCTCTAAAGCATCGATCTCGTCTACATCGATGGCGGGCATAAATAAAGAGTAGTTCAACTCATGATTCACAGGCGTGAATCGACGGTGACGAACGTTGCCTATAAACAATCGGCTGTTCATTTGGCTATCCATATCACGCTGCGCCTTTTTCGAAAGGAACCACATTTTGTTCGCGGTACTTTTCTTCTAGTTCTTTCACAACATCAAGCGCGCTACGCACGCCATCTTCATGAAAACCGTTGTACCAATAAGCGCCGCAGAACCAGGTACTTTGTTTACCCTGTATCTCATTTTTGCGCTGCTGCGCTGCAATAGACTCAGTGGTGAATACTGGATGATGATAAGTGAACGAACGCAAGACTTTATTTGAGTTAATTTGCTCAGTACTATTCAACGTTACACAAAACGTGTGTTCTGATTGAATATGCTGAAGAATGTTCATGTTATAAGTGAGCGAAGGGAGGCGTTGCTGTTCCTCCTCACTGCCTTCCAATAGGTAGTTCCATGATGCCCATGCTGCCTTACGTTTTGGTAGTACGGCAGAGTCGGTATGAAGAACAACTTCATTTGCTTGGTATGTCATATCCCCCAAGATTTCCTGCTCAATTGGGCTGATATCCTCTAGCATTCTCATTGCTTGATCACTGTGACAAGCAAAGATAACGTCATCAAACCAATGCGTTTCTCCGCGAACTTGAACGCCAACCCCTTTTTCGTTGCGAACCACTTTTTCGACAGGACTATTAAGACGAATATTCTCGGCAAAGCCTTTGGTCAATGGTGGAATGTATGAACGTGAACCACCTTTAATCACATACCATTGTGGTCGGTTAGTCACATCTAGCAGACCGTGGTTGAGGAAGAAACGTAAGAAGAACATAAGAGGGAATGCGCGCATGTCAGCTAAAGTCGACGACCAAATCGCAGCACCCATCGGTAAAATGTAGTTATCGGTAAAGAAAGCACTGAATTTGTGTTCGTCAAGGAACTCACCTAACGTCTGAGAGTGCGTGGACTGCTCGCTAGCGAAGCGCTTGGCAAGTTTATTGAAACGAAGTATCTCGAAGATAAATCGATAAAATTTAGGGTTTGCCCAGTTACGTTTTTGAGCAAACAATGTCGACACTGTGTGGCCGTTGTACTCTAGTCCGTTCCCATCATTTCTGACACTGAAGCTCATTTGAGTCGGCAGACCTTCAACGCCAATCTCGCTCATCATTTTAATGAAATTAGGGTACGTACGGTCGTTATAGACGATGAACCCAGTATCTATCGCGTATTCTTTACCATCAAGGCTCACATCAACGGTTGCAGTATGGCCACCGATGTAATCGTTCGCTTCAAACAGCGTTACATCATGTTCTTTATGCAAGTAATAACCACAAGTAAGGCCAGAGATTCCCGTTCCCACAATCGCTATCTTCTTTCTTCCTGCTGTTTTCATTTTTATTCCTTCTTATGATACGAGTTTAGCAGTTAGGCGAGCTTGCCAACTGTATGGAAGTAACGAGATAAAACGTAAAATACTGGTAAATCTCGCCGGGAAATAGATATAGGTCTTGTTGGCGGCTAACTGCTTCCTGATAGAGTCCGACGCTTGCTGAGTAGAAATGATCATTGGCATTTCGAAGTCGTTTTTGTCAGTCAACGGCGTTTCAACAAAACCAGGAAACACCGTTACCACTTTGATCCCTTTCTTTTTCAAGTCGACGGCGAGCGTGCGTGCAAAATAACTGACTGCCGCTTTGGATGCGCCGTAAGCTTCTGCACGAGGCAGTGCCACTTCTGATGCGATAGAGCCAACAATAACAATGCGGTGCCCTCTCTCTAAATGTACTTGGCAGCCTTCAACGCAGTTGGCAACACCGACAACATTTACGTTCATCACACGCGCCATGAGTTTCGCGTCGACCACTCCCTCATCCATGTACTCACAATCGCCTGCGTTAAAAACCCATGTGTTTGGCGTAAAGGGCAAGTTAGAGAGCGCCTGCTGAGTTTCCTCATAATTTGTCACATCAAACTGCAATGTATGAATTTTGGAAGAAACTGCCTCCAGTTCTGCAAGAACATCTTGATTCCGACCACAAGCAATCACATTCCATTCTGAGTTCGCGTAATCTAGGGCAAGCTGTCTTCCTATTCCGGAGGTGGCGCCTGTGATTAAGATGGTGTTGTTCATTGTCCTAACCTCTGCTTGATGGTTTTAACGACTGAACCAAGTAACGGTAAATGCTCATAGAGCATCTCTCCGAGATCAAAATAGTCTCGGTGATAAATGACCTGACCTTCGCTAAATTTGAGGTGCGAAACACCATTGACGAGAATAGGCGCACCCTTCTGAAGTTTGGGATGCTGAAGGTCCATTGTCCAAGTTAGGAAGCCTGTATCTCCAACTTGTTGATGCTCATGGATTACAAAATCACAACTGATGACGTTGGCATATAATGAGGTGAAATAATCCGAAAGTGCTGGCCATCCTTCTAAACGATGCGCTGCGTCCTCAAATACTACATCTTGGTGATATATATCCTTAAGCAGATGTAAGTTCGCTTTGTTGAGCTTTTGATAGATATTGCCAACAGACTGTATGTCCATTTTTTACTCCTACACGCCCATTAAGTTGTACAAAATTATTATATGTACAAGATAGTTCATTCCACCAAAGTTGTACAAAAATAATTTTGTATAACTTTATTTCTGTAAGTAGTACGTGATGAAGTTCGCACGCGATCAATCGGCGAAAAAAAAGGCTTGGTCAAAACCAAGCCTTTTCAGCAGATTAACAATTATTTAAGTAGACACAGTTAGTATTGCTGGCCTCGCAACGCTGCAATACGTTTATCTAGCGGAGGGTGGCTCATTAGTAGCTCAGTCAGCGACTGCTTACCGTTGATACCAAATGCCATCATGGTGCCATCCAGTTGAGATTCATGACTCACCTTCAAACGCTCTAGAGCCGCAATCATTTTTTCTTTGCCAACGAGGCGCGCTGCACCTGCGTCCGCGTGGAATTCGCGATGACGGCTGTACCACATAGTCAAGAAGCTAGCTAGGAAACCAAATACCAGTTCAAGCACCATGGATACGCCAAAATAAACCATCATATTTGTACCTTGGCCTTCTTCATCATCGTTCGATGCCACGATATTGGCAATAAAGCGTGATAGGAAGATAACAAACGTGTTCACGACACCTTGCATCAACGTCATCGTGACCATATCACCATTTGCAATATGGCTCACTTCGTGTGCAAGTACTGCCTCTGCCTCATCACGAGTCATATTGTGTAAAAGACCAGTAGAAACTGCGACAAGAGAGTCATCTCGCTTTGCACCTGTCGCAAATGCATTGATATCTGGTGAATCATAAATAGCCACCGTTGGCATACCAATACCCACTTGTTGAGCTTGACGACCCACAGTTTCGACTAACCAATGCTCCGTTTCGTTGCGCGGGCTTTCAATGACCATACCACCAACCGAGCGTAGCGCCATACCCTTTGACATCATCAACGAAATAAATGCGCCACCAAAACCAAATACAGCAGCCATTACAAGTAAACCTGACAGACTGCCTGGTTGCATTCCAGTTACAGCGTAAACAATATTCAGAACAACACTAAGCACTAGCACGACAGCTAGGTTAGTTGCTAGGAATAACATAATTCGCTTCATTACTTTTCTCCGAGGAAGCTTATCGTTTTTTTAAAACGGATTGTTATAAGGAACAAATGGTAATCGCTATAAAAGCCAATTCCGTTGATTTTCATGTTCCGTGCGTTATAGATATAGTCTATCCGCGATAAAAACAAGGTTAAGCAATAAATTGCAACATTTGTTTTCGGGACTGAAATATTTGATTCAAGCGATTTCAAAACATGCTTTGGTAGGAGCAGGAACCTCCGTTCATATACATTTATCAAAATGATGAAATAAGCTCTGAGCTACTCATCATCTATTGATAGATGATCTTGGTGTTAAATCTATCACCTCTTAGCAACTTAGCTAGAAATTTTTTAATAGACCAAAAATAGTACGTTAGCTCTGCTATAGACTTTGGTCTTATTGTGCGGCCACATGGACATGCTAAATTCGAATGAGATGAACAAAACAGAGCCACTCTAAGTACATTGCAAAAAGTGCATTGGGTGAGCTCAAAAACTCCATGTATTGAGGGAAAAACCATGGTAGAAACTAACGACTATCAAATGGCTATTGATTTACTACGTTGTCACCTAGGCATCTCAGAGGACGAGGCAAAGCAACAACTTGGTATTTCAACCGATCATCATATGTCTCAGCGTGTTGCAGAAACACAACAGGCATTGATGGGGCTCAGCCAAGATAAGTAATCTGACTTTTTAGGTTACACCAACAAGAAAGGGCTGCATTGCGCAGCCCTTTGGGTTTTTTAGTCTTTTATCCTAAACACCATTAGTCAGTGTTTAGCAACGGCTCTACATTAATGTACTTGCCTAGCTCTTTGCGTTTAGCACTTGGAATATATGGAATTTCCCCAAGCTTAGGTGCATCGATACGTGCTTCTAGCATCTCGATAATGTCAGCGTAGTGCTCTGTGCCTGGGTTGACGCGGTTTGCCACCCAGCCAACAAGATTCAAACCATCCGCTTTAATACTCTCCGCTGTGAGTAAAGCGTGGCTCAAACAGCCTAATTTAATGCCAACCACCAGTACAACAGGTAACTGCTCTTCTTTTACCCATGTAGATAAACAGTCCGTATCGGATACTGGCACACGCCAGCCTCCAGCACCTTCAACGAGAACAACATCGGCTTGCTGCTTATGTTGAGCCAGTTTTTGACTCAGAACATCGTAACTTATTTCGACATGTTCATGCTTCGCTGCAATGTGGGGAGAAGCAGGCAACTCTAAAGCGTATGGGTTCACATCATCATAGGCCACATCGAGTGTTGCGGCGTCTTGTAAGTGTAAAGCATCAGAGTTACGCCATCCCGCTTCAGTCTTGTCACTCCCTGCTGCCACTGGCTTATAACCAATAGTGTTTAGTCCTTTTGCTGCGATCGCTTGCAAAATGGCTTTAGACGCTACCGTCTTTCCAACATCAGTATCCGTACCAGCAATAAAAAAAGCATCAATCATAGATGTATTACTCCAAAACAAACCTGATAACTTGCAGGTAGAAGACCTTGATCGTTTTTAAACGCTTGGTACGCATGCTCAACTTTTAACAAAGTCTCGCGACTAGTTAAACCGTGTGAGCGCCCGCTTACGTGATTTGCACCTATACCTTTGAGGTCACGCATAACTGAAAATGCAGAGTCGTACCAAACTGTGATGGTGGTCAAGTCTAGTTGATGGCTGTCACATCGAGATTGCGCTAACGCAATTTTTACCTGATTGAGCGTTAGAAAGTTATTGACGTGTTGATATGCATCAATTTTTTCCCATGATGCACGCAGCTCATACAGTGATCCATCAACCAGTGTAGAGAACCACGCTTTCCCACCATTTTTTAGCACGCGGCGCACTTCTTTTAGTGGGTAACTTAAATCTGTACACCATTGCAGCGCTAAACTTGAAAACACGTAATCGAAGCTATCATCGTCAAATGGTAAGTTTTCAGCATCAGCAACTTGGTAATGCATTCGTACTGCACCACAACGCTGCTCTGCTTTATCTAACATGGCTTGAGAGATATCGCCGCAGACTACTTCCGCACCGCGTTGTTGAAGTAATTGGGAGAAATAACCCGTGCCACAACCTAAATCCAATACACGTTTTCCCGTCAAGTTTTCAGGAAGTTTATCAAGCAGCTGATGCCCGACATCACGTTGAAAAGCCGCATGTTTATCGTATGTTTCTGCTGCTTTACCAAACGAAGAGGCAATCGCGTCTTTATCTTGATGGAAACTCTCTAACGCGAGCGTTTGCGCTAATGCGGTAGTTGCATTATCCATTACAGCGCTCCTAATGCTTGCTTCAATGCCATTGAAAGCGTTTTAACTTGTTCATTAGTGTGATTGGCAGTGAGTGTGATTCGAAGACGAGACGTTCCTTTAGGCACCGTCGGAGGGCGAATAGCAGTCACCCAAATACCGTTTTGGCGACAAGCACCTGCTACTCGCAAAGCCAATTCAGATTCACCAATCAAAAAGGGCTTAATCGAAGTTTGAGTCTCAACAAACCCCTCAAGGTCGCTAAGGCTATCTCGATACACTTCACTAAGCTCAGAGAGCTTTTCACGTCGCCAAGACTGCTCTTGAACCATCGAGACTGCATGAGTCAACGCATACGCTTGTGCTGGTGGTATCGCCGTGGAATACACATGGTGACGAGCAAATTGAGTTAAAAAGTCCCCCGTTGCGTGGTCACATAAAATAGCCGCGCCAGACATACCAAACGCTTTACCGAAGGTAACGACCAATAACTCAGGCTTAACCGTTGCCAACTCGCAAGAACCACCACCGGATTGACCGAGAACACCAATTCCATGAGCGTCATCGACAGCAAACCAAGCATCATGACTGCGAGTGGCTTCAGCTATATCGCTGAGCGGCGCGCAGTCACCGTCCATGCTGAATACCCCTTCCGTCACAACTAGATGGTTGTCTTCGCTATTAATCAGCGACTTTAGGTGCTCGATGTCATTGTGTTTGAAGCGCTTCATCTTAGCTGGTGACAACGCCCCCGCTTCTATCAATGAAGCATGATTCAAACGGTCTTGGATCAATACGTCTGTTTTTTCTAACAAGGTGAACAACAAGGCTTGATTAGCACTGAATCCAGAACCAAACAGAATTGCTCTGTCGTAGCCCAACCATTCAGTTAGTGCGGCTTCTAAATTGCTGTGTGCTGCACTAAAGCCAGTGACCATTGGCGATGCTCCACTGCCACTGCCGTATACGCTTAAACCTTGCTGCCACGCACGAACGAGCGCTTGATCATTGGCCAAGCCCAAATAATCATTACTTGAGAAATTAATGTAGCGCTTGCCTTCGTGCTCCAAAACGGACTGGTTACCGGCAAACACCACATTCATAGAACGATTCAACCCTTGCGTTTTACGCTTAGCAAGAGCGGACTCGATACGAGATTTAAACGCTGGCATCGTAGAAAAGGTCGTCTTTTGTCGGACGGGCAGCAACGCGCTCTACGACGCGATCGAGTAACTCGTTTTCTTCGATTTCATCAGGCTTTTGAGACACCTCTTGGCTGTTAATGCCGAGCTTATTGAACAACATCATGTCTTTGTCTTCAGAAGGGTTTGGCGTGGTCAGAAGCTTGCAGCCATAGAAAACGGAGTTTGCACCCGCCATAAAACACAGCGCTTGCATTTGTTCGTTCATGTTTTCACGGCCAGCCGATAGACGAACCGCTGATTGAGGCATCATGATGCGCGCAATCGCAATCAAGCGAATGAAATCGAATGGCTCAACATCGTCCACCTCTTCCAGTGGTGTGCCTTTCACCTTAACCAGCATGTTGATTGGCACACTTTCAGGATGCACTGGCAAGTTAGCTAATTCAACCAACAAACCTGCTCGGTCGTTAGCACTTTCACCCATACCGATGATGCCACCGGAACAGATCTTCATGCCAGCATCACGAACATGAGACAAAGTATCTAAACGGTCTTGATAAGTACGTGTGGTAATGATGTTGCCGTAAAATTCAGGAGACGTATCTAGGTTGTGGTTGTAGTAATCCAAACCTGCGGTTGCCAGTTGTTTTGCTTGATCTGGTGTCAACATGCCTAATGTCATACACGTTTCTAAACCCATGCCCTTCACGCCTTTGATCATGTCGGTCAAATGCGGCATGTCACGCTCTTTTGGATTTTTCCATGCTGCGCCCATACAGAATCGAGTAGAACCAGCATTTTTGGCTTTTTGCGCAGCATCGAGTACGCGTTCTACTTCCATCAGACGCTCTTTCTCGATGTCTGTGGTGTAACGAGCACTCTGAGGACAGTACTTACAATCTTCTGGACAAGCACCTGTCTTAATCGACAGAAGCGTGCTTACTTGAACATGGTTGGTTTGTTGATATTGACGATGTACAAGCTGCGCTTCGAATAGGAGATCCATGAATGGTTTTTCCATGAGATCGCGCACTTCAGCATGCGTCCAGTTATGACGAACTTCCACGTGTATTCCTTTAGTCACTTTTGTTGTTGTGTTGACAGTCTACTGAGTCTCGATAAACTGTCAACACAACGCAAAAGAGCAAAGTTTACACCTGTCTGTTTTTTAACCTCAATTATTATTGGAATCGCACATGGATCTCGCCTTCGACCGCCAGCATATCTGGCATCCTTACACTTCGACATTGACACCTCTGACCTGCTACCCAGTGGCATCGGCAAATGGTGTTCATATTAAATTGGAAGACGGTACTGAGCTGGTCGATGGCATGTCTTCTTGGTGGTCGACGATCCACGGCTATAACCATCCGCACTTAAATCAAGCCGCTCACCAGCAAATCGATCAGGTCTCTCACGTGATGTTTGGCGGGATTACCCACCAGCCAGCAATCAGTTTGTGTAAGAAGTTGCTATCCCTAGCCCCAAGTAATCTTGAACATGTATTCCTTGCCGATTCAGGCTCCGTTGCCGTAGAAGTCAGCTTAAAAATGGCACTGCAATATTGGCATGCAAAAGGCGAACGCCGACCGAAGTTTCTTACTTTGCGACACGGTTATCACGGCGATACGTTTGCGGCGATGTCGGTTACCGATCCTGACAACTCAATGCACTCTCTCTACAAAGGCTTTTTACCTGAACATATCTTTGCGGAGTCCCCAACTTGTGGTTATTGGGATGAATGGGATCCAGAAGCTCTTACTGACTTCGAGCATAAGATTGATACGCACCATCAAGAACTGGCTGCGGTGATCCTAGAACCTATTGTTCAAGGCGCAGGCGGCATGCGCATCTACCATCCAGAATTTCTCAAAGGCGTGCGTAGGCTTTGCGACAAATACGGCTTGTTATTGATTGCAGATGAGATCGCTACCGGATTTGGTCGTACCGGTAAGTTGTTTGCCTGCGAACATGCAGACATTCAACCAGACATTCTGTGTGTCGGGAAAGCACTCACTGGCGGCTACATGACCCTCTCTGCGACCCTGGCGAGCAAACACGTAGCAGACACCGTTTGTGGTGGTGATGCAGGCTGTTTTATGCACGGCCCAACCTTTATGGGTAACCCACTTGCCTGCGCTGTTGCCACTGCAAGTTTGGAATTGATTGAACAAGGTAACTGGCAACAGCAAACCCAACAAATCGAAGCGTTGTTTTCTGAGTTACTGCCAAAACTTGAAGAACACGAGTTGGTAAAAAACACCCGTTGGTTAGGTGCCATTGGCGTAGTGGAGACGTATCGCCCTGTGAATATGGAAACCATCCAAGCCTTGTTTGTTGAACACGGAGTGTGGATTCGTCCATTTGGCAAACTGATTTATATGATGCCGCCGTTCATCAGCAAGCCAGAAGATATTGAAAAGTTAGTGAATGCGATTGATGCTGCGTTACAACGTAAAGACTGCTTCGCTTCATAGTTCAATTGAACATGAAAACGGTTTGAGTATGAGACTCAAACCGTCTCGTTATTTATTAGAGCAGTAAAGTTATCGAAGTTGACTGTCTTTACTCGCTCGTCTATTGAACAATGCTTGGCGTTGATACACCAATTCGATTGTTGACTGACATTCGATACACAAACGAACGCCTTTCATAGCAAAACGACGTGCTTCTGGGATCTCATCACCACACTCATCGCAATAATGGGCGCTTTCACCCCTTGCGATACTGCCACGAACACGGGAAATCTCGTCGTCTATTGTGTTTTGAATTTGTTGGCTGACGCTATCGTCATTGGCCCACCCTACGGCCATAAGCCCTCCTCGTTACTTGAATGAGAAAATCTACTTACCGTGGTAAGGTGGATGATTATATCGATTACAAATAACAAGATAATTAGGGTAAATTTGAAAACACTATTACGTTTTAGTAATAATTACTCTGTAATCGATTATTCGGCACTCTCATGGAAAAGCAATGCAAGGTTACTCATACTCCCTTCCTCACATTCAAAGTACTGCGTTTGCTCAGGCTCTCTCAAAGTAACACTGAGTATCTTCTCTACCTCACCAAACTCCTCGCTAAAGTACTCACTGACTAATATGACGCGCTCACCAATACTAAATTCCAGTGACTTCTCATCTACCAACGCTCGATGATACTGGTCTAATTTAAAGTCCTTTATAACTAAGGTTCTTTCAATACTGCTCCCCCCTAAATTAAGCTCCGACAGTAGAACCTGACTGTTTATATTTTCTATTGATATTTCTAGACGGTTAGGATGTGAAACATCACACTTAAATAGCGCAGTATTAGTGTGGCTGGAAGCACAAGCAGATGAACTAAAAATAAGTCCAAGCAAAGAAATGTTACGCAGCATTTTTAATCGAAGCATATTTTTTGTAAGCCTTTTCTAATTTGACGTCGTATTGATTTTTCTGATACTCAGAACCATTGTAACCACGAGCAAAGGCAGCCCAATTTTTATCTCTTATATGTTCACCTAAGCCAGACTTTTGGATAAACGTAACAAAAGCCTCAAGTTGTTTCTTCTCCGACTCGAATACAGCTTTAACAAAGGATTCAGCGGTAACATGACCAGCTAACTTGAAATTAAAGCCCATAATTTGGAAACGTCCCCAAGATGCGGAGCGGATTGCTGCATTTGAATTTAGTTCAATCGCTTTATTTAAACGTACGTATTCTGAGATACCACCAACGTACAGACTTCGATTCCAATGCCGACTTGAAATACTTGGATGACTGTTATCGTAGGCTCTTGAAGTGAGTCTCGAAAATATATGAGCCTCAAACAAAATCTTTGGCTTACCATTGCTAAAGTAGGCTTTTCCTCGGCTCTCAACTTCAGCTACAGCTTTAATAGCAGCGACTTCGCATCCAAGAGTTTCAGCTACTTTGCTATAATCCAAGTCCGTCAACGCATCTCTTGAGCCAACCAAGGGTAACGTATATGCCACCGCAGTCTCAGGTGTTCGTTTTAAATACTCATTTAGCTTACGATGGCTTCTTCCATTCACATCTATCCTTCCATCTGGACGAGCCATCCCAACAAGGTTTTTCTGAAAAGCTTTAATTGCGGCGACAGTCTTGGAGTTTTCCGGTCTAGAGCCTAGTTTCCCATCCACTTTAAGCTCCTTTACTCCCTTTAAAGAACCAAGCAATTGGTTAATAGACCTTTGTACCGTACGAATATCAACATCCACATTTTTACCCCCCAAGCCAACAGAGCCGCTTATTCTTATTGAAGCCATGAAAGTGCCTCCTTTTTAAATTTTGGAGGAGATTGTCATGCCCAATAAAGCTTAGAAAAATATCATTAAGAATTGTTTTCAATAATTTAGGTCAACTATGCAATACCTCATCCAATATTTACATAACAACGTATTTTCACTCGACGCAGATAACAAAAAACCCAGCACAGAGGCTGGGTTTTGATGTTCTAGTGGTTAATGAATTAACCGATGTGCGTTGCTCCCGCCATGTACTTCTGAAGTACTGTAGGGATTGCAATGCGGCCGTCTGCTTCTTGGTTGTTTTCTAGGATAGCAACCATTGTACGACCTACAGCTAGACCAGAACCGTTTAGCGTGTGTACAAGCTCAGGTTTCTTCTCGCCTTTACGACGGAAACGCGCTTGCATACGACGAGCTTGGAAGTCCCACATGTTAGAACATGAAGAGATTTCACGGTAAGTTTCTTGGGCGGGAACCCAAACTTCTAGGTCGTAAGTCTTACGAGCGCCAAAGCCCATGTCACCTGTACATAGAACCACTTTACGGTAAGGAAGCTCAAGAAGTTGTAGAACTTTCTCAGCGTGACCTGTTAGCTCTTCTAGTGCGTTCATTGAATCTTCTGGCTTAGTGATTTGTACCAGCTCAACTTTGTCGAACTGGTGCATACGAATCAGACCACGAGTATCACGACCGTAAGAACCTGCTTCTGAACGGAAACATGGAGTGTGAGCTGTCATCTTAATTGGTAGATCCGCTTCGTCAGAAATCGTGTCACGAACTAGGTTCGTTACAGGTACTTCTGCAGTAGGGATTAGAGACAGTTTACGTGGCTCTTCGTCGTTTACTTTTTCCGCTAGAGGCTCTGTGTGGAAAAGGTCTTTACCGAACTTAGGAAGCTGACCAGTACCGAATAGGCTGTCAGAGTTTACTAGGTAAGGTACGTACATTTCTGTGTAGCCGTGCTCTTCAGTGTGAAGATCTAGCATAAACTGAGCGATTGCACGGTGTAGACGAGCGAATTGGCCTTTCATCACGATGAAACGTGCGCCAGTGATCTTAACTGCACTTGCGAAGTCTAGACCGTCGCCCATTTCGCCTAGGTCAACGTGATCTTTCAGTTCGAAGTCGTAAGACTTTGGCTCACCCCAACGAGAGATTTCAACGTTGTCGTTTTCATCTTTGCCATCTGGCACTTCGTCTGCTGGGATGTTTGGTACAGAAAGCGTGAATTCGTCTAGTTGAGCCATTACTTGCTCAAGTTCAACTTTCTTCGCATCAAGATCGCTACCTAGCGTACCGATTTGTTTCTTGATCTCTTCTGCGCCTTCTTTGTCGCCAGCCGCCATTTTTTGGCCGATTTGCTTGGAGATGGAGTTACGCGTGGATTGTAAATTTTCTACTTCTACTTGAATGGACTTACGTTGTTCTTCAAGTTTACGAATAGTATCTACGTCTAGCTTAAAGCCACGACGCGCCAGTTTAGCAGCTGTTTCATCCAGCTCTGTACGAAGTAATTTAGAATCCAGCATTGTTAATCCTATGCTTTTTGTTGTGAAATCACGCGCACTTTCCAAGCGTACGCGTTAAAAAAATTTACTGCACAAATGTATCCAAAAACGCCTACTTTTCATAGCGCTTTTGTGGGCTATTTGCGTCTAAAGTAGCCAAGTAATCTAACTTTTCGCCGATTTTGGTCTCTAGACCACGATTTGTCGGCTGATAGTACCTACGATCGCCCATTTCAGGTGGCAAATATTGCTCACCCGCAGCGTAAGCGCCAGGCTCATCGTGAGCATAACGATACTCTGCACCGTAACCCATGTCTTTCATCAAACTGGTTGGTGCATTTCGAAGGTGATGCGGCACTTCATATTCAGGTAAGTTATGAGCGTCTGTGAGCGCTTGTTTCCACGCCACGTATACCGCATTACTTTTTGGCGCACACGCTAAGTACACGATCGCCTGTGCAATCGCACGTTCACCTTCTGCTGGACCAACGCGCGTAAAACAGTCCCACGCGGAGAGTGCCACTTGCATGGCTCTAGGGTCCGCATTGCCGACATCTTCCGATGCTATCGCAAGTAATCGACGGGCAATGTAAAGAGGATCACATCCCGCTGCAATCATACGTGCAGCCCAGTAAAGCGCCGCATCCGGGTTTGAACCACGAATGGATTTGTGGACCGCAGAGATTAAGTCGTACCAGATATCACCTTTGTTATCAAAGCGAGAGACTTTCTCCCCTGCTACTTCCGCAAGCAACTTAAGCGTGATCTCTTTTTCACCTTGCGCATTGTCTTCTGCCATGTCGTAGAGCAGCTCAAGATAATTGAGAGACATGCGAGCATCACCGTTGACCAGTTCTGCTAGGCGGTCTAATACGTTATCAGCGAAATGTGCGGGTGTATTGCCCAAGCCACGCTCTTTGTCACTGATCGCTTGATTCAGCGCCAGTGAGATTTCATCTTTATCGAGAGACGTTAGCTTGTAGACACGTGCACGTGACAGCAATGCGTTGTTTAACTCAAACGATGGGTTTTCTGTCGTCGCACCAATAAAGGTAACCGTGCCATCTTCGATATGCGGTAAAAACGCATCTTGTTGAGATTTGTTGAAGCGATGCACCTCATCCACAAATAAGATGGTGCGGCGGCCCGCCATTTTGTTCTCACGTGCTTTCTCGATTGCAGCACGAATTTCTTTCACACCAGACGTCACGGCAGACACGCGCTCTACTTCAGCATTGGCATAGTTTGCAGCCACTTCCGCTAATGTCGTTTTGCCTGTGCCTGGTGGTCCCCAAAGGATCATAGAGTGAATGTGACCCGCCTCTAGCGCACGGCGCAGTGGCTTACCAAGGCCTAAAATGTGCTGCTGTCCAATGTATTGCTCGATTGTTTCCGGTCTCATACGAGCAGCAAGGGGACGAAAATCTTCGTCCCCCGAGAAATCTAATGTGTAATTACTCACAACCAATTAATTCCTTTGGTCATCCACTTCCACACCTTTTGGAATTGTGAATGTGAATCTGTCTGCTTTTGGTTTACCCAGCTTCACGTTGTTAAAGGTGAACAAACCTTTTTGACCGTCTTGCTCAACCACGTTGAAGCCTTTCACGACACCTTTGGCATCAATATTAATCTGGAATTGACCTTGTGTGGAGTCTACTGCGGTAGGAATGAGAGTGAACTGGTCACCTTTTTGAGATATTTTGTAGTTATTCCAATCACTTGCTCGGTTACGCGTTAGCAAAACAAATGGCGTTTGCTCTGTTGCTTGCTCTTGCCAGTAGATACTCACTTGCTCGATGAATGGACTGTAGTACCACAATGTCTTACCGTCAGAGACCAGTAGGTTCTCATCAGGAAATGTTGTACTCCAACGGAACAGGCTTGGGCGGGCAATTTCAACCGTACCTTCTCCTTCCATAACCGTTTCGCCTTCAGGGCTGATAACCTGCTGAGAGAAATCTGCACTAAAGCCATCATTCATAGAAAGGCGTTTGTTTAATTCATCTTTAGGAGATGCTGCGTGTGCAGTAGAGAAGAGGGAAAAGCTTAAAACAAGCGCGGAGAAAAGTTTCGCTGAAAATAGTTTTTTCATTCAGATACCTATTATTAGAACCACTCACCTCAGTTGGACTGAGGTGAGTAACACAAGTTCATTAATCTTTTGGTGGCGCAGGTGCCAGTACTTCACGGTTACCATTATGACCCGGAGCACTTACGATGCCCTGCGCTTCAAGCTGCTCTACAATACGGGCGGCACGGTTGTAACCTATCTTAAATCGGCGCTGAACACCGGAAACCGAACCTCGACGTGATTGAACCACGTGCTCAACAACTTGATCGAAGAGCGGGTCTACATCTTCATCCGCTTCCATTTGCTCACCTGGCAATAGACTTTCTGGAGTTTGATCTCCACTGATGATCTCTTCAATGTAGTTCGGTTTACCACGCGCTTTCCAGTTGTTTACAACAGCATGAACATCATCATCTGATGCAAATGCACCGTGAACACGAGTTGTATGACTTGATCCCGGCGGTAGATACAACATATCACCCATACCAAGTAGTGATTCTGCGCCGCCTTGATCTAGGATTGTACGAGAGTCCGTTTTAGTCGATACCGTAAACGCAACACGAGTTGGAATGTTCGCTTTAATTAGACCGGTAATAACGTCAACCGATGGACGCTGAGTCGCAAGAATTAAGTGAATACCTGCCGCACGCGCTTTTTGCGCCAAGCGAGCAATCAGTTCTTCAACTTTCTTACCTACCACCATCATCAGGTCAGCAAATTCGTCAACAACAACGACGATGTAAGGCAGCTTTTCTAGCAATGGCGGTTCAGTATCCATGCTGTCGCCTTCCTGCCAGAACGGGTCATGGATTGGGTGGCCCGCTTCTGCTGCCATCTTCAATTTTTCGTTGAAGCCCTTCACATTACGTACACCTAATGCCGACATCAATTTGTAACGACGTTCCATCTCGCCCACACACCAACGTAGAGCGTTTGATGCGTCTTTCATATCAGTCACAACTTCAGAAAGAAGATGAGGGATACCTTCATAAATAGAAAGCTCTAGCATTTTCGGGTCAATCATGATGAAGCGTACATCTTCTGGACCTGCTTTATACAGCATGCTCAAAATCATCACGTTCACACCCACCGACTTACCAGAACCTGTTGTACCTGCTACTAACACGTGAGGCATCTTCGCAAGATCTGCCACCACAGCTTCGCCCGCAATGTCTTGACCTAACACAACCGTTGTTGGTGACGTTGCTTGCTCAAACTGAGGGCTACTGATGACATCAGATAAATAGACCGTCTGACGACTCATATTTGGCAGTTCCAAACCGATGTAAGGCTTGCCAGGGATTACTTCCACAACACGTACCGCCATCGCAGACAATGCACGCGCTAAGTCAGTTGAAAGACCAGAAATACGACTTACTTTCACCCCCGGCGCCAAATCAAGCTCAAAACGAGTGATCACTGGACCAGGATAAATACCAACCACATCGGCTTTGATTTTGTAGTCAGCGAGTTTGCTCTCTACCAATCGAGCGACCTGCTCTAGCGCATCACGGTCGATAAAGTTTTCACGTTTTTCTGGATGATAAAGCAACTCGAGCGTTGGGAGTGGCTCTTCCGGAACTGGCAAGTTTTCTTCTTTCTGTACCAAAAATGGGTTCTGTGTTGCAGCGACTTTGGCTTGTGCATTGGAAACCATATCTTGGAATGCGGTAACGTCTTGGTCGTTGTCTTGGACCTCTTCTACTTCCACTTTTTGAGGAGCAGGTTCAAATGTTGTTGAAGGTGTTGCTGCTTGCTGATGAGGCGTTGTTGGCTGTACTTGCTGCGCAGGCTGAGACTCCACTTCGTCTTCATCATCTAACACATCAAAGTCAGAGATCGTAGGCTCAATATGTTGGCTCGACTCTGTTTGCGCCGTGATGCTATCTAATACAGCAGAATCAATTGCAGGCTCTTCATGTACAGGATGCTCAATACTTGGCTGCTGTACTTGCTCTGCTTCAAATTGTTCGTACTGCGCATAATCTGGTTCAACACTGATCGGTTCTTCTGTAGCTGTATGTTGCTCTACATAGGAAGAGTAAGTGTCTGCAAATGATGGGGCTGCCTGCTCTTCAGTTCCCCAGTCATCTGCTTGTTGCGCCGCTGCTTCAAGCTCTTCTATCGTAACATTCAGTTGCTTGGTGCGTTCCAAGAGCGGATCAACGTTATCCGTGTTAACCGTATGGATAGGTTGTATTTGAGGCTCAGGTTCAGAATAAACTGGCGCAGCATTAACCGTAGCCTTGCGTTGTGGTGGCGTCGGTTCTACCATCGCCTGTTCCGCAGGCTTATCAGGTTTCGCTTGCGGCATATAAATAGGATACTCATGCGCTGGCGCCGGCTCTTTCGGTTCATCGACATCGTACGCCGTTAAATGAGGAAGCGGCTCATCATCAATTTCATGGTCTACATTGTGTTTAGGCGTAGAGACTTTGTCTTCTACAAACTCATCAAGCTGAGGTTCTAAAACTTCCTGCTCTGAACCTCTTGCCTTATTTGCAAGCGCGGCAATTAGTGCTAACGCACGATCACCAAGCCATTCCACGATGTTAAGCCATGAGATGCCAGTGAAGAGCGTAAAGCCCGCTCCCCACAAGAACAGCAATACCAATGTGGTACCGAGTACATTCAATGTAGGTAAAGCGAGACTAGACAACACATCCCCGACCACACCTCCGGATGAAAAATACCAAATGTCATCAAAATTAATATCGGCAAGACCGCAACTGGTCATAATAAGGACGACCAGACCGAGCAGCCTTGTACCCCATAGCATGAAATCAATGGGCTCATCTTCTCCTCGTTTACGGCAAATCACCCATGCAGCCGCCGCTAGCAAGAAAGGGATTGGGTAAGCGAGAGAGCCAAATGTGAAAAATAGAGTATCGGCTAGCCAAGCGCCGAAAAGGCCACCAGCATTATCGATATCCCCTCCCCATGCGGTTTGGGACCAAGAAGGATCGGCCGGACTGAAGGTAAATAGTGCAACCGCAAGCAATACCGAGCTAAGAACGCCAACGATAAAGCAGCACTCTTTTAAGCGTTGGAAGCCATTTAAGCGTGAAGACTGGGGCTCTTCACTGGTTTTGATAATGGTTTCGACTTTCTTTGCGTTCTCTTTGAACATAAATCAACTTGAATATGGAAATGAAATAGGAAATTGCAAAACATTCCGAGCGGCATCAAGCCGCTCGGTAAATTGATTTAACCATATCAAGGAGAAAAACCCAATTACTCTCTGGCGAAAGCGGAAGCATATACCGCTTTCTTTGCAAGAAATTAACGAGTTTTGATCACAAGCTGGTTAGATTGTTTCACTTCTTCCATAACAACGTATGTGCGAGTGTCATTTACGCCAGGTAGACGTAGTAACGTATCGCCCAATAGTCGGCGGTAAGCACCCATATCTGATACACGGGTTTTAAGAAGATAGTCAAAGTCACCTGAAACAAGATGACACTCTTGTATGTCGTCTAGCTTTTGAACAGCTGAGTTAAACTGCTCAAACACATCCGGCGCACCACGGTTTAGCGTAATCTCAACGAATACTAATAGTGATGCATCCAGGAACTGCGGATTCAATAATGCAGTATACCCTGTGATATAACCCTGACGCTCTAAGCGACGTACACGCTCCAAACATGGCGTTGGAGAAAGTCCCACACGTTTTGAAAGCTCAACGTTTGAAATACGACCGTCTTTCTGCAGCTCATTAAGAATGTTGCGGTCGATACGGTCTAGTTCCTTGGACGGCTTTTTATAGTTGTCTGCCATTTTTTATTCCACCTTATTACTTCCTTGCAAAAAAATATACTACAACTTTTTAATATTTGGTGCCAAATTTTACAAATCTATAACTATACTAGTTATTAATTCGACAATAACACCCTACTAACAGTTAATACAACCATTATAGAAAGAGGATACAGGATGATCATTGGCGTACCTAAGGAAATCAAGAATCACGAATATCGTGTTGGTATGATCCCAGCTAGCGTGAGAGAACTCATCTCACATGGTCACCAAGTTTTAGTTGAGACCAATGCAGGTGCCGGCATTGGTTTTTCAGACGATGATTACATCGCTGTCGGCGCATCCATTCTCCCTCATGCTGCTGACGTATTTGCGCAAGCAGACATGATTGTAAAAGTAAAAGAACCCCAAGCAGTAGAGAGAGCAATGCTCCGCGAAGGGCAAATTTTATTTACTTATTTACACCTAGCACCAGATTTTCCACAAACTGATGAGCTAATCAAGAGCAAAGCTGTCTGTATAGCCTATGAGACTGTAACAGATAATATGGGTCGTTTGCCACTGTTAGCACCAATGTCAGAAGTGGCAGGTCGGATGTCTATCCAAGCTGGCGCGCAAACGTTGGAAAAATCGCACGGCGGTCGTGGTCTACTCCTAGGCGGCGTACCTGGTGTTGAACCTGCAAAAGTCGTTATCGTTGGTGGTGGCGTTGTTGGTGCAAACGCTGCTCGTATGGCGGTTGGCCTTCGCGCTGACGTCACTATTCTAGACCGTAACGTAGACACACTTCGTAAGCTTGACGAAGAATTCCAAGGTCGCGCAAAAGTGGTTTATTCTACTGAAGACGCTATCGAGAAGCATGTTCTAGAAGCGGACCTAGTTATCGGTGCCGTTCTAATTCCTGGCGCAGCAGCACCTAAACTGGTCACTAAAGAGCACATTGCTAAGATGAAGCCTGGTGCGGCAGTGGTTGACGTGGCAATTGACCAAGGCGGTTGTTTCGAAACTTCGCACGCGACAACTCACGCAGATCCAACTTACATCGTTGATGAAGTGGTTCACTACTGTGTAGCAAATATGCCTGGCGCAGTTGCTCGCACTTCAACATTTGCACTCAACAACGCTACACTTCCATACATCGTGAAGTTAGCAAATAAAGGCTACCGCGAAGCACTTCTAGAAGATAAAGGCTTCCTTGAAGGTCTAAACGTTATTCACGGAAAAGTAACGTGTAAAGAAGTAGCAGAAAGCTTTGACTTGGAATACGTTGAACCAACTCAAGCTATCGCTATGTTTAATTAATGACAAAATAAAACATAATTTGTCACGTTTTGTTTACAAAAGCCCACTCATAAGTGGGCTTTTTCATATAGAGCGTTTGGCTATAAAGAATAACTAAATCTTATATGCACAAATTAAAATATTTCTAGGCGTGACCGATTTAGGGCAAAACTCTGACAATCTAACACGGTAACCACGTTCTTCAAGATAAAGCACTTTGTCTAATGCGAGCCAGATCTCCAACGGACGTTGAAAAACAAGTTGCACTAAGCTCATTCTCTCCATTTGCCAGAAGCGTTGTTCGCTTAACTTTTCAAAATGAGAGAAATCGATTTCTTGAGGAAGAACAATGCCTTTTTGCTCCGCTGCCCAGCGACAGAACGATTCAAAACCATCACTTAATTGCGACTTACGGATACTCGGCACAGGCTGATACTCTGCCATTCCCAAAGCTTGTCGCGTGATCAAATCAAACCCAAGACGAAACATCATTTCCTGCTGACGATGACGACGCACGCGCTCTCCTCCCGTCACCGTTTGTTGTAATGGGATACGCAGTTCTTGCTTAGACAATGAGAGAGAAGAAGCCCTGCCCGATTCCGACATCGGCTGGTATTGTTCCGACTGAATCAAGTGGTAACAACAAGGTGATATGGTCATCGCAGCAATCCCATTTTCACTGCCGTACTGCATTAGACGAACGTGAAGGTCACCGCATGCATGCAGTGCTACTGCGTGTTGCGTTGGCTTAAACACGGCTTTCGCTTTGCTATCAAACGCGTCGCCTTGAATAAACGTCATCTTCCAATGATGTTCATTGGCTGCTTGTTGTCCCGAATCGCACAGTGCTTGTTGGTATTCAAAGCTGGTTACAGGCTGATCGGTTTGCGCGGTCAGGATTCGCCCCAAGTAACCTTTACCTGAGCACCATTCTAGCCATTCTTCGCCACAGTGTTGTTGAATTGCAGCTTCACCCATCGAGCTAATTTGCTCCAACTTACGTCCCGGAATACCGTTATCTAAACCACGAGCGAGTTCCAAGCCGTTTAACGACAAAAGCTCTAAATGAGTCAGTTCTGCGAGTTGTTCAAGCTCAGGCAAAAACGGACTAAGTGCTTTTAACGCGAGTTCTGGTGCTGCTTTGTATTCTTCGATTTGAGAGGGAGTAAGAGACGCTAGCCATTGGCACAGTCGAGGATGTTGCTCCTGCCAAGGTAATGACGTGTGAATGCTGCTTTTAAAAGGCTCGAATCGCCACAAAGATTGGTTTTCGATTAAGCAGTCATTAATAAATTGAAATTGCGTTTTCATAGCTACCCCCTACAACGAGCGCATTGTAGAGGGAATCGAAACATCAATGAAGTGTTATCTCACCGGAAGCTCGATGTCTTTAAACATCTCTTCGATTTCTGCATTAGACTTCAACGAAATCGCCTGCTCAACCACTGGACGCGTTAAGTGCGGTGCAAAACGCTCCATAAAATCGAACATGTAAGAGCGTAAGAATGTACCACGGCGGAAGCCGATGCTCGTGGTGCTCGCGCCAAACAAATGGCTCGCATCTATTGCAACCAAGTCACCGTCCTGCTCTTCATCCACAGCCATGCTTGCAATCACACCCACACCAATACCCATACGAACGTAAGTTTTAATGACGTCTGCATCAGTTGCAGTGAACACCACTCGCGGGGTTAAACCTTCGCGGTTGAATGCTGTATCCAGCTCTGAACGGCCAGTAAAACCGAACACGTAAGTGACTAATGGGTAAGCGGCAAGATCACTGATCGTTACTTTGTATTTCTTCGCTAGTGGGTGGTCTTTAGGCACAACTATTGAACGATTCCAGTGATAACAAGGCAGCATGATGGCATCTTGATATAAGTGAAGAGCTTCTGTCGCAATCGCAAAATTCGCTGTGCCTTTAGCTATCGCCTCAGACATTTGTGATGGTGTACCTTGGTGCATGTGTAACGACACTTTTGGATAACGAGAAGTAAAACCTTTGATGACATCTGGCAGTGCATAACGAGCCTGCGTATGTGTCGTGGTGATATTCAGCGTCCCCATTTCTGGATGGGTGTGCTCTCCAGCCACCGCTTTGATACTTTCTACACGAGCGAGAATTTCTTGAGAGATACGTACAATTTCTTCTCCAGCTGGCGTCACTTGCGTTAAGTGCTTACCGCTACGTTCAAAAATCTGAATGCCTAACTCGTCTTCCAGCAACCGAACCTGTTTACTGATACCTGGCTGAGAGGTATATAAGCTTTCCGCCGTTGCAGATACATTCAGATTATGGTTTACAACCTCAACAATATACTTCAGCTGCTGCAGTTTCATCGTAATCCCTTACTTATTCATGAGAGAGTTTATTGGCCACTCAAGCGAGCGATATAATAATTAGTTATAACGCGTTCAAATCGAAATGAACAGCAATTTCTAACTTATACCTCAATCACATACTAATAATCTTCAAGCAAGAAACAATATGCACAAAGTTGAGCCAATAAATGACCGAAGTTCTATGATGTGACTTCTATCAGTAACTAAAACGTGGGAGAGACAAAATAATCAAACAAATAAGGTGCCGAGTAAGATAAGATTCATGTATTCTTTAACGCTAGCCGCAGAAAAGTAAAGCAGACGCAAAGATATGAATATTGGTTTAATAATCGCTTTGGTAGCCATCCTACTGGTGTTAATCCTAGGCTATAACATTATGTTGCAATATAAGGTTAAAGTTGAAACCGCAAAAAGGCAGGAATCAGCGCGATATGTAGCCTTGATAGATGGTACTGAAGAGTTGATTGGTCATGCACACCATATCCCTTTTAGTAAAGAGCTGTTGCTGTGTCTAAACAATCGTATTCTTGACGCGCTAGAGAGCATGCATGAGCTGGACCCGAAGAACAAGCAACTTGCTCAACGTATCGAAAATATGAAGCAGCAGATTACGCAGCTAAAAGAGAATGGTCCTACTGGCGAGAGTACCACTTTCAAGATGCCGAGTAGTGATAAACAAGCTATCGTCATGCTTAAGCTGGTTAAACGACTTCGCGACACTATCCGTAACGAGCACAACAAAGGCCGATTGGATACCCAGACTTACGTCACTGAAAATGCGCGCTTGGAAACGATGCAAATTCGCATCAACATTGAAAATGTCATCAAAAGAGCAAACGACTCTATCGCTCGTGGCCAACCAGGCACCGCGCTTCAACTGCTGCGTAAAGGTATCGATGCTTTGAGCACTAAGAGCGATCCTTATTCTATTCAAGCGAAACAAAAGCTTGAAGAGATGTTGGGTGACTTAGATAAAAAGCGCCAAGATAAAAGCGATGCCGAAATGCAGCAGATTGCTGACAAAGAGCGTGACAATGACATGGAAGCACTCTTCGGCGAGAAGAAAAAGTGGTAACATTCACTTCAGGTCAAGAAAGGCTGCAATTGCAGCCTTTTTTCTATCCGCAAGACAACGGATATGCCCAATAAAAATGTGAAGTACTAAAACTAAAATGATGAATCTAGACGCCTATCAAGATCTTCTTGCTCCCATTAACCAATTTCTGCAATGCAGTACACCTGATGAATGGGTAGAGGAAGCAAAGAAACCAGAGAACCTTCAAACCATTTTGTTAGACCACCTACTGTGCGAACTAAAAGCTGGCCAATCTGCCATGTTTTTAATTCGTAAGTATGCCGTTGACCAATCCAGTTCACATGCTCTACTTGACTGGTTTAAGCCCTACGAAGATTTTGCTTACCGTAACGTAGGCTCATTGGAAACTTTAAAAGGCAAGAGCAATATTTCTAAGTCAATCATGGCTAAGTCCGACTCACCATACAGCCAAGATTTGATCGATAAGATGGTGCTTTTGATAAAAGAGGAGTTACACCACTTTTATCAAGTTTTAGAGATCATGGAAAGTCGTGGAATTGAGTATAAAAATATTCCAGCAAGTCGCTATGCTAAAGGACTGATTTCGCATATGAAGACTCATGAGCCGGAAACGCTGATCGATAAACTCATCATTGGTGCGTACATCGAAGCCCGATCTTGTGAGCGTTTTGCCAAACTAGCACCACATATGGATGACGATATCGCAAAGTTCTACATTTCTTTATTACGTTCTGAAGCACGCCATTACCAGGATTATCTTGTATTAGCGGAGCAAATCGCAGGCAAAGATATCAGCGAGCGCATCGCCTACTTTGGACGTATAGAGGCAGATTTAATTTCTACGCCAGATACAGATTTTAAGTTTCACAGTGGTATTCCAGCCTAGCGAGCATATTCTCCCAAGGTTGAGCATACTCTGAACTTATATAGACAGAGAATAAATAAGCCGGACATTTCGTCCGGCTTATTTATTGTAGCAATGAGGTTAGGAATAAAGCTGAAACACAACAGCTAGAGCTGGAATGAACCTATTCGAGTTTTCAAGTTGTGCGCTAGGCTACTAATCTGCTGACAAGCCACAGCCGTTTGTGAAGCTCCCTCAGCCATCTCTGTTGAAGCACTATTAATATGCTCCACACTGCGATTCAGCTCTTCGGATACAGAATTCTGCTCACTGCACGCCGTTGCGATTTGTGTGCTCATTTGCGCTATGTTATCGACAGAATGTTCAATTTCTTTTATCTGGCTATCAGCATCATTAACTTGCTCAACACACTGAGAAATACCCTCCTGACAATCACGGCTTGAATGCCCTATTTTACTGCTGCTCTCTTGTAGCTGATTAACAATTTCCACAATTTGTGAAGTGGAGTCTTGAGTGCGTTGCGCCAGAGAACGAACCTCATCTGCCACAACAGCAAACCCACGTCCTTGTTCACCAGCCCGAGCGGCTTCAATTGCGGCGTTCAGTGCTAACAAGTTTGTTTGCTCGGCAATCCCGCGGATCACATCGACGACCACATTGATATTGTTTGAGCTCGATTCAAGCTCACGTGCCAGTTCATCTGATTCTTGGATCGTATGTGATACACGCTCAATTACTGCGATAGTTTGTTGTAACGTCGCCGTTCCTTGCTTTGCCACTTCCGCAGCCGAATAAGCAGAGGTTGCGCCAACTTCGGTATTTTGTGCCACTTCACTTACAGCAGCTTGCATCTCTGTCATCGCAGAAGCCACCGAGCTAAGTTCAATTTGTTGATTTTGCATACCAGAGGCGGTCTGAGAAGAAATAGCACTCACTTCCTCTACTGCTGCCGTTAGCTGAATCGTTGAGTCATTAATCTCAGAAACCAGCGAATGTAAGTTTGTTTGCATACCGACAAGCTCTTTAAGCAACGTTCCTAACTCGTCTTTGCTCAATTCACTTTCGTCGATTTGATTATTCAATTGACCCTTGGCGATTTTGGAAGCGAATTCCAATGCTCGATCAACAGGCCCGCAAATGACTCGAGAAAGCAACATGGCAGACATTACCATGACCAATGCGACGACGAGCGCACCAACAGCAGCGCTGTATTGTGTAAATGCCGCTTCACTTTGTACTTCTTCACCAATCAAATTCACCAACTCATCGTTCAACGCGAGGGTATCATCCAAGCTGCTCAACGCTTTTGAGTAGGTATCGAAACTCGATAAAATCACATCATTTGCACTTTCAGCATCACCTTGGCTTAGCAGTGCGTTGTAAGTCTTCGTTTCTTTGATGTATTGATTCCAAGTTTCTTTAAAAACGCTAAAAGACTGCGTTTCACGCTTATTAAGGTCGAGCTTTTCGTATTCTGCAATACCAGCCTGCACATCAGAACGCCATTGGTCGAGGCCTTTTAACCACTCACCAATTTTGGGGTGATTTGCGTTTGGCAATAAAGAGAACTCATCTTTACGCACTTTAGTAATATCAACTTGGATACCTTTCAAAATCGCAACAGAAGGTAAACTTTTATCTGTTAACACTGAGATGTCTTTATTCAGTGTTAACAAACCTTGCACCAACATTACTGACACTAAACCAAACACGGCAAAAACGGTTAAATAACTAACCGATATTTTCTTTACGACACTTAAGTCTTTAATACGCATGCACTTTCTCCCCGCAGCCTTTCCAAACCTCTCACTTAAGTGAAAGCTTAACCTCTAAAACACACTGTTTTTTGCGCTCGATATCATTGAACGCTCTTATATACATCGGCTTGAGAGATCAAATCTTGACCAGTAATTGATAGTTTTATCACAAGCTATTTTAGAGATAGGCTCGCATGCTCCGTATTGTGTCTACATCTTTTCATGAGCGCTTCTCGGCGCAGATCCAAGATCTCATCGATGAGCTTTTCTTTCGCGTTTATCCCAAAATGCTGGGCATAATTTTTTACTTTTGCTATCTCATTAGGCTGCAAGCGGTACACCTCTTTCTTTAAACGCGCTTCTGCTTCACTTCTAATCAGACCTTGCTCTTGTAACAATTTAATGATGGTTTCATCGGTTGGATTTACTGCTCTAGCCATGGTGCTCCATCTATCAATTTGAGTTCTAGCCATATGGCTAGATGAATGACGCCGCACAACTTATAGAGCAAAGATGACAGCTTGATTGCAGTGAATGCAATTCGTTGACTGTTGGTATTATTTTTCCACCGCTTCAACGGCCACACACTCAATACCCCCATCCTAACCATTGAATAAAGATCACATTCTGATAACAATTTTCAGCGCTGGCTTAGATGTCATCCATATTTAACGTGCAAGTAACATTTATAAACAAGAATGATTGCTCTAGTTCAAATGATGGAAAAATAAGATGAAATTTTCGCAGTGGAGCCTTTTATTAAGTAGCTTGATAGCGTTACCCTGCATTGCAGATACCGACGTTTACCTAACGAATAACTCTGATCAACCGTTAACTATTCAAGTAAAACATGAAGGCAGTGATTTGCTTCAATACGGAGAAGAGTGGCAACAACATGTGCAGGTACTTGGTCCGTGGGAAACTAAATCTGTATTAAGCTTCAACCGCTGGGAGGGCGTGAAATCAAATCAAACTTACCGTTTTGAAACTGTGGTTTCTAGCCCCGAAGGTGAAAGCATAACACTCAATCAAATAATGGAAGGCCATTGGTACAATTCGACCATTGAATACGGCTTATCCGCAGCCGATGTCGAGTTATCTCTCAAAGATGATCGTAACATTCATCGTGCCAACACTAACGCTTTTGGTACGAGAGAAACCGAACTGGCATTTAAGTCAGACAGTACCGCTCGATATGATGATCTTTACTACACCATCACGCCAAGCAAGGTAGCGGAGTCTGTCGACAACGAAGAACAAAACCTTAAGTTGATGACTTATAACATCTGGGCGTTGACGGCTATTGCATCGCACATTGGAGATCGTTACGAACTGATTCCTCAACATGTAAAAGGTTACGATGTTTTGGCGCTGCAAGAGGTGTTTGCCAGCGGCCGTGATGCATTCTTACGTGAGTTAGCCAAGGAATATCCTTACCAAACAAAGATGTTAGATAAAGAAGGCGTTAATATTCATGATGGTGGCGTAATCATAGTTAGTCGCTACCCTATCGTGAATGAAGCGCAATATGTCTTTCCCGATTGCTCTGGTACAGACTGCTTTGCCGATAAAGGCGTAAATTATGCGGAAATAATTAAAGGTGGTCAGGCTTACCATGTGTTTGCTACCCATACCGCATCTTTCGATACAGACACCGCCCGTGAGTATCGTCAGCGCCAGTTCAAACAAATCCGCACACTCGCCCAATCTCTTAACATTCCTTCAAGCGAAACTGTGGTATACAGCGGCGACTTTAACGTAAACAAAAGAAAGTTCCCTGGTGACTACCAACAAATGATCGCTAACTTAAGTGCCATAGAGCCTCACTACTCTGGTTACACGGAGTCAACCTTTGATCCCCGTATCAATAACTTCGCAGGTGAAGCGTTATCAGGTGGCGAAAACGTGGAATACCTTGACTATGTTATGGTGAGTAGTGAGTACGGGGTGAAATCATTCAATGACAACCGTGTAGACGTGCCCCGCACAACCGCAGAGAGTTTATGGAAACACTACAACCTTTCTGACCATTTCCCAGTAAGCGCAACAATCAAGCCATGAAGAAAATCGCTTTGATAATCATGTCCGCCATTATGGCGGGCATGATATTTTTAACTTTCAATCACGATGTTCAAAAAAAAGAGCTCGCTTCCTCTCCTTCCCCTAAGACAAAAAATCAGAGTGTCTCCAGTACCTCACCACAAACAAGCAGCATCGTGCCCGATACAGATACTTCACCACAAACAACTAAGCTCCCTTCCACAGTTCAAATAACGACTGAGCGATTAACTCAACTCAAAGGCAGGAAACTTGTCGCTGAACTTGAGACGTTTTGGCAAGAGTGTATGTTGGACCGTAGTTGTGAAGAGCAGGTCGCCTTGTTTGAGGCGCATTTATCTTCAGCTCGATTCCAGCTTTTGGCGAACTACCCTCAGCTCAGCAGCCAATGGCAAGAGAGTGTAGGAAATTTGTTATTTGATGAGCAGCAATCACTGGCGTCGCGTATTGCACAGCTGAAGAACGAAGCAAGACGCATCTGGGGAGAATTGGCTGATGTTGTTTTCGCGGATGAGTTCGCGCTGTACGATTTCAACTTAGAAGCCCAAAAGCTGGACACTCAAAGCCCAGATAACTTTTTGCGAGCTTTCGAGCAACTCACCATTGACTGGCAAGAACATGCAGGTGCTATCGGGCTAACAAGCGACCAGGAAAAATATGAGCGTGCGGTCACCCTGATTCCTAATAGTATAAGCCTACCAGATCGCTTGGCGCTCATCGCAGAGCTAGAACGAACTTACTTAACGAAAGAAGAAAGTAAAAACATTCATGCTCGTCGGCAGCAAATTACAGAGCAAAAAAAACGAGTCAAAGATTATCAACAAGCATTACAGCAACTTGAGTCCAAACTAAGAACGCAAAGAGCCTCTAGCCATTCACATTTGTCAGAACCGGAATGGCAAAGCTATTACCAACAAGAAGTCGCGGATTTTCGTCGTGAATTTTTTTCTTCTTAATAATGCGCTTTGACTGACTGGGAACTTAAAAAGGCACGTTGCTAACCAGCCGTCGTGCCTTATGTTCAACTCTCTACTTTTAATTCAGAACAAATTTAAACCAAATACATCTTTCACATCAAATAGCACTTTTTCGGTTTTCTCGCGAGAACGCTCACTACCTTGTTTTAAAATATCAATCAGCTGCGCTTTATCATTCAAATACATAGCGCGCTTTTCTCGAATAGGGCGAAGCATCTCTTGTAAGCATTCTTCTAACACTTTCTTGGTCAAACCATCACCTAATCCACCTCGTCGATAATGGTCTTTTAGCTGTTCTACATAATTTTTATCAGGATGAAAAGCATCGAGGTAGATGAATACAATATTCCCTTCGACTTGGCCAGGGTCCTCAATTTTCAGATGATTGGGATCGGTATACATAGATTTCACTGCCGCGGAAATCTCCTTTTCGGAGGCGCCTAAGTTGATTGCGTTCCCCATGCTTTTAGACATCTTATTTTTACCGTCAGTACTCGGCAAACGAGGTGCATCGCTAAGTAATGGACGGCATTCCCTAAGAACCTCTTTCCCACCCAGGTGGTTTATTTTTCTCACGATTTCATTAGTTTGCTCTAACATCGGCAGCTGGTCATCACCCACTGGTACTAGCGTCGCATGAAACCCCGTAATATCAGCAGCTTGAGAAATTGGATACGTTAAAAAGCCTGCGGGAATAGAGCGTTCAAAGCCTTTACTTTGAATCTCATTTTTAACCGTGGGGTTTCGCTCTAATCGTGCGATAGAAACAAGATTACTGTAATACATTGTCAACTCGGCTAACGCTGGAATTTGAGACTGCAACGTGATCGTAGTTTGAGCGGGGTTGATACCAACAGCCAAATAATCTGCAACGACATTGAGAATATTAGAGGATACCTTTGATGGGTTATGCGCGTTATCCGTCAGCCCTTGCATGTCCGCAACCAAGATCGTTTGCTCGTGCTCCGTTTGCAATTTGACTCGTTGTTGCAATGAACCAATATAGTGCCCGAGGTGTAATGGACCTGTTGCTCGATCTCCGGTAAGTATAATTTCACGCTGAGATGTATTTTTATGGCTATTCATATTTGTCTCCAAGTATTTAATAGATCGCTACTGGAGATAAAAAGATCAAACACTCTTAGCTACCATCCAGCAGCTTAAGAATGTAAGTATTCCGCGCCGCTCTATTTAGAGCGCCACCAAGAGAAGGTTGTTAATGAAGGGCGAACGTGTATTTTCATGTTTTTTAAACTAACAGCACACACCGCAGAACTCAATCTGTTTTGTACTGAATTAGTGTGAGTGTTCCAACAGCCAATTAAGAGGATTACATTGGTAAAGACATCGCAATGACCAAAACCGCACCAAATACCGAACCAGAGACAAACGCACACAGTACAGTTTTGTTGTGTTTCCTTTTCATTGATGAACTCCTATCCATAACTACGATGACCAGCCCTCACATCTAATACGCATGTGGATGCATCACGACAACGAGTTAACCAACATATCGCACGTAGGACCAGTACCGCTTTGTTAAATTGGGACCTCGTCCATAACTTGGAGTGTAAATGACTCCGGAACCTACAACAGAAGAAAATTTCATCACGTTACTATCCTACCCTCCGGGTTTGTGGCTTAATAGGCAACAGGAACACTTTTTTCTTTTGCTGCGGATACTTACATGGAAGCTGTTTTACATCAGTTGCAATTCTCTTTGTCGATAACCGGACCTATCTGTTTGATGTTGGTACTTGGCGTTCTTTTTAAGCGCTTTGGTCTAATCAACGATAATTTTATCGAAGTAGGCTCTAAACTGGTGTTTCAAGTTACCTTGCCTGCAATGTTATTTGTCAGCATTGTGGCTTCAGAACACGACTTTTCCGCGGCAAGTGGATTTGTCAATTTCGGCGTCATCGCTAGTATTTCGTTTTTCATTTTCACCTACCTTTCCGTCAAACTTCTGTTCAAAGCATCGCCTGACCAAGGCGTTCTTATCCAAGGTGGGTTCCGAGCAAATACAGGTATTATTGGCATCGCTTACGTTGCCAATGCGTATGGTTCTCAAGGTGTGGCGCTAGCAGCGCTCTATGTCGCGGTCACCACATTTATTTATAACGTCCAAGCGGTAATTTGCTTATCGCCCAAGGGGGCAACGTCTGCCTCGCAAGCAGCAAAGATGATGGGCCGAACACTGACTAGGAATCCGCTCATAATCTCCATTGTTCTAGGAATGGCTTTTTATTTACTCGCTATTCCAGTACCGAATGTGGTTATTGACGCAGGAGACTACTTGTCCAAAATGACATTGCCTTTGGCGCTGTTGTGTACGGGCGGCTCACTTGACTTTAGCTTGATGAGAAAAGAGAAAGGTCCATCTTGGTTTGCGAGCAGTTACAAGCTCATCGTAGCGCCAGTCATCATCACCATGGGAGCTTACTTAGTAGGGTTTCGAGGAATTGAGCTAGGTATTCTTTTCTTTATGAACGCCTCTCCAGTCGCTGCTGCCAGCTATGTCATGGCGCGTTCCATGGGAGGCAATGCCACGTTAGCTGCAAATATCATCGCACTCACTACGGTGCTTTCTACCGTGACCTGTACGTTGGGCATCCTATTTCTTAAGTTCTACAGCTTAATATAATTGGTCCGCGATAAAATAAAGACGCTAAACGGCATTGATGTCAGTTACTGGTCGTGATTCGCAAAAGTGAGCTTTCTTACCAGACGAAAAAATTCACTCGCTTCAGATTCCGACAAACAAGAAAAAAACTCTTTCTGTAAATTCGTCATGATTTGATGAACTTGCTTTAAAGCATTTGCTCCCTCTTTTGTCATGCTTAGCATTTTAAGGCGCTGATTCGATTTACTTTTAGAAACTTGAACAAACCCTCTCTTTTCCAGATTGTCCACCATCCGCTTTGCTACACTTCGCTCAGTTCGAACCGCATCAGCCAACGCTTGCTGGCTCATAGGTTGAAATTCTTCTAAAGCGGCCAGTGCACTTGCCATTTCTAGTGTCATCAAATTTTGCCGAGACAGCTCGGCTTGGGCACGATTGCGGTACATGCGCTGCATCACACCGCAGACAAACATAGGGCTTTGATCCAAAACGGAAATTGGGGAAATTTTCTGATCTTTCATCGTCGTTTTTCTTCTTTAGGCTTTCATTCGGCCGAAAAGGCTGTGCTGATACTGCACACAACACGCCGTCTTTCAGGCTCGCGTCATAGACGGTAACCACCAAGTGAAAACATAAAATAAAGAGCGCCGAAGCGCCCTTTAATCGTGTTTATTATCACTAGTATAACTCAGTTAAAACAAGCAAGTCCTACTCGCTTTGCTGAGTGGGTTTAGTGCTGGTCTCAGACAACTCTGCCTCCGACTCTTTTCTCGCACGTCGATCAAACAATCGCTCAACCACTACAAAGAAGATTGGGACGAAGAATATACCCAATATCGTGGCACTGATCATGCCACCAAGTACGCCGGTACCTACTGCGTTTTGACCTGCCGATCCCACACCTGAACTGATAGCAAGTGGTACCACACCCAAACCAAAAGCAAGCGATGTCATGATAATTGGGCGCAGACGAACGCGAACAGCATGTAAGGTTGCTTCGATAAGCCCAGCGCCTTTCTCATAGTAGTCCTTTGCAAACTCAACAATCAGAATGGCGTTTTTGGTTGCCAAGCCGACCGTCGTTAATAAGCTCACCTGGAAGAACACATCGTTGTCCATACTTCGCGTCATTACCGCGAGCACAGCACCAAGCACACCAAGAGGCACAACTAACACCACGGCGAAAGGTACTGACCAACTTTCATACAAAGCGGCGAGAACTAAGAATACGACGAGGATAGATAGCGCATATAGCATCGGCGCTTGGTTTCCGGAAAGGCGCTCTTCATACGAAATACCATTCCAGTTCACCGTGAAACCTTCTGGTAGCTTTTCTACCATTGCTTCAATTTCTTCCATGGCTTCACCAGTACTTACACCAGGAGCTGCACCGCCTTGAATATTCATTGCTGGCAAACCATCAAAGCGCTGCAAAAGAGGAGAGCCATAGGTCCACTCGCCACTCGCAAAAGCAGAGAAAGGCACCATCTCTCCTTTAGCGTTGCGTACGTACCATGAATCGAAGTCTTTTGGCTGCATGCGGTATTCCGCATCACTTTGCACCATCACTTTCTTCACACGACCGCGATCAATATAATCGTTAATGTAAGCCCCGCCCCATGCAGCTGACAGGATTTGGTTTACGTCATTGATACTGACATCCAAAGCACGAAGTTTGACGTGGTCAATGTTAACTTTGTACATTGGCGCATCTGCCTGACCGTTTGGACGAACACCGACAAGTTTCGGGTTTTGTGCTGCCATGCCCAGAAGTTGCCCTTGAGCCGCAACTAATGCATCGTGCCCTTTATTCAACGAGTCTTGGAGATAGAAATCGAAACCTGTCGAGTTACCTAGCTCTTGAATCGCTGGAGGGGCGAACGCAAACACCAAAGCTTCTTTAATGGTAGAGAAGTACCCCATCGCTCGACCAGTAATGGAAGCGGCATCGGCGCCAGGCGCTTCACGCTCAGACCAATCTTTCAGACCGATAAATGCCATCCCCATGTTTTGGCCTTGGCCTGCGAAACTAAATCCAGCAACGGAGAAGACTGACTTTACATTGTCTTTTTCGTCTACTAGGTAAAAGTCACGCATTTTCTCAAGTGTTTTTTCCGTCTGTTCTTGTGTTGAGTTAGGCGGCAAAATAGCCATTGAGAATACTGTGCCTTGGTCTTCATCTGGCAAAAATGACGTTGGAAGGTTCATAAATAACCAGCCAGCACCTGCACTCATTGCCAAAAATACAACCAACATGCGACCTGTGCGTTTTAGAAGTTTGGCAACGCCGGTTTCATAGCCTGCTGTCATCGCATCAAACTTGCGGTTAAACCAGCCAAAGAAGCCTTTCTTCTCTAGAAGCTCAGCATCGCCTTTTTTCAGCAACGTAGCACACAATGCTGGAGTCAGAATTATCGCAACCAAAACGGAAAGCGTCATAGCCGCCACAATAGTTATTGAAAACTGACGGTAAATAACCCCGGTAGAACCAGACATAAACGCCATAGGGACGAATACCGCTGAAAGCGTCAAACCGACACCAATCAGGGCACCAGTGATCTGTCCCATCGATTTTTTGGTCGCTTCTTTGGGCTCTAACCCATCCTCATGCATCACACGCTCGACGTTTTCCACCACAACGATGGCATCGTCCACCAACAAACCGATAGCCAGAACCATCGCGAACATGGTTAACGTGTTTACGCTAAATCCAGTCGCGTACAAAATAGCGAAGGTGCCGAGCAGTACGACAGGCACTGCGATCGTTGGAATGATCGTCGCACGGAAGTTCTGCAAGAACAGATACATGATTAAGAACACAAGAAGAATGGCTTCTAATAGCGTTTTAACCACTTCTTGAATCGAGGCTTTGACGAATGGCGTCGTTTCAAATGGGTAAGCAATCTGCAACCCTTCTGGGAACGTAGCACTCAGTTGGTCTAAGCGCTCTTTTACCGCATTGGCTGTCTCAAGCGCGTTTGCGCCAGTACCTAATGAAATACCTAACCCCGACGCTGGGAAGCCATTATATTGGCCTCGAATATCATAACTTTCTGCACCACGTTCAACACGAGCAACATCTTTCAAATAAACATTAGAACCACTGGCGTCAGACTTAAGAATGATGTCTTGGAACTCTTCCACACTGCTCAAACGACTTGCAGACGAAATCGTTGCATTCAACAACTGGCCTTCCTGCGCAGGTGCTGCACCAAGTTGACCTGAAGAAACTTGCGCGTTCTGTTCACTGATCGCGTTCGCTACATCGATTGCGGTCAAGTTGAATTGCGTAAGCTTAAATGGATCCAGCCAAACTCGCATCGCATACTGCGCACCAAACGCCTGCACTTGTCCGACACCAGTTACACGACTTATCGGGTCTTGAATATTCGTTACAACAAAGTCGCCGATATCGTTTTCTGTAAAGTCTGGATCTTCAGAATAAACTGCGACAACCATGAGAAATGCCGTATTGGATTTATTTACGACAATACCTTGGTTTTGTACCTCCATCGGCAATGAAGTCAATGCCAATTGCAGTTTGTTCTGCACCTGTACTTGCGCGATATCAGGATCAGCTTCGCTATCAAACGTCAGGGTAATTGTCGCATTACCAAATGCATCACTGCTCGATGATAGGTAGCGAAGGTAATCTAATCCCGTCATGTTTTGCTCGATAACTTGCGTTACCGAGTCTTCAACGGTTTTTGCTGATGCACCTGGATAGCGAGCACTGATGGTGATCGTCGTCGGAGAAATCGTTGGGTATTGCGAGACGGGTAAATTGAATAATGACATTACCCCCGCCAACATCGTTAGAATCGCGAGAACCCAAGCAAATACCGGACGATCGATAAAAAATCGTGCCATAATTACTCCTGTTCACCGTTTTGGATAGTTACCGAACTGCCTGGCCCTACCTTTTGTAAACCGGCGGTAATGACTTTATCACCCGCGTTCAAACCATCAATAATGCGCCATTGGCTATTGATCGCTTCGGCAGTCTTCACTGGTTTCGCTTCCACTTTGTTCTCGCCATTAACCGTCATCACTGTCGCTTTACCTGTCGCATCACGAGATACCGTATTTTGTGGTATTAGAATCGCATCAGGGTCGACACCAGTAATGACCGTCGCACGAACAAACATTCCAGGTAGCAACAAACCGTCAGGGTTTGGGAATTCGGCACGAAGCGTCACGCTGCCCGTACTTTCGTTCACATTGACCTCAGTAAATTTCATTGTGCCTTTGTGTTCGTAAGTGCTGCCATCTTCAAGCATCAATGTAACTTGCGCAGAGTCATCTTCTTGCATATGGCCTTGGGAGAGTGATGCTTTCAAACGCAGCAGTTGCGCGGATGATTGCACAATATCAACATTGATAGGGTCAAGCTGCTGAATGGTCGCTAATTTGGCAGCTTGGTTAGCCGTAACCAACGCACCCGCTGTCACACTCGATTTACCGATCACCCCGCTAATCGGAGCTTTGACTTGCGTATAATCTAAGTTGATTTTTGCTGTGTTGATCTTGGCTTTTGCGACTAGGACCTGCGCTTTCGCTTCTTTGTATGCCGCTTCTGCTTCATCCAAGTCTTGTTGGCTGATGGATTTTTTGGTGATCAAGGTTCTGTAACGCTTCACCGTGGCATAGGTCGACTCTGCCGCAGCTTGCGCACGGATTAATTCCGCTTCAGCGCTCAGCAAATCAGCCTGAAATGACGAATCATCAATTTGATATAGCGACTGTCCTTGTTCAACAAATCCACCTTCAACAAAATTTCGTTCCGAAATAATGCCAGTAACTTGCGGACGAACTTCTGCTTCTTTGAATGCTCGGCTACGACCCGGCAGCTCTACTGTCAATGCTTGGCGCGTTGGCTGCACTGTTAACACTTCTACTTCGGTTGCGGGCGCAGGACCACCACCTTGGCTCGATCCTTCTTCGCTAGGTTGACATCCAACCACAAAAAGGCTCGACGCAATCAGCAGAGATAGCGTGGTTTTACGTCTCATGAATTTTTCTCTCTTATCTACCGACAAGCCTTCAAGATTCCTTATTAAAAGCTTCTAGAATGACTTAATAATGACTAAAGGATGTATATCCAGAACAAATTAATTAGGATGATAAATACCCAGTGTTGTACATACAACAAAATTTACAGTTCTATACGCTTACGAAAAACGTTTATGGTAAAGGTGTTATGAAGTTCTCAAATTTGAAGATTTTGGGTTGGAAATCACATTTTCCTGTGTGCAATTGCAATGGTTAAAAAGCAGCAAAAGTGATGATAAAAGCATCATCATGCTGTACAGAGTTTGTTACCACTGTCTAGGGTTATTTGCCCACTCTGATATACGAACTAAAGTGAGAAAGGAATGTAAATGTAGTCGAAATTTCACAAGTCAGGTTCGCCACTTATCTAAAAAATAACCCGCTAAGAAGCGGGTTATTTCGTCAGTGAGATTGCTGTTCTCAAGCTTATACTTTGAACTGACTGACCTGATGATCTAAACGTTGAGTTTGCTCTGACAACATGGCTAAAGAAGCTTGCGCTTGGTTTACGATTTCCACAATTGAAGTGCTACTGTCTGCAATGCCTTGTACGTTGCTATTTACTTCGTCACTTACTGTACTTTGCTGGCTCGCAGCCGTTGCAATGTGTGTATTCATCTCGTTCATACGTGAAATCGCGTTCAAGATTTCAGAAAGGGATTCACTCGCTCGGCCAGCGGACTTGATCGTTTCATCACTGCTATTTTGGCTACCGCGCATCACTTCTACAGCTTGTCCTGCACCAGATTGTAGCTTTTCAATCATGGTTTGGATTTCTCCCGTACTCTGCTGCGTACGACTGGCTAAAGAACGAACCTCGTCCGCTACCACAGCAAAGCCTCGCCCTTGCTCTCCAGCGCGAGCCGCTTCAATGGCTGCGTTAAGCGCTAATAAGTTTGTTTGCTCGGCAATACCACGAATTACATCCAGTACGGACGCAATGTTACTCACATCATGATCCAATGTGTTAATGACGTGGCTTGCGCTTTCGATTTCACTTGCGAGGCTACGAATTGAGCTAACCGTTTGATCCAAAATAACATTGGTATTGGTAAGTTCATCATTAGCTGTTTGGCTCGCAACCGCAGCTTCGTTAGCGCTATCGCTTACATTTCTGCTGGTGACTTGCATTTCATGCACTGCCGCCGCTACCGCCTCGCTATCTTTTTGCTGAGAAACGGTCGAGTTCGCGATGGTCGTGGTCAACGAGCTAAGATTTGCCATTTCGTTACGTAAGGTATTTGAGCTTTCAATTACCTGAGCGACTGTCACTTGAATTTTGGACACAAACTGGTTAAATGCGTCTGCTAAATTGCCAATTTCGTCTTGTGTTTTTACATCGATTCGCTGACTTAGATCACCTTCACCGGACGCAATTTCTGTCATCGCATTTTTAATATCATTGATAGGCTTCACAACCGTTTGTAACAACAAAAAAGCCATCGCGATAGCGGCAAAAATAACAATCACAATGCCAGCCTCAAGAATGAGTTCTGCTCTTGTTGCAGCCGCTGATATTTCGTCCTTCAATTGGCTTTGCTTTTCTTCTATTGCATCTTTTACAACGTTAAGCTGCGCTCTAACCTCGATAAATTGGTCTTCAAAGGTATGTTTGTGCTCATTGTAGTAACCACGCCATTGAGATTGAGGTAAACGTAGCATCGCCTCATAACTTGCTAACCACTTTTCACCCAAAGAGACAAGCGTTCGAACTTCATTACCATGTGTAGAAGGCGTCACACCGGCTTGTGATAGCTCAATCATTTGTTCCATACGTGGCAGTGCTTTGTAGGCGTTGTCTTTGTATTCACCGATGTGATGATCAATATCGTTTTGAGTATCAGAAAGTGCAACACCTTGGATTGCAGATGTTGCTTGGTAAAGATCGCGATAAGCATCCTCAATCGTTAATAAGTTCGGCACGATCTCTTCGTTGAGTGTCTCACTCAATTCAGATTGCTTCCAACTTGTCATAACGTTTAATACAGAGCTCACAATAAACAATCCAATAATCAATGACAGCGGGATCACTATCTTCTGCTTGATCGTTAAGTTCTGGAACATGAATAGACTCTCTTTATTTATGGTATACAAACTGCCGGAAATTATATCAAACAAATAGAGTATACTATTAGGTAAAAGAGGCTATTCAACATGAAATCTAATGACTTTTTGACAAGGGTTCTAATTTCAACAATTAGTTGATTTTATACAAAATTTAACAAAGAGATCTTTTCAAAAGATGCAAATTAAAATGCTCTTTCAAAACGAAAAATATGTAACAGAAAGTGAATTAAAAGGGACCACATTTTGAAGAATAGATCGACTCAATGATTTACTGAGAACACATACAAAACACAGTTCTTGGATTGAGCACCACCGCGGAATATGCAAAGGTCCGAACATTTCTTCTAAAGCTCAAAAAAACCATTGTTTATCTGACGTATTTAAGGGTACTCCTTGATGATGTTAGTCGTGATGTTGGCAGACAGGATGCTTACAAGTTTTCGAAGTTAACCAGTAGCACAGTGAACGATTCAGATTTTCTTGAGCGCCAAGGCAATAAAAAAGTTTGCTATTTTCCTCTCAAGAGACGCATTAAAGAAAATAATGCAACCTAGTCACAAAGTCTTGCTACATCTTCAGAAAAGAATGATGTTGCTAAACAAATCTGGTGCAGCATACACATTGAAGCTAAACTCGTTTAAGGAACTTTTTCATATCAATATGAGAAAACATAGATTTCTCAAAGTTACACCGACCATTCAACGATTAAACTAATGTTAGCGTACCGGTACGTCCAAAAACTCCATGCATGAACCATTTGAAAGAGCCAAAATGTTCCAACCCAACTTCGCCTCAGTGGAGTGGCGAGTCGTTTCGCTCGCTCTCCTACTCTCTCTTCCTAACACAGCTCAAGCGGATCCACTAGATAAGGAAATTAGCAACCTTCTCCAACAACGTTTTTCTATCGCGGTTTTGCTGTCCGACACTGACGCAATTGCGTTTGGTATTGGCGACTTTGATCCGAATGCATTATTTGATACCGCCAACCCAGAGTTCGGGACTGACGAGTCAATCAATGAACGTCGAAGCAAATCCGTATATGTTCTCCCTTACACGACTAACTTTGACATAGAGGGCAGCGAGGACTTACATGAGCTGTCGTTTAAGGCATTTACGATACAAACAGAGAATGATCTCAAACTATTCGGCACAAGTAAGGATCTTCTCAAGGAAAGGACATACGGTGCATCGATTGGTTATGGGTATCTATACAAAGCAAGTGAAAACGTCACCCTTAGCACCAGAACGACGACTCACCTTATGCGTTATGAAAACTCATTCTCTACCGATAATAAACTTTCATCCATCATTGGAAGAATCCTAGACGGCCGTGCCGTTAACGTTTCAGCATGGGCGGCAATAGTTCAACCATCCATTAAAGCCAAATACACGTCTCCCACAAGTTGGGGGAAATGGCATGCCAGTTCGACATTGAATTCATTCATTGGGCACAGCTGGGGAAGCGCAAATAACGGCAATATAGGCAACCCTAAAGGTTGGTACCTATCTAATGAAATCACCGGTTACTACAATATTTATCACGGTGAGCAAGCTTTATTTACTGGGATTAAAAGAGTCGACCTTTCGCATGATTTAAGCGACGAACTTGGAAGTCCGCATTACTACGAAGCTTCTATAGGATGGCTATTTTATGCACCAAAGCCCTTTGATTGGTTGGACAATTTCGGCATAGGCGTTAACTTCAACTACGGCTCGACTCTCAGAGGTGGCAGCATTCAACTTTACTACAACAAACAATAAAGCCGTCAGTACATGAACCAGTTGGTAGCATATATAACAAGAAGAACTAGAAGACACAAAAGGAATGGCAGAGTTAGCGTCTTCGCAAACTTTTTCATGAGACTTGGGTTATCAAACACTACACCTTCCGCTTCTCTTACCCTTCGCTCTTCGTCAAAATGCCATTTAATGGCTAAGTAGGCTCCTATCCCTAATACAATAAGCTTAAAAGCTCCAGCAAAGTAAGGAAAGAAATTAGCCCAACTGTCGTTCATTATCCATCTCCATCAAATTCAATATCAGCTTTGCGGTGGCAGAATCCAAAGTTCATGTAGAATGCCCCCCTCAAAGTCAGACTCTCTGGCTAGCGCCAGTCTACTGCTCGAGATAGCTGTCCACAACTCTCTTTACCAGATCGGCATTTATTAATTATTTAATAAATAACAAGAAAGACACTAGCACACTTGCTGAAAAGTAAGTGTCAGTTTGGATTGAAACTCATCAGGAATCGAAAATGGTCCGCAGTCGACTTGTTGATCTAGTGAAAACCGAATTACCTAGCGCCAAATCGTTCGCTAGTATAAAAATGTAGCCTATCGCACTTCTGGTCGAGTGCTAACGAACTTATGATGCACATGTCATTAGCAGTGCAATTTTAAGTTTATCAATTAGCTAAAGTTTCCCACCTTAACTGCCAGTAAGTTTGCTGTGTTTGAGACGATCTCGACATGACTAGTGTATAAATAGTATGGAGGTTCAAAGTGAAGGCAAGGCAAATTTCCTTACTAAAAATATTGTTTCTGTAATTTTATTTCAGGATTATCGAAACCATCATAAGGATAATTCGAACTAATCTTAATCCATGCTCCTTCAGTTACATTTGCTTTCTTTTACTCACTTCTCGCGACTATTAGTGGCATTTTGAGACAATTTCCTACACTCCTTTCTTTGTCTTAGTTGATATAAATCATGGTTAGAAGAAAACAGAATCACCTGTATTTCTCGATACATGAATCCAAACTGCCCGACTTTTCGTAACTAAATTACAGATAGACACGATTTTTAGTATGGCACGTTTTTGAGGAACCAAGATGTTAGATACCCTCATGCTGTCGCGGATCCAGTTCGCGGCCAATATCAGCTTTCACATTCTCTTCCCGACCATCACCATCGCGTTGGCATGGATGTTGGTGTTTTTCAAGTGGCGATATAACCGCACACAAGCCCCCGTATGGCTCGATGTTTATTACTTCTGGGTCAAGATATTCGCTCTCACTTTCGCCTTGGGTGTGGTATCCGGCATTACGATGAGTTTCCAGTTTGGTACCAACTGGCCAGGCTTTATGGAACGAGTCGGAAACGTAGCTGGACCATTGCTCGGATACGAAGTGATGACCGCCTTCTTTATGGAAGCCACCTTCCTGGGTGTAATGCTTTTTGGACGAGGACGAGTACCGGAATGGGTTCATACTCTCGCCACCGTTCTGGTTGCTGTTGGGACAAGTATGTCCGCATTTTGGATTCTGGTGCTTAACAGCTGGATGCACACACCAAGTGGCTATGAAGTGATTGACGGAATTGTACATGTAACCAGTTGGAAGGAAGTTATTTTCAATCCTTCTTTACCTTACCGTCTTCTGCACACGCTATTAGCATCGGCGCTGACTGCCAGCTTCTTGATTGCGGGTATCTCAGCTTATCAAATAATGAAAAAGCCAGATCACCGCTCAGCCAAACTTGGCCTAAAAGTCGCGCTGTTCGCGGCGGCTGGATTCATCCCAATTCAAATCTTTGTCGGTGACCTTCACGGGTTAAACACGCTTGAACATCAACCTGCAAAAATCGCAGCGATGGAAGGCGTGTGGGAGACCGAGCAAGGCGCACCTCTTCTACTATTTGCGATGCCAAATGAAGAAACTCGCAGCAATGATTTTGAAGTGGGCATCCCTAAGTTGGCGAGTTTGATTCTTACGCATGACTTAGACGGGGAAATCCAGGGACTTAACGAGTTTGCGCCTGACCACCCGCCAGTGAAGCCCTTGTTCTTTGGTTTCCGCGTGATGGTTGGTGTAGGTGTCCTTATGCTGCTGGTTAGCTGGTATGGCGCGGTGAAGCTAGCACGCAAAAAAGCGCTACCTAAACCTTACCTATACACAGTATTAGCCATGACGTTCTCTGGTTGGATAGCCACACTGGCGGGTTGGTATGTTACTGAGATTGGTCGACAACCTTGGTTGGTCAGCGGTGTATTGCGAACATCCGAAGCCGTCACCACGGTTGCGAGCAGTAGCGTGATGACTTCGCTCATTATGTACTTAGCCATTTATGCTGCATTGCTGGTTGCGTACATCCATACCCTATTCTATTTGGCGCGCAAAGACGTTGCAGCCCATGAAGTCCCACTGACACAACAAGAGGCCTAATCATGCTCGACTATCTACCAGAAATTTATCTTCTGCTGCTTGGCTTCTCGGTCTTTATGTATGCCGTGCTCGACGGCTACGATCTTGGCGTCGGTATCCTTTTACCGAGTGATAATGAAGCGCAACGTGACCGAATGATAGCCTCTATCGGCCCTTTCTGGGACGCGAACGAAACGTGGTTGGTGTTAGCCGTTGGTATTTTGTTGATTGCCTTTCCTACCGCTCACAGTTTGATTTTAACGGAGCTCTATATACCGACCGCCATCATGCTTATCGCACTGATAATGCGTGGCGTGGCATTCGATTTCCGAGCCAAAGCGAACTCGGATCATAAACCTCATTGGGATTGGTGCTTCCGAATTGGCTCTCTAGTCACCGCACTAACCCAAGGTTACATGGTGGGTCGTTACATCATGGGGTTTGAGCAATCAACCGAAGCATTTGGCTTTGCATGGTTAAGCGCACTTTGTGTAACAGCGGCGTACGTTTACATCGGTGGCGCATGGTTGGTACTGAAAACGGAAGGTGATTTGCAAATACGCTCGGCGCGTTGGTCTCGCCGTGCTGGTTGGTTGGCGGCTCTGGGTATCTTGGTAGTGAGTGTTGTAAACCCTATTGTAAATCAACAAGTTGCCTTGCGTTGGTTCAGCTTCCCAGAAGTCTTGTTGCTTGCCCCAGTCCCATTGATTGTGTTGGCGACCATCTTCCTCGTTGATCGCTATTTGCGTCAGGTTCCAATGGTGAATGATCTGGGTGTGCGCTGGCCTTTCTTTGGTGTCACCGTCATTTTCGCGTTGAGCTTTCTAGGTCTTGCGTACAGCTTCTTCCCAGAAGTTGTGCCGGGGTTGATGACCGCACAACAAGCGGCCTCCTCACCTGCGACATTAATAATCGTGGGCTACGGTGTGATGATTGTTATGCCGGTGATATTGCTTTACACCTTTGTGGTATACCGGATCTTCAAAGGCAAAGCGACAGAACTTAGCTACAAGTAGGAAAGGTAATTCCTCAACAAAGCGCCGCTGCTCATGCGGCGTTTTTTTGCAGTACTCACGACTAAAGTATCTACCCAAAGCGACTGAGTGGGGACGCTGAGAGAATGTAGCGGCAGCCAGTAGTTTGTTCCTAACTAGAACGAGATAACCGTTTCTCAAAATAGCGATACAGGCACAAAAACAGAAAGAACATTTGATGTTACAAAAGGTAGACCGCCACTTTAAAACGCTTTGAGTATTTTTTTGCGCTCAATGAGGTTCAAGTATACTTATGCTTTTTATGACTTGTGAACACTCAATTGCATGTTATGTTGCTGTTGAAATAGTACATGAAATAAGGACAAGAACATGAAGATAAGATGCAAAACGACGCAAAGCATTGAAAAATTTAACCCTGATGACCTCAATCCAAACACAGATCTCTTTGGTATGATTGCTGTTGTATTCGTGTTCATGGCTGTTTTGCTTAGCATCTAGTAGCACTATGTTCATTCTTGTGGCCGTATTCATACCTCATGTGATATGGGTGCTAAATTCTAGATTAAAGCGGATGTGCTAACCCGCACCAATCAGATTATGGCTGCCTCTGTATAGCTTCTTCAATTTTGGCGTTATATCGAGGTGAGATGTGAACAGTTGGCTTGTAGATAGAGTTGCGTTTGCACTCTGAGTACTCTTATGTACTTTCAATGACGCATTACTTTAGTGTAGATACGAAAAAAGGCCTGATAAATCAGACCTTTTAGAATGTGGCGGTGAGTGAGAGATTCGAACTCTCGATACGTTGCCGTATACACACTTTCCAGGCGTGCTCCTTCAGCCACTCGGACAACTCACCGAATCAAATTTTGGTTAGCATCATTGGCTAACGAGGCGCTAATTTAATGATTATGTGCCTGATGGTCAAGGCTAAACATAAAAAAAAGCGCCCTTTTCGAATCGATTGCTCACTAAGTAACTAAATTGAGCAAAACTGGGGCATTTACATGCTTTGAGAATAACCGGGAACACGGAACCAACGGCGGCACATGTCCAAGAAGTACCCATACAACACACCCATGCCACAAGAAATAACAGCGTTACTTGCCACTGCGGTCACAATTTGATCTGTAGACGCGCCAACTGCGAATAAGATACCCGCATAAACTGGAGATTGAAATAGTACATAAGCGACCAGATCAGAGATGTTTTTCATAAAGGAAGACGGTGACACCTTACTACCTTGATGCAGCACCCAATCACGAAAAACCCCATACGGCCAAGCAATGGCGATATTCACTGGAATCGATAGCGTACGCGATGCTAGAGATTGCTCAAATGTCATCCCTGAAATCAAAATCTCGACAATCATCCCTGTGATAAAGCAAAAAACAACCATAGCAAAGGTATCCGCTGCGGCGTGACGAATACAAAATGGTCCACGAGACTTCATTTACAAAACCCTTAAAATCAAACACTGCAATTAATAAAAATAATAAAACTATTAACCACTAAAAAGACACCAAGCCAGTTAATAATGCAATTAGAGCACACAAAAACTAGCTTATGGTTCTGTATTTAAAATTAAGTTGTAAATTTATAACCAACTTTTAAAGTAAAAGTAGTTTTTTTCACCAATGGCGAGTAAAAACGCCTAAAATCACGTAAAAATGGTACAAAAACACGGATTTCACTTACATGAAAAGGGGTTACGATAATTATTTTGACGTAAAGTTAGAACAAAACTCGGACTGTAAACAGTCACTCCTATAGCTTATGCTACCAAGCTGCGAAAATTCAGAGTATTACCGATATAATCACAGTAGAAGGTCTTGCTGCTTTACTCGTAAAAGTAAAACTGCAAGCCTGTTCATTGCAGGTTAGAAGAGTTTGTGACGACGCTGGATGACGTATGAATAGTAAGAACAATTCACAGTTGCGCCATATTGATTCAGTTATGGTGAGGCCAGCAAAATCGTTAATGTATCGATATCATCTTGGTCCGGGGATTGCTGACGCTTTAAGTTACTTCTTATCCGTTCGGCGACTGAAGAAACGTCGCCACTGAGTTCAAGGGGAGCCTCCGCAATGATCGCTGAAATAGCCTCAAGTGCTTCATTAAGATGTCCATTATCTAGAGCGACATAGAAGTTGAGTAACCACTTTTCAGCATTAAAGCTATCTGCTGCATTTCCATCAAAGTCCGATTGGTACTGATATAACTGTGTCGCATGAAGATACAGTGCATCATTTAATTCAGACTCCACTATTGGTTTCGCTATTATGTGGTCTGCTCCTACATTAATCATACGCTCTTGTGTTTCTTTGAACACATCCGCTGTACAGCCAAAAATCAGTACCGACTTAGCAGGTGAACTCATTGCTCGAATGGCTGATATGGCCCCAACGCCATCTAGAACAGGCATATGATTATCCATCAGTATCAAATCAAATGGTTTGATCGCAACCTCATCGACTGCAAGCTGACCATTTTCGACACTTGTGCACTCAAAGCCCTTGGCTCGGAGGAAAGTTTCCATAATGATCGCATTTGTTCGGTTGTCTTCAACAATGAGTGCTTTCAACCCTTTACAGTTCAATTTATGTGTATTGATTGACTCTACTTTACCCGGCTTGCAAGGTGTAAGGGCAATTTCGACAGTAAAAGTCGTTCCAGCGTCCTCCTGACTCTCTACAACCACTTGCCCACCCATATGTTCCGCGATTTCTTTGACTATTGCTAAACCAAGCCCTGTACCACCAAACCGTCTAGTCGTTGATGACTCTGCTTGCTCAAAAGGACGAAAAATGCGTTTTTGTGCCTCTTTTGAAATACCAATCCCTGTATCTTTTACCTTTAGTATCAGCTTGGTGCCAGCCTTACTCGATTTCTCGGCTAGCTCTACCTCTACGATGCCACGATCGGTGAACTTAACAGCGTTATTGAGTAGATTGAACAGTACTTGACGCAAACGGGCTTTGTCATTGTTGTACCAACGACCCGTTGGTAAATGCGAGACTACTCTAAAGCGAAGACCTTTTTCTGCACATAGCGTTTGATAAACACTCTTGATACTGCCGATAATCGACTCAATTGGGAAAGGCTTATTTTCAAACTCAACATGCCCTTGTTCAATTTTTGAGTAATCTAAAATCTCATTGAGTAATGTCATCATGTGATCACCTGAATCATAAAGTGTTCTCAGGTGCTTACGCTGCTCATCGGTAAGTGGTGTTTTTAACAGTATCTGGGCAGTTCCTAGTACACCGTTCATTGGTGTGCGAATCTCGTGGGACAATGTGGCTAAGAATGCCGTTTTAGCGTTTGTCGAAGCCTGAGCTTTTATTCTCTCCTGCTCTAAATAGATCGTCTTTTCATTGAACTTCTCGATAAGCTGTCCGATTTCGTCATCGCTATCGTAGTCAATATCTATGATCCCACCAGTTTTCGAGTCATCAATCTTAGCGGCAATGCGAACAATTGGTTCAACAATATAGCGATTCAGTAAGTAGTAACCGACCAAGACACACAAGAGCAAAAATGGAATGATCCTCCCCTCAACGCTCATCACTTGTTCAAACACTTGATCGGCGACTTTAGCTTTTGCGTTGACAACTTCCATGCGCCAATCGAACTCTCCGAAATCAAGCTCGCTGACATAAATTTCGTCCGTCAGTTGAAAGTTGTGTTCAATAATCACGTTTGAGTCAGCATCGCGAACCACTACCCCCAAAGAATGCTGGTTCGTGTGCTCTCGAATAAACTGAAAAAGTGCATCAAGTGATAGGTCTACCGTTACAACTCCAGCGAATCGACCGTTTTGGTAGTACGGAGAAGACGCGGTAATCATCTGGACCTGAGTAAAGGTATCGATGTAAACCGTAGACCAACTAACAGAACCTACCGGAGCATCGGCGGCAGCGACATACCAGGCTTCATTATCATAACCGCCAGATTCGGGGTTATTGTAGGAGTGAATTTGGTCAATACCACTATCACTGTTTTTATTGAAGAATAGACTTTTATATCTCCATTGTTCTACTTTTAGTTCGGGTTTAGGCCATACGCCACCACTAACAAGCATCTTGTCACTCAATTGAAGTATATGTGGAATTATTGTGTTGAGAGATTGAATATTTTCAGTCCCTTGGGCTAGCCCTACTAAGCTGCTCAATACACCTGTAGAACTGAGGAGGGGCTCTTTTATCTCAAGAGCCAGGAGTTGGGTACGTAACTCTAGGTTTTGCTCTAGCTTTTGTCTAACCGGTGGCTCAACAACCAAATAGGCGACAGAACCGATAGTGGCGATAAAGAAGCACAGGTAAAGTGTTAGGGCGAGAATGCTTTTTTTTCTAAGTGATGAGCGAATTTCCATAGATGTGTGAATCATTCCCTAATATCGATTTATCACTAATTGATTGGTAAGATGAGCGCAATCAACCAGCCCATTAACAAATGGTATTCTATTTTGAAACTACAAGACATCCTTTCTCTCCCAGAACTTGACGGTAAACTACTAAACCTAGCAAAAACTCAAGGCTTTGTAACAGCGATGGCTGCAGCGCCAAACGTATTAATGCCTCAAGAGTGGTTGCCATTCTTATGGGGTGGAGAAGAAACAGCGCCATTTACTGACGGTGAACAACTAGAGCAGTACATTGACGAGATTGTACAAATGTGGAACCAAACTCGTCCCGCTCTCCTAGAAGGCACTTGGCAGTGGCCTGCAGGGTGCGCGCTAGATGAGCAAGACATTGTAACAAGTCAGGCTCGCGATTTCTGTGAAGGTGTATTACAAGGCTGGCAACTTGCGCGTGATGACTGGGAAACGTTGATGCCTGAGGATAGCGAAGATAATGCCCTACTCGGTGGTGTTTTACTTTCTCTTACTATGCTTTACGACCCAGAAACAACCATTGAAACATTGGCCGAACAAGGTATGGAAGGCTTAGAGCAGTTTGAAGAGATCTTCAATGCAATGCCAGTGATGTTATGTGGTCTTACCCAGCGCGGTGTTGCATTAGCTGAAGAACAATAGACGCAACGCTGTCGACCATCAAGATTGAACGGCTGAATAGACAAAAAGCTCTCCAAATGGAGAGCTTTTTTGATCATGTTAAAATTACATGTGGAATATACCGCGCCATATCTTGAGTCACTAAGCTACTGTCTTCCCTAATCGAAATACCGGCAGCTCTATCATTGACCAACCAACTGCCAATTAACGTATGGTTGTGCCCAAACTTAGGTAGTGGATGGTATTGCTGGACGATATTGAATTTAGATTCATAAGGCCCTGACGTTTTAACAAAACGTTTTCCATCGATGACGATCTCGATGTTCGCGCCCTCTCGAGAAAATAGTGGCTTGATGACATAATCTCTCATAGTGTTCGCTTTTGAATCGTTAGCAAAATAAGCGGGCAAAAGGTTCGGGTGATTAGGAAAGCGCTCCCACAATAACGGTAAAAGTGCTTTATTGGATAGAATCGACTTCCACATCGGTTCTAACCAGTTTACGTTCGCAGTCGCTAAGTACTTCGCATATTCCTCTTCAAACATAAACTCCCAAGGGTAAAGCTTAAACATCCAACGAATCGCTCTGTCGTCAGCATCCACAAACAGACCATCTTCCGTAACTCCAATATCTTCGACATGCACGAATGCCGTTGCTAACCCTGCCTCTCGCGCGCAATCCTCTAAATACTGGACAGTCCCTTTATCTTCTTCAGTGTACTTGCAGCAGCTAAAGTGAAGTGTTTGTCCTGGTTGGTATTTTGCTATTTCGGCAAAGCGCTCGATCAAAAAGTCTTGAAGAATATTGAATTGATCCGCGCTCTGGTGAACTCGACCTTTATTTACAACATCTTCTAGCCACACCCACTGCCAAAAGCCAGTTTCAAACAAGCTGGTTGGCGTATCCGCATTGTTTTCCAGTAATTTTGCTGGCGAGGTCCCGTTGTACGCGAAATCCAGCCGCGAATAAAGCGAAGGTTCGCTTCGTCTCCATGAAGAAGCGACCTGCTCCCACATAGATTCAGGGATCGCACATTGCGTCAGCAACCGCTCACTCCGAACGACTTCATCCACAATAGCCAGGCACATCTGATGCAGCTCTTCAGTGGGCGCTTCTATATCGCGCTCAATTTGCTCCAGCGTGAATTGATAGTAAGCACTCTCATCCCAATACGGTTGGTCATACATGGTATGGAAACCAAAACCAAACTGGCGTGCTAATTCACGCCAGTTTTCGCGCTCTTGTATTTCTCGTCGAAACATAGTGCTTTTTAACCGCCTCGACTGACCGACACCGCTTTACCAAACCCGCCTCGAGACATCGCCCTGCCAATGGTGCCGCCACCACGTTTATTAAGGCTATTCGTCGCAACTTTGGTCGGCTGATTTCGGTAGGAGCCAAAGAATTGCCCTGCTCCATTATAGAATTTGGATTTATAACGGTACATCGGCTCTGAGTAATAGCTCTTGTTATAACCTTTCAACCCGCTTAATGAGCGACTGTAAAAAAAACCGCCAAAGTTAGGTACATAAGCTCGGGAACTGGAACTGTAGTAACAATCATCCTCGTAGAAATCATTCTCGCATTCGAACTCGCTGCGGTAGCGAGGGGCATTTTGTTCGGCACGAGCTAAAGCTTCTTGGTATGCAATGTCACACTGTTCACTAAACTCAGGCGAGTTAGATTTACACTCATCAGCATCAGAAAAAATGTACCCTTCTGTTTTTGACTCGTACGTAGCAAAGAAGAAAATACCACCAAAGGCAGCAAAGGGAAGAATTTTCCCAAGCTTTAAGCTTTTGTCCATGGAAGAACGTTTAACGTTAGAACTCCGCTTCATCGTTCCTCCTAGTAAGTCATGCAAGCGGCATTCAATACGCCGACCGAAACAGAAACTGCGGCTAATACAATACCGGCTGGCAGTTCATCTTTTTCGATACGCTCTGCCACTTTCGGAAGTAAAATAAAGCGTACAATTGCAAATGCGATAATTTGAGCAAGCATTGCAACAACGCCCCACACCATAAAATCGACGATATTGACCGAGTTTTTTGCCGCCCCCGAAATCGCGAGACAATAACCAAGGAAGGCCCCACTTAGCGCAATCGCTGCTGCTGTATTTTGTTTTTCTTTGATCAGATGCCACTCATCGTATGGCGTCAACTTGACGTAGATGAACTTAAACGCCAATACAAAAATAATAGAAACAGAGAAATAGAGTAAAAAGTTTGGGAAGCCTGCTAACAGGCCGGCAATCATGTGCATTATTGTTCCTTGTTCATTTCTTTCCAGGCAAAATCTTCAATACGTTCATCTGCAATGTAAAACAGCTTGGTACTCGCGGGTACTTCAGCATCTAAATCTGGGTTGAGTTGAATACCATCGCCAATATCAAAAGCAATCAGCGTGGCATGATGGCGTCTTTTGAGAAAAACGAAGAGATTCTCAATAGTGGTGGCAGACTGACCCTCGGGATAAATAACTGAGTATTGCGTCATACCTCGTGTTGAAGCCAAAAGCTCCTGATGAAGCGCACTTGAGCCCGGGTCAACCGCCGCTTTTGCCAACATTTCTGCGCCAACAGCAGGTATGCATTCCGCTTTCGGGCAATGCTGACTTAGAAGTCGGCCTAGCGCTTCATCTTTAAAGTAAGCGACCAAATGAGCGGAAGGGTTTACAGATGCGCAGTATAGAGCGGCTGACAAGGTAATGTCGTCCGAGAGATTATCCACAATAATGCAAGCGGCTTCGGCAATATTGGCGTTTTTCATTTCTTGCGAATCGGTATAACTGGTCACTTTGATAAAACTGATTTCGCCAGGTAACGGGTTCTCTATTTCTGAACGGCTGCATAAAACAATCGGACGCTTTCCCTCTTCTTCATGTTGTAACATGCGAATAAGGTGCATCGTCCTCGATCCATTCCAGCCCAACAATACAATATGGTTTTCCACTCTTACTCTCCGTTTTCCTAAAATACCCGCTCGCCAATAGTCCATCGCGGCTCCAGCGACACGCCCCAATAATGCGGCGAATAAGCTCAAACCGCCGGGGATTACAAATAGTACGACAACCCATTTACCCAAATCTGTTACTGGAGAATGGTCGCCATAACCCACCGTACTCGCCGTAACCATGAGGTAATAGATAAAGTTAGCGAAACTGTCTGTTAATGCTGTTTCACCAGCGAGAACCAGCAGCCACCATGAAAGGCTCACATATAAGCCACTAAAGATGAGAAGGCTTCGGTTGCTCAATTTAAAAAGGTGTGAACTAAGCCACTTTTTAACTACTAACCACACCGCCATAAATTTATGACCTCGATATTCATTGATTGCATCAATAGTAACTCATTGATAGTAAGACACAAAAAAACCAGCCATATTCGACTGGTTTTTGAGATTTACTTTCAGTTACGCCTACTTTTTAAGCATTACCTTTCACTTGCATATTTAGCTGCTCAGCAAAATCTAGCATGCGGTTAAGTGGTATAAGGGATTTAACACGCAGTTCTTCGTCAACAAAAATCTCGTGCTCTTTACCACCTTCACTAAGCGCTTTCTCAATTGCTTTCAAACCGTTCATTGCCATCCAAGGACAGTGTGCACAGCTGCGGCATGTTGCGCCTGCACCTGCGGTTGGTGCTTCGATAAGTTCTTTTTCTGGCACTAGTTGCTGCATTTTAAAGAAAATACCTTTGTCTGTCGCAACGATCATTTGTTTGTGAGGAAGCTCTTTCGCTGCTTTGATCAGCTGACTCGTTGATCCAACGGCATCGGCAAGTTCTACGACGCTTGCTGGTGACTCAGGGTGAACCAAAATAGCCGCATCTGGATACACGCTCTTCATTTTTCGTAGCGCATCAGCAGAGAACTCATCATGAACCACACACTCACCCTGCCAAAGCAGCATATCTGCGCCAGTTTTGTTAGCGATGTACGATCCTAGGTGACGGTCTGGTCCCCAAATAATTGGCTTATCTTCAGCGTCTAAGTGTTCCACGATTTCAAGCGCAATGCTCGATGTAACGACCCAGTCGGCACGGGCTTTAACCGCTGCTGAAGTATTTGCGTAAACTACAACCGTATGATCAGGGTGAGCATCACAAAACTCGCTGAACTTATCCGCAGGACAGCCAAGGTCGAGCGAACATTCCGCTTCCAACGTTGGCATTAGAATGCGCTTTTCTGGTGTCAGAATTTTGGCCGACTCGCCCATAAAGCGAACACCACCAATAATCAATGTACTTGCAGGGTGACGATTACCAAACTTCGCCATTTCCAACGAGTCACCAACAAACCCGCCAGTGTCTTCAGCTAGGGCTTGAATCTCAGGGTCGGTATAATAGTGCGCGATAAGTACCGCATCTTTTTCTTTGAGTAACTTTTTAATACGCTCAATGTAAGATGCTTTTTCTTCTTCGCTTAATGGAACTGGTTTCGGTGGGAATGGGTAAACAGTGTCGATTTTATCTAATATATGGCTCATTGCTCTTGCTCTACGCAACTTCCTTTAATCCGAGTATTGTAACCTCGTTAATTTTCAAAAACCAACTTGTCGCGGGGATTTCTAGCGGTCTAGCCGTATATCTTTGTTACAGGTAGCATTTCCGAGTAGCGAAATTCGGTGCAATACAAGGTCAGAGGCTCTGCATCATTGCTATCGACTTAGCCGTTCTGCACCAACAGAAAATGGAAAAGAAAAAGGAAGCCGAAGCTTCCTTTTCAAAACATAACGTCTTACAGCTTAGAGCTGGCAAGTTTTGCAGATGCACTACCTGGGTATTCATCAACCACTTGTTGGTAGTACTTTTTCGCTTGAGCTGCATTGTTATTACGCTCAGCGATTTCGCCTAATTTAAGCAACGCATCGGCTCGCTTATTGGAGTCTTTGTAAGACACCACAGCGGCAAAACTTTTCACTGCATCCTCATCCTGCTTTTTAGCGAAGTACAACTGACCTAGCCAGTAGTGAGAATTCGCTGAATATGTAGAATCAGGATAATCTTTCTGGAACTGCTGGAACGCTGCAATTGCGCCAGTGTAGTCACGTTTCTTGAGGATGAGGTCGACTGCATTTTGGTATGCCGTTTGCTCATCAACATTTGGTGTGTACTGACCACCTGTTTTAGCCGGTTTCGCTTCTTGCGCAGGCGCGGATTTTATCTCTCCACGAACACGATCCAGCTCGACAAACAACTCTCGTTGACGTTGCAACATTTGCTTCATTTCGTAGCTATTTCGCTCTAATTGACCACGTAATTCACTGATCTCTTGTGACATTTGGTCAATTTGCTGTTGCATTTGGAGCTGAACGCGATTGCGGTTTTGTAGCAAGCGCTCTAGACGCTCTACTTCCGTTTCAGATGAACGGCTCTTAGAGACGGATGATGTGCTGTTGAGATCGGATACTGGAGCTGGTGCAGCGAACGCAAAGTTCGCTGCACTTGCCAGTAACGTAAGCGCAACAGCGCGCTTAGTGTTACTGAACATGAGGATTACCTCGAATTAGTATACTAGAACCGCGCGACGGTTTTTAGCGTAAACTTCATCTGATTGACCTAGAAGAAGTGGCTTCTCTTCACCGTAGCTAACGATTGAGATTTGGTCAGCTTGAACACCTAGTGCTTGTAGGTAGTTCGCTACTGCTTGTGCACGACGCTCACCTAGAGCGATGTTGTACTCAGGAGTACCACGCTCATCAGCGTGACCTTCGATAGTTACGTTAAGTGCTGGGTTCTTGCTTAGGTAAGAAGCGTGAGCCGCTAGCATCTCTTCGTAATCTGCTGCAATTGTTGAGTTGTCAAAAGCAAAGTAGATTGTTTGAGTTTCACGTAGCGCTTGCTCTTTTAGCTCTTGCTCTGTCAACTGACCGCTTTGATCAATTGGCGTAGCTACTGTTGTTTCCACTGCGCCATTGTTGTTTGTTGCTGCACCAGTGTTAGAAGCAGCGTCGTCGCTTGAACTACACGCTGTAACAGCCATTACAGGAAGCGCGATTAGTAGCCCTTTTAGAACCTTGTTCAGTTGCATCTTATTTTCCTTTATTAATCAAACTTATTACTACAAAAACGGTGACCATGCAGGCGCTCGAACACGCCCATTTGTTGCCGGTAATCTAGCTTTGAATCGACCATCAATTGACACCATCGATAGTACGTTTTTCTTGTTGTAAATCGAGCTATACACAACCATGCCACCGTTTGGGGCAATACTAGGAGACTCATCAAGCAAGGTCTTAGTTAAGACTTGAAGAGCACCAGTTTCCAAATCTTGTTTCGCCAAATTAAATCCTGCGTTGCTGCGGTTCACCATAACTAGGAATCGCCCATCAGGAGTAATCTGACCACCCAAATTTTGGCTGCCTTGCCAAGTCAAACGGTCAATAGAACCGCTGCCCAAATTTACTTGATAAATCTGTGGTTTACCACCCCTATCCGATGTAAAAATCAACGATTTTCCATCCGGATGCCAGAACGGTTCCGTATTATTTGATCTGCCACGCGTAATTTGCGTCAGCTTACGAGTGTTAAGGTCAAACGTATAAACATGAAGCGAGCCTGTTTTAGAAAGAACAATCGCTAACTTATTGCCATCTGGCGAAAATCTTGGCGCACCATTGTGACGTGGGTATGAAGTAATTTTCTCACGTTCACCGGTGTAGATGTTCATGATGAAGATTTCTGCTTGGCCATTTTGGAAGCTAACATATGCAAGCTTTTTACCATCGGGGGACCACGCTGGTGACATTAATGGTTGTTTAGAGCGTAAAACCAGACGCTCATTGTAGCCATCGTAATCAGCGACTCGAAGTTGGTAAGGGAAACGGTCTTTATCGTTCACTACCACATATGCGATACGAGTCATGAAAGCGCCACGGTCGCCAGTTAACTGCTCATACACCAAATCAGAGATACGGTGAGCGTACTCACGCATACGAGGCCCTTGAACAGTGGCTACTTTATTGAACAGCACATGATCTTTTGACAGGACTAATTCACCGTCACTACCAAGCGCCTTACTCTTCCCACCTGTTAACTGACCACGCACAATATCAACAAGTTGATAGTTGATAACGTAGTCACCTTGGTCGTTTTGCTTGATTGAACCAGTCAATAGCGCATCCACACCTAAATTGGTCCAAGCATCAAAATTAACTTCTGATTCACTGAACGGTGTTTGTGGCATTTTGCTCGTTGGAACTGGGCTGAATTTACCACTACGTTGTAAATCCGAGGCGATAACAGCAGAAACATCCGTTGGAAGCGCTTGTGTGCCCTCCCACTTAAACGGAACAACAGCAATTGGTCGTGCTGAATCAATACCATCGGTAATGACCAACTCTAATGCGGCATTCGCCACATTTGTCATACTGCTAAACAGTACAAACATTCCTAGTAAAAGGCGTCTAATCACGTCTTATTCCTTATTCTAGTATTCAACGGTTAAGTTGATATCTCTAACTTTATCAATAACATCTCTATCTTTAGGCATCGGAAAGTTGCCAACTTGGGCTACTGCACTTTTGGCTGCACTACAAAGACGAGAGTCACCGTTTAACACAGTAACATTACTCACAATACCATCAGTCCCAGTTGGAACTAGCTTCACATTAAGCCTACACGACTTTCCCACAAGATAATCGTCCTTAATGATACGACTCTCTATCAATTGTTTGTAAATTGCACCATAGCGGTCAACTTCAGATTGCACATGTTGATTTTTCGCTTGCTGATTCTGTTCTGACTCACTCTCGAGACCCGCAAAAATATCATCTAACGCGGCTTCTTGAGCTTTACGCTCACGCTCGGCACGCTCAGCTGCTTCTCTCGCTTTACGCTCTCGCTCCGCTGCCTCTTTTGCCGCTTTCTCTTTTGCAATGCGCTCTTGTTCAGCTTTTTCAGCAGCTTCACGCTCACGACGTGCTTTTTCTTCCGCTTCTTTTGCTGCTTTTTCACGAGCTAAACGTTCTTGCTCAGCTTTTGCTATAGCCGCTTCTTTTGCTAAACGCTCCTGCTCAGCTTTACGCACGGCTTCTTCTTTTGCCTTGCGCTCTTTTTCTAGCTTAGCAGCTCGCTCTTTTTCTTTGCGAACACGTTCTTCTTCCTGCTTGCGCTCTTGCTCTTTTTTCTTACGTGCAGCTTCTGCTTCTCGTGCCGCTTGAGCATCTTTCGCTTGCTGCTCTTTCAACTTGCGAATTTGCTCTTCTTCAGCTTTGCGGTTTTTTTCTAGCTGCTCTGCTTCGCGTCTCAGTTTATCAAGACGCTCTTGTTCTTTTTTCGCTGCCTTTTCGCGTTGCTGGCGAATTTCTTTCGCTTGTTGCTGCACAAGTTTTGGATCGATGACAACAGCTTGAACCATTTGCCCTGTAGGCTCTGGTTTAGACATGTTGAAGTCCGTCCCCCAAAGCAGGGCTGCAACTAGAATTGCATGCAAACCAACCGATATTGCTATCGGTTTGGCGTATTGGTTGGGTTTCTTCTTGTGATCTTTCATAGATAATTGATGTCTATTCCCTGATATCGGTCATTAGACCTACCTTAGGGATACCAGCTCGACTTAGTTCATCTAGCAATAGAACAACATCGGCATATGGTGTTGCCGCGTCGCCACCTACCGCAACTGGTGAATCCGGCTTAACCTCTCGCTCCGCTTTCACTCGCACAATAACATCTTGCAACGACAAACCTCGCTGAACTTCTTCATCATTTACGCTTAGGCCTAAATTACCCTCGCTATCAATTTCGATGATAATAAAGCTACTGTCAGTCTCGCCAGCAAGGTCTTGCATAGATTCTGCGGTCGATGTTTTCGGAAGATCAACGTCGACGCCTTGAGTCACAAATGGAGCGGTCGCCATAAAAATGATCAACAGTACGAGCATTACGTCGATATACGGAACAACGTTGATCTCCGCTGTCATTTTTCGCTTTTTAGGTTGATAACCCGCCATGCTTTATTCCTTATCCGCGCTGTCTCGGCCAGCCATCGCTTGACGATGAAGGATGCTGTGGAATTCTTCAGAAAATGTTGCGTAAGTGTGCTCTAGTTTACTCACTTTATTGCTTAGGCGGTTGTACGCCATTACTGCCGGAATAGCCGCAAATAGACCCATCGCTGTCGCGATAAGTGCTTCGGCGATACCCGGTGCAACCATAGACAGCGTAGCTTGCTTTACTTCACCCAGCGCAATAAAGGCGTGCATGATGCCCCAAACGGTACCAAATAGGCCGATATAAGGGCTTATAGAGCCGACTGTTGCCAAAAACGGTAAGCTTGTTTCTAGCTCATCTACTTCACGAGAAACAGCAACGCGCATTGCGCGGCCAGTGCCTTCCATGATGTAAGCTGGTGAATTTGCGTTGCTCTTACGTAGGCGAGCAAACTCTGTAAAACCTGCGTAGAAGATTTCTTCTGTGCCTTCAATTTCGTCTTTACGCGCTTTTACTTTTTGGTAAAGCTGAGAAAGATCAGTACCCGACCAAAATTTGTCTTCAAACTGCTCTGCATTTTTTGATGCTTGAGAAAGCACTTTGCTGCGCTTGATGATCATTGCCCATGACACAATTGACATGCCAAGCAACGTCAGCATCACAAGCTTTACCAACAGACTGGCCTGAAGAAAGAGATCTAAAATGGAAATATCAGCAGTCACTATTTGTTAGCTCCGAATTTATAAAGGTTGGAATAGCTATTGGTTTCATTTTCTTATTATCGATACATGCTACCTTAACCGAGGCCTTGCACAATATCTTGCCTTGATCATTGACCAACTCTTGACAGAATTGCAGAGAAGCACGTTTTATTTCTGACACTCGGGTTACGACTGTCAGATGCTCGTCCAGCCTAGCGCCTTGGTTGAAATCGATATCCATGTGTCGGACAACAAAGCCGATATTTTGTTCCAGTAACACATGTTGAGAAATGCCTTTAGCACGTAACATCTCTGTCCGTGCGCGCTCAAAGAATTTTAGATAATTAGAATGATATACAACACCGCCCGCATCAGTGTCTTCATAGTACACAGTGATCGGCCAGTGAAAGAGATTTGATGTGCCTTGCAAGGGAGTACCAATATATTCAATTCTTTAAAGTAATTACTATAACTGAAGCGACAGCAATTGGTACCGAGCTAAGGAAATATTTTTGAAATTTGTAGAAAAAATAAAAGCTAGGCGAGATACCTAGCTTTTATTCGGTGATTTAGCAACCGACTTTATTACAGCATATTTCAGCCTAAATGAAATAAAGTGCCGTTAGATAAATTAAGATAGCTAACGAGAAATAAGGACTAAACAAAACTTGCCAGTACCAGTTTCTTGGCTTGAAGCCCACCCCATACACCATGCTTGAACATACAGACCAAATCAGTGCTGGTGCGATGATTGAGTTAAAACCACCAATTGCTTGATGGTAAGCTTCAGGGTCCCACATCACCAATCCTACGTGCATAAAGCCAAGGATGAGAGATAAGACTCGTAGCAGAGTCTTATCCATTGGTGCGTGAAGTTTCGCTACCTTATCAGCGAGGTTACTCACTGTCTTTATCCATCATTTCTGAGTGCTCTAGCCAAAGAGCGTTGATGATACCGAATGCACAAGCAAGTAGTACACCTAGAATCCATGCGAAATACCACATAGTAAATGCTCCTTAGTAAAGTGAGTTTTTGTTGTCTTCAATGTACTGGTCATCAAGGCGACCAAACATCTTGTAGTAAGTCCAAGATGTGTAACCAAGGATGATTGGCACCATAACAAACGCAACGCCTGTCATTAGGTTCAGAGTCAGCTCAGATGACGTTGCATCCCACATTGTTAAGCTGTGGCTTGGCATTAAGTCTGAAGGCATGATGAATGGGAACATCGCAAAACCTGCAGTAAAGATAACACCAGCAACACCCAAGCTTGAAGTAATGAACGAAATCGCACATTTTTCAAGACGAGATGCCAATACAGCGAGAAGCGGCATTGCAACACCTAGTACAGGAGCAGCCCATAGTAGTGGGTAGTTTTCAAAGTTCTTCATCCACGCACCAGCTTCACGGATAACCTCTTTGTTTAGAGGGTTAGAAGCAGCGTTAGTGTCGATACCGCCAACAATGACGTAGCCATCGATATTTTGGATCCAGAAACCAGCCGCTACAAACGCAGCAACCGTCAGTAAACCAGCCAACTGAGAAACGTTGCGCGCACGCACATGCACTTCGCCTGTTGTTTTCATTTGTAGCCAAGTAGAACCTTGCATCAAAATCATGAACAAGCTTACTAGACCACACAACAGTGCAAATGGGTTTAGTAGACCAAAGAATGAGCCATGGTATGTTGGCATCAAGAACTCACTCAATTGGAATGGTACACCTTGTAGAAGGTTGCCAAACGCTACACCAAAGATGATTGGCGGAACAAAACCACTGATTGAGATACAGATATCCCAGGTATTGCGCCATTTTTGATCTTCGATTTTAGAGCGGTAGTCTAGGCCCAGAGGACGAAGCCATAGCGCTGCTAGTGTCAAAATCATCGCTAAGTAGAAGCCTGAAAATGACGTTGCGTAAACCAAAGGCCAAGCTGCGAACAGTGCACCACCAGCAGTGATAAGCCAAACTTGGTTACCATCCCAGTGAGGAGCAATTGAGTTAATCATGACACGGCGTTGCGTGTCGTTTTTACCGATGATAGGTACAAGCGCGCCTACACCCATATCGAAGCCGTCTGTTACTGCAAAACCAACTAGTAGAACACCGATTAGTACCCACCAGATGAGTCGCAAGATTTCGTAATCAAACATCTTGTTATCTCCTTACCTTACGCTTCTACTTGGCGACTAACTTTGTCTTCAACAGAGTCAGCATTTTGCTCGAAGTGGTAGCGACCCGTTTTCAGGCTACTTGGGCCTTTACGAGCGAATTTCAACATTAGGTAAACTTCTGCAATCAGGAATACCGTGTATAGCGCCAGAATTGCGAAGAGTGAAGTCCAGATTTCACCTGCAGTTAGCGCAGAAGCTGCAACATGCACTGGTAGAATTTCACCTACAGCCCAAGGCTGACGGCCGTACTCAGCGACGAACCAACCCGCTTCAATTGCAATCCAAGGTAGTGGAATGCTAAATAGTGCAGCTTTTAGAATCCATTGTTTCTGTTCAATCTTCTGACGACACGTTTGGATAAACGCCGCACCAAAGACAAACAACATGATGAAGCCACAAGCAACCATGATACGGAATGACCAGAATAGCGGCCATACTGTTGGGATTGAGTCGTCCGCAGCAGCTTGGATTTGCTCTTCTGTTGCATCAACAACATTGTCTGTGTAGCGTTTTAGAAGTAGACCGTAACCTAGGTCACCTTTCACTTCATCAAACGCAGTCATGTTTTCTTCTGACTTGTCGCCCGCACGAAGCTTCTCTAGAAGTTCATAAGCGTACATGCCGTCACGAATACGATCGACGTGTTCATCACGTAAATCACGAAGACCTGTTACTTGCTCATCAAAAGAACGTGTCGCGATAATACCCATTACGTAAGGGATCTTAATTGCGTAATCGGTATGCATCGTTTCCTGGTTAGGAACACCAAATAACGTAAATGCGGCAGGTGCAGGTTCAGTGTGCCACTCTGCTTCAATTGCAGCGAGTTTCACTTTTTGAACTTCACCAAGCTCGTAGCCAGATTCGTCACCAAGAACGATGGTAGATAAGATAGCTGCAATACCGAAAGAAGCAGCAATAGCAAACGAACGACGAGCAAACGCAATGTCACGACCTTTTAATAGGTAGTATGAACTGATGCCTAGAATAAACATTGCGCCACAAGTGTAACCAGAAGCAACCGTATGCACGAACTTAACCTGAGCAACTGGGTTTAGTACAACCTCAGAGAAGCTCACCATTTCCATTCGCATGGTTTCGAAGTTGAAATCTGCGCCTACTGGGTTTTGCATCCAGCCGTTTGCGATAAGAATCCAAAGAGCAGAGAAGTTAGAGCCTAGTGCCACAAGCCAGGTAACCGCTAAGTGTTGGCGTTTAGATAGACGATCCCACCCGAAGAAGAATAGACCAACAAAAGTTGACTCCAGGAAGAATGCGACAAGTGCTTCGATCGCTAGCGGTGCACCGAAGATATCACCTACATAGTGGGAGTAGTAAGACCAGTTCGTACCAAACTGGAACTCCATGGTAAGGCCTGTCGCCACACCAAGTGCAAAGTTAATACCGAATAGCTTACCCCAGAACTTGGTCATGTCCTTATAGATTTGCTTGTTCGTCATTACGTACATCGATTCCATAATGGCCAGAAGGAAGGCCATACCAAGGGTCAATGGTACGAATAGGAAGTGATACATCGCTGTCAGTGCAAACTGCAACCGCGATAGATCAACTACGTCAATCATGGTAACTCCTATGTGTCGGCTGAATGACACTCTCTACATATTGCAATCCATATTCAGGTGTTATTTACACTTGAAAAATGTTGAATTATCACAACTCATTGTTGCAAAAATGTGCTTCATTGGTTAGTTAATTGTTAAGCATCAGCTAATATAGCTGGGGCTAATATTACTTGTAAAAACAGATTGTTTCAAAAGGTTTATAGCCGTAACGCGCTTTGATATACATCAATGTTTATGCGCGGAATTTGCACAAAAATCCATCACATTGATCTAGATCAACCAGTATTGGATACGGATGTTAAGAGAGAGTAATCAGGAGAGAAATTAACCAGTTGCAAGCAAACATCGAGTTAACAATCAATGCTTTTTACTTACTAAACCAGTATGAGAAAAAATTCAAAAAATGTGAGTTTGGTCAACTTTAATGAAGCGCTGGGCAACAAAGGCCCAGCGAGGGAATCTTATTTTTCAATTCCGAAATGCAAATACGCACGATCTGTCGCGATTCTTCCACGCGGAGTGCGTTGTAAATAACCTTGCTGAATAAGATAAGGTTCAAGAACGTCTTCAATAGTGTCCTTTTCTTCACCTATCGCCGCTGCCATGTTGTCGAGCCCGACAGGACCACCACCAAATTTTTCCATAATCGCGAGTAGTAGCTTACGGTCCATGTAATCGAAGCCTTCGGCGTCCACATCAAGCATATTCAACGCCTTATCGGCAACATCGGCACAAATGTGACCATTGCCTTTTACTTCCGCATAATCACGAACACGGCGTAGCAAACGGTTAGCAATACGTGGTGTACCACGCGCACGTCTTGCCACTTCCAATGCACCTTCAGGTTCCATTGATAAACCTAAACAATCCGCGCTTCGCTGCACAATATCTTGGAGGTCTTTTATCTTATAAAACTCAAGGCGCTGAGTAATACCAAAGCGATCGCGCAATGGTGACGTCAAAGAGCCCGCTCGGGTCGTCGCACCAATTAACGTAAACGGTGGTAAATCGATCTTAATAGAACGAGCGGCCGGACCTTCACCGATCATAATATCCAGTTGATAATCTTCCATCGCCGGATACAGCACCTCTTCAACCATCGGGCTCAAGCGGTGAATCTCATCGATGAACAACACATCGTTTTCTTCGAGGTTGGTTAACAGCGCGGCCAAATCGCCTGCTTTCTCAAGTACAGGGCCTGAAGTAGTGCGAATGTTCACTTCCATTTCATTGGCAACGATGTTCGCAAGTGTGGTTTTACCCAAACCTGGGGGACCAAAAATCAAAAGGTGATCAAGTGCTTCGCTACGTAACTGAGCAGCTTTAATGAAGATCTCCATTTGGTCACGGACATGGTCCTGACCTTGGTAATCCGCTAATTTTTTTGGCCGAATAGCACGATCAATGACATCTTCATCACGAAAGGCAGGGTTTTCTGGCGCGATTAAACGATCGGCTTCAATCATCTTTTTACCTTGAAAAATGGTTACCTGAGAGAATAATGCCGCTCGTTTAACAGCAAGTGGCATATTTCTATATCTCGTCATCCTGTACAGCGACGAAGGAGCGTGATACAGGATCTTCTATCCGAGCGATTTATGGTCAAATTGTTTCATTAACCGCTCAGCGTGCTGCTATTAGATTCCCAGTCTCGCCAGGCTCGCTGGAATGACACAAAAAAACATCGTTAAGCGATTGGCATTAACCTTAGAGAATGAGTTATCTTGAACAAATGTTCACTGTGCAACCAGCGTTACACCATTGATTTTAGAGCTTCACGGATCATTTGCTCACTGCTCATGTCCGGTTTAGCGATCTGAGATACCACTTTCGACGCTTGAGTCGGCTTGTAACCTAGAGCTAGAAGCGCACTGATTGCTTCTTCTTCCGCGTTGTTGGATGTCGCACCAGAATCCGCAGGAGCAGCATCCGTAAATGGTGTAAATAGATCGCCAGCGCCCCACCCTTTCAAGCGGTCTTTCATTTCAACAACCAATCGCTCTGCGGTTTTCTTGCCAACGCCTGGAAGCTTAACCAGCGTAGAAACGTCTTCATGTTCCACACAAGTAACGAATTGCGTTGCTGTCATACCAGAGAGAATACCAAGACCGAGTTTAGGACCAACGCCATTGGCTTTGATCACTTCACGGAAAAGTGCTCGTTCTTTTACCGTGTTGAAACCGTATAGCAATTGCGCATCTTCACGGACAACAAAGTGAGTATAAATAATGGCTTCTTCGCCAACATTTGGCAGTTCGTAAAAACAGCTCATTGGCATCTGGACTTCATAGCCAATGCCATTAACTTCAATTAATACTTCAGGTGGTTGCTTTTCAATCAGTATGCCACGAAGACGTCCAATCACTATAAATACTCTTTGGAAATGAATTTGCGACAGGATAATAAAGAACTGGATAGACATCCAGTTAATTTTAACGGTAGCGCCCTTTTCTGGCACTGGTTGCTTTGCCCGCTAACGCAACGAGAGTCTTGTTAGTATTGGCATGACAAATCGCCACACCTAAAGCATCGGCTGCATCCGCTTGAGGCTTGGCGGGCAATTTAAGCATCTGCTGAACCATATGCTGAACTTGCGCTTTGTCCGCGCCACCAGTGCCGACGACAGCTTGCTTAATAAGACGAGCCGCATATTCAAATACCGGCAACTCCGCATTCACCGCAGCAACAATTGCACTGCCACGAGCTTGGCCAAGTTTTAGCGCTGAATCCGCGTTTTTGGCCATAAACACTTGCTCGATCGCGAAAACGTCCGGTTGAAACTGGGTAATGATTTCCGTGACGCCTGCATAAATCTGTTTAAGCCGACCCGGAAGTTCTTTTTCTGAAGTACGAATGCAGCCACTACCAAGGTATTGCAAGTGGCGTCCATTTTGACGAATGACCCCATAGCCGGTAATGCGCGAACCTGGGTCAATGCCCAAAATAATTGACATGAATGTTCCTAAAAATGAGGCCTAATTCGGCCTCAGTCTTTTTATTATTACTTGCTAACTTCGGAGCAAATACCGCTCCCGACACCTTGAGTTTAATCTAGCGTAGCCGCAACGTCGTCAGAGATATCACCATTGTGATAAACCTCTTGAACGTCGTCCAGATCTTCCAAAGCGTCAATCAAACGAAGTAGTTTTGGCGCAGTATCCGCGTCCAAATCTGCTTTCGTAGATGGGATCAGCGACACCTCAGCGTTCTCTGCCTCAAACCCTGCGGCATCAAGAGCATCTTTTACGAGTCCAAAATCGCCTGGGGCCGTGTAGACATCAATCGAGCCATCTTCTGCCGTTTCAATGTCATCAGCACCACTTTCTAATGCTACTTCCATTACCGCATCCTCATCTAAACCTGGGCCATATGAAATCACGCCTTTCTTGTCGAAAAGATAGTTGACGCTACCATCCGTCCCCAGATTACCGCCTGACTTTGAGAATGCATGGCGTACGCCAGATACCGTACGATTTCGGTTATCCGTCATACATTCGACCATGACCGCCGTACCACCTGGACCATAACCTTCATAGATCACGGTTTCCATGTTGTCGTCGCCTTCACCACCAGCACCTCGGCTGACAGCGCGATTGACAGTGTCACGTGTCATGTTGTTAGACAGTGCTTTATCAATTGCGGCTCGCAAACGTGGGTTATTTTCTGGCTCACCGCCCCCCTCTTTTGCCGCAACAACGATTTCACGGATTAATTTAGTAAAGATTTTGCCGCGCTTCGCATCTTGCGCTGCTTTACGGTGACGAATATTCGCCCATTTACTATGACCAGCCATAATTCACCTTTTAATGTATTTTGACGCTTAATAACAAAACATGTTCTAAAAGCGTTGCTTGGGAAATTGCTTTGGAAGTTTCTTGGGTTTATTTAAACAAAAACTCCCGCAGTTGCGGGAGTTTTCTTCAAATGTTGTGCGCTTATTCTACGTCTTTTTCTTTCGCTGCAGTCACTGCGATTGCTAGCTCTTCTAGCGCTGCTGGGTTCGCAATACTTGGTGCGTCTGTTAGTAGACACGCCGCTGCTGTTGTTTTAGGGAACGCGATAACATCACGGATGTTCTCTGTGCCACATAGCAGCATTACTAGACGGTCTAGACCAAATGCAAGACCAGCATGTGGAGGCGTACCGAATTTCAGCGCATCAAGCAGGAAGCCGAACTTAAGCTGTTGCTCTTCAGGTGTGATACCTAGAATATCAAATACGGCTTCTTGCATATCTGCGTTGTGGATACGAACAGAGCCGCCGCCCACTTCGTAGCCATTTAGAACCATATCGTAAGCGTTAGAATTTGCCGCAGCAGGGTTTGATTTTAGCTCTTCTGCAGTCACACCTAGAGGCGATGTGAATGGGTGGTGCATCGCGTGTAGGTTGCCTTCGTCATCTTCTTCGAACATTGGAAAGTCAACAACCCATAGTGGAGCCCATGCAGACTCATCCGTTAGCTCTAGGTCTTTACCTAGTTTCAAACGTAGCGCACCCATTGCTTCTGCAACGATGCCCGCTTTATCAGCGCCAAATAGGATAATGTCACCAGATTCCGCTTGAGTACGATCTAGAATGCCGTTGATCACGTCTTCATTTAGGAACTTAGCGACTGGAGATTGGATACCTTCCATGCCCGCTGCACGGTCATTAACCTTCATCCAAGCTAGACCTTTCGCACCGTAGATGCCAACGAATTCACCGTAGCCATCAATTTGCTTACGAGTCAGAGAAGCGCCACCTGGAACGCGAATAACGGCAACGCGGCCTTTTTCGTCGTTTGCTGGACCTGAGAATACTTTGAACTCAACGTCTTTCACTAGGTCAGCAACGTCTACTAGTTCCAGTGGGTTACGTAGGTCTGGCTTGTCCGAACCGAAACGACGAATCGCTTCGCTGAACGGCATTACTGGGAATTCACCTAGGTCAACGTTTAGTAGCTCTTGCCACATTTCACGAACCATTTTCTCAGTCGTTGCACGAACTTGGTCAGCCGTCATGAATGACGTTTCGATATCGATCTGAGTGAATTCTGGTTGACGGTCAGCACGCAAGTCTTCATCACGGAAACACTTAACGATTTGGTAGTAACGGTCAAAACCAGACATCATTAGAAGTTGTTTGAATAGCTGTGGAGACTGAGGAAGCGCGTAGAAGCTGCCTTTGTGAACACGGCTAGGTACTAGGTAGTCACGAGCGCCTTCTGGAGTCGCTTTTGTTAGTACTGGCGTTTCGATGTCTAGGAAGCCGTTGTCATCTAGGAAACGACGAACAAAGCTAGACGCTTTAGCGCGTAGCTTGATGCGGTCGCTCATTTCAGGACGACGTAGATCTAGGTAACGGTACTTCAGGCGTTGCTCTTCAGAGTTCTTTTGGTTGAAATCTAGAGGCAGAACATCAGAACGGTTGATGATTTCAAGACCTTTCGCAAGGATCTCGACTTCACCTGTTGCCATGTCTTTGTTTGCTTGGCTCTCTGGGCGAACGCGCACTTCACCCGTTAGTTTGATACAGAATTCATTACGAAGTGTGTTCGCCACTTCATACGCATCCGCCATATCTGGATCAACAACTACCTGAACGATACCTTCGCGATCTCGCATATCAATAAAAATAAGACCGCCTAAATCACGACGACGGTTAACCCAGCCGCAAAGTTCTACAGTTTGTCCTGCAAGGGACTTGTTCAGGTGACCACAGTAATGGGTACGCATAATGAAATTCCCAATCTCTCAAATGTTGTTAACTACGCTCTGTCAGCCTCATTGCTAAGCAGAGTAAAGATTCAGTTATACGCTGAATGTCCACGAAAATCGACTACTCAACATACAATTACGTGTGTTTTATCATTCACTGGTGCTTTTTAGTACAACAAATGTTCAAAAGCGCACCAAAGCGAAAAAATTGGGGAGGATTATAGCGTGAAATTACCTATTTCAGCAAAACTCTCGTAAAGTATTCACACGAGTAGCAAGCAGTAAAGAATAATGGATAACTTACCTCTTCGACTTGGATTGACGATGTGGTCGCACAATCAATGGCAACAAAGTTTTTACGGCAGCGGGACAAAGCCCGCTGAACGTTTAGAAAGGTATGCGCAAGTGTTTCATACCGTGGAAGGCAACACGACATTTTATGCCACACCGACGCTCAATACAGTGCAAAACTGGAGAGCCGCAACCCACGATGATTTTCGCTTTACTTTCAAACTTCCTAAAGCCATCACTCATGAGCAAATGCTAAGAGGTTGCAGCGAACAACTGAGAGACTTCATGAAGGTCATGGAGCCTTTGCATGACCGTGTGGGCCAATGGACAATTCAATTACCAGCCGCATTTGGTCCTGAGCACCTTGATCGACTGAAAAAGTTCTGTGCGAGCTTTCCACCTAGCTTCCCTCTCGGTGTTGAGGTTCGCCATATGGCATTTTTCTCCAAAGGCGAAGAAGAGCGAGCACTTAACCAATGGTTAGTAGAGAATAATATTGACCGCATTATTATGGATAGCCGCCCAGTCTTTGCCGCTAAGCCCGACAATGAGGCGATTATTGATGCACAAATGAAAAAACCACGAGTCCCTGTTCACGCCATTGCTACCGCTTCACACCCTTTGATTCGCTTTATTGGTCATCCAGAAGAACAGCAAAACTACGAGTTTTTTAAACCATGGCTCAGCAAGTTGCCACAATGGATTGCCGAAGGTAAGCAGCCATATGTCATGATCCATACTGCAGACAATATAATTGCGCCAGAGTTGGCCGCAAACCTATATAAAGACATACAAAAGCGTATCACGATCCCTGAGTTAGCGCCTTTCCCTGCTGACGATGGCAACTCGCAGTTACAGATGTTCTAACGCAACACATGACAGAGGCGCGAAATTCCCATAAAATACGCGCCTTTTTTGGTGCCTGACATTTTCAGGCGGCTTGTATGCAGAGACTTAGTTATGAACCCTAAGAGCAATCCAGATACTATTTTTTCGGCTCCAATCGATAAAATTGGGGATTTCACGTTCGATGAACGCGTAGCGGAAGTATTTCCTGACATGATTCAACGATCGGTACCGGGTTACAGCAATATCATTTCTGCAATCGGTATGCTGGCAGAGCGTTTTGTAAAACCTCACTCAAACATCTATGACCTTGGCTGTTCTTTGGGTGCTGCAACATTGTCTATGCGTCGCCATATCAAACAAGAAGGTTGCCAAATCATCGCAGTGGACAACTCTCCTGCGATGGTTGAGCGTTGTAAACTTCACGTCAACGCTTACCGCAGTGACACTCCTGTGGATGTAGTAGAAGCAGACATTCGCAATATCGAAATTGGAAACGCGTCAGTGGTGGTGTTGAACTTCACTTTGCAATTCCTCTCTCCAGAAGATCGTTACTCCTTGCTCGAGAAAATTTACGCAGGCCTGCGTCCAGGCGGCATTTTGATTCTATCGGAGAAGTTCGTCTTCGAAGATGAAGTGTCGAACGAACTGTTAATTGACCTTCACCACGACTTTAAACGTGCGAATGGTTATAGCGAACTAGAAATCAGCCAAAAGCGCAGCGCGATAGAAAACGTAATGCGCCCAGATTCAAAGAAAGAACATAAAGAGCGTTTCGCTAAAATTGGCTTTTCTAGCTACGATGTTTGGTTCCAATGCTTTAACTTCGGCTCCATGTTCGCGATTAAATAGACCATGCATACAAAGCCTGAACCATACCGATTTCGGCTTTTGTTAATAATTTATACCCATCAACTCAGCGATTAACTAACTATGTTTAACTTTGCAAATTTCTACCAATTGATTGCCCAAGACACCCGTCTTCAACCTTGGCTTAATGTGCTTCCACAACAGCTAACGGATTGGCAAAATGCAGAGCACGGTGACTTTGGTCGCTGGTTGAAAGCCCTGAACAAAATCCCAGCGGGTAGACCGGACAACATCGACATTGTTGATTCTGTCACGATTTCAAACAATGAGCCGATGCCTCAAGGGGAACTTAAAAAGCTAGAAAGCTTACTTCGTACATTCCATCCTTGGCGCAAAGGCCCATACCACGTACACGGCATCCATATTGATACTGAGTGGCGCAGTGATTGGAAATGGGACCGCGTGCTTCCGCATATTTCACCATTAAAGAATCGCAGCGTACTCGATGTAGGTTGTGGTAACGGCTACCACATGTGGCGCATGCTAGGCGAAGGTGCACGCTTAACTGTCGGTATCGATCCATCTCACCTGTTCCTGATTCAGTTCGAAGCAATTCGTAAACTAATGGGCGATGACCAACGTGCACACCTACTGCCATTGGGCATTGAACAACTACCTAAGTTAGAAGCGTTCGATACGGTATTCAGCATGGGCGTGCTTTACCATCGCCGCTCGCCTCTCGATCATTTAGTGCAACTAAAAGATCAATTGGTATCTGGTGGTGAACTCGTATTGGAAACACTCGTGATTGAAGGTGATGAGAATGCAGTATTGGTCCCGACTTCTCGTTACGCGCAAATGCGTAATGTCTATTTCTTCCCTTCAGCAAAAGCCCTAAAAGTGTGGTTAGAATTGGTCGGTTTTGAAGATGTTCGTATCGTTGATGAAAACATCACATCCGTAGATGAACAACGTACCACAGATTGGATGACGCATAACTCTCTACCTGACTACTTAGATCCGAACGACCCAAGCAAGACTGTAGAAGGCTACCCTGCCCCTCGCCGAGCGGTTCTTGTCGCTCGCAAATCATAATTCGCTGAGATTCCTGACATTGTCTTAACTCATTTTACGAGTTAAGACATTACCCTCTTTCCTCGTAATGAGCGAGTTTGTTTTTTGAATCCATTTTTCACGTCAAAATATAAGCACGCTCTAAATAAGGATGCGCTTTTATGTCCTTGATTTTTGGCTTTTCATCACTATTCCTCAAACAATAAGTAATAGAGAAACATTCTTACTTGTGAGGCTTTATCGATATAAGCTAAACTCCTAAAAAATAAACAACTTAATCCAATCCCAAGGTTTTCAATGTTATTACGATTGACCCCGATTGTTGCCATCGCCTTACTATCTGGATGCTCACTAACCAAAGGCGAACAGTACCACCAAGAAACGTTAGCGGCGATTCAAAATTCAGAAGCGAATGTCAATAATCGCATTACCAACCTAGAGCTACAGCTCAGCAACCAATCGGACTATATCGACAGCCTTGAAGAACAAGTCGATAAACTACAGGTTGAACTTCTTACATTTCGCGATGAAGCAATGGCAGAAGTAAAAAAACCGAAAGAGCCGATTATTGTCCAATCTCCCGCTCCTGTGGAACCAACCCCAACTCACGATATTGTCCTTGGCTCTATCGAAAAGGTCACTGTAGAGTCGATTAAGCAAACTTTTGATGCACGTATCGACACTGGTGCCGCGACGTCGTCTTTAAATGCCGTTGATATTGAAGAGTTCGAAAGAAATGGCAAAAAATGGGTCCGATTCCACTTAGCAGACACCAGTAAATCCGAAGAAGAGAAAAGTACTTGGATCGAAGCTCCTGTCATTCGCTACGTCAAAATCCGCCAGGTTACCAGTGAAGAGTTAGAACGCCGCGCTGTGGTAGAACTTTGGGTGCGCGTTGGAAAAATTCATGAAAAAGCGCAATTTACGTTGGCAGATCGCTCACATATGAACCATCCTATTTTACTGGGTAGAGAATTTATGCGCGACATAGCACTTGTCGATGTAAGTCGTACCTATATCCAAACGGACGAAGATAAAAAATAATAAGGTAGATTATGACGTCAAAAATACCGTTTTACCTTTCTATCATCTTATTGGTGATTGCGGGCATTGCTCTGAGTGTTTTCAGACATGAAAACTACGGCGTGCCTTGGACGCCAGGCGAAACTCGCCAGGTATGGGATGTAGAAGCTCGTATTGAGTTCAATGCTAACGGCAACGAAGTAAAAGCGTCACTTGCAGCACCTCATACACAAAGTGGTTACACACTTATCGGTGAATCTGCTTCCTCATCAGGTTATGGCGTTTCCTACATCAATGACGATTCAGGCCGTCGTGCAGAATGGTCAATTCGCCAAGCTCAAGGGCCACAAACCATATACTACAAAGCCCAGTTCTTAGTAGACCCTCAGGCTAAAGTCACTCCTTTACCGCCAACGGAAGACATTACGCCACCAACGCTATCAGCACCACAAGCAGCAGCGGCAAATGCCCTTATCGAACGTGCGATGAGTCGCTCAGCCGATAATGTGACGTTTACTCGTGAGCTTATCAAAGCGCTTAATGACCCAGATAGCCAAAACTCGTCGCTACTACTGAACGATTTCAGCCGTACTGATGCACTGCATAATATTTTGCTTACCGCAGGTATACAGAGCAAAACCGTCGGTGTTATCGAACTAGAAGATGGTCGTCGACGCCAAACAATTCAACCAATGGTTCAGGTTTGGTCAGGTAAAGATTGGGTACTGTTTTCGCCAAAATCCGAACAAAAAGCAGTGAAACCCAACTTGTTAGTGTGGGATGAATCAAACGTATCCTTACTTGACCTTGTTGGTGGTAAAAATAGCCAAGTGCATTTCTCGATGATTAAGCAAGAAATGACACCACAACAAGCTACAAACAACAAAATAGAAGCAGATGGATTACTGAATATTTCAATTCATAGCCTACCTTTGGAAGAGCAAGCGATGTTCAAAACCATCATGCTCATCCCTATTGGTGCTCTGATCGTTGTGTTCTTGCGTGTGATTATCGGCCTGAAAACATCCGGTACCTTCATGCCTGTGTTGATTGCCGTTGCTTTTGTTCAAACTCAACTATTAACGGGTATTGTCGGTTTCTTGCTAATTGTAGGTACAGGCCTGATTATTCGAAGCTATTTGTCTAGGTTGAACTTATTGCTGGTAGCAAGGATATCTGCGGTCATTATTACCGTTATTATGATCATCTCGGTGTTCACCGTTGTTGCGTTTAAGATGGGCTTAACGGAAGGCCTAACAATTACCTTCTTCCCTATGATCATCTTGTCTTGGACGATTGAACGTATGTCAATCCTATGGGAAGAAGAAGGTGCGAAGGAAGTTGCCCTGCAAGGTGGTGGTTCATTGCTGACAGCGGTATTAGTTTACCTTGCAATGACGAACTCATACATTCAACACTTAACCTTTAACTTCATTGGTCTACAGTTGATTGTTCTGGCCGGTATTCTATTACTAGGTACTTACACAGGTTACCGCCTCACTGAGCTACGACGCTTCAAACCACTAGCGGAGGACTAAACGATGTTCGAAAGTTTTACTTCGCCGTCTAAGCTTCGCCATAAAGGCATTATGGGGATGAACAAGCGTAACCACAGCTATATTGGCCGTTACAATGATCGTTCTAAATACCCACTTGTCGATGACAAGCTAAAGACCAAAATTATTGCACAGGCAGCAGGAGCAACAGTTCCTGCCCTGATCGGTGTCATTCATAACCAAGCTGAAGTTAAGACTATCCACAAAATGGTTGAGAACTGGCCTGGTTTTGTGATCAAACCTGCACAAGGTAGTGGCGGTAAAGGCATTCTGGTTGTTACGTCTCATAAAAACGGGGTATATACCAAACCCTCCGGCTCTACAATTGGTAGGGATGAGGTCGAGCGTCACATTAGTAATGCGCTTGCTGGCCTTTTCTCTCTTGGTGGTAAAAATGACGTTGCTGTGGTTGAAAACTTAATCAAGTTTGATGACTGTTTTGATGGCTTCAGTTATGAAGGCGTACCAGATGTTCGGATCATCGTATTTAAAGGTTATCCAGTTATGGCGATGATGCGCTGCTCTACAGCGGCTTCCGACGGCAAAGCAAACCTTCACCAAGGTGCGGTAGGAGTAGGCATTGACATCGCGACAGGTAAAGCCGTCAGAGCGGTGCAGTTCGATCATCCAGTGACTCATCACCCTGATACAGGTAAAGACCTTTCGACCCTTCAAGTACCGCATTGGGAGCGCTTGCTGGAGCTTGCGTCAAGTGCCTGGGAAATGACAGGTTTGGGATACATGGGTACGGATATGGTGCTGGATAAAGATGAAGGACCTATGGTTTTAGAGCTTAACGCTCGCCCTGGTCTGGCAATCCAAATCGCTAATGGTGCAGGCTTACTTCCTCGTTTGAAACACATAGAGAGCCTTGGCACACCTGCTGAGTATCCAAAACCGATTGAACGCGTCGCTTACGCGGCAGAGCAGTTCGGTGTGAAGCCGTTGTTCTAACCCTCCGACATAATGTTCGTTATTACTCGCCAGTAATTGTCATGATTACTGGCGTTTTTGTTCCCGCATCCAAAAACCTTGCACTTACTCTCCTTATTAAACACATCCTTCTCATATATAAGTTGAATCAATGATCGAGCTAACAAAATCAACATAGATCGTTTCTTTTCTACTTTGCCTTTTGAGTATGATGAGAGCTCCCCTTACTCAACTTGAGAGGTTGGGAAATGCTAATAAAAGAAACAAATAATGATGAACCAGAGCTTGAAGAACAAGAGAGCTTAGACCAACACCTACAACGCTTGTCTGAGCTTTCTGTCCAAGCACTCGAAGAGCTTGCTGAAATGATCGAAGTCAGGGACGATATTCCAGAGGAATAAACGTCGCTTCCTCGTGAAGTTCCGCTGATAAGCCGAGACTGCCGTCCTACAGTCTCGGCTTGTCTTATGTTGTTCGAAGCCTACCTCGTAAATAGATACAAAAACGCCCGCGTTCATTGCGGGCGTTTTATTAGATTCGGAGTTTACGATTCAAACTCTTCAATCATCTCTTGCGCTTCAGTCTTAGGCTTATCCGTTTGACCAAAACCACGCAGACCAACTACGTGTACGTGCTCGTGGTCTTTAAACACCTTACGCACCAGTTTGTAGGTCGTACCTTTCTCTGGGCTGATGTTTTCAGGTGCCGCGATGAGAAGCTGCATATCCAGACGGTCACACAATTCGAACAATGTCGCGATCGATTTCGCATCCAGACGCGCGGCTTCATCCAAGAAGAGCAGACGACAAGGCACAATGTCTTTGCTGCGTAGACGACGAGACTCTTCTTCCCAGCTTTGAACAACCATAAGAAGGATTGACTGACCAGTACCGATCGCTTCACCTGTTGATAGTGCGCCAGACTCAGCCTGTAGCCAACCATCTGTACCACGGTTCACTTCTACACTTAGCTCTAGGTAGTTACGGTAATCCAGTAGCTCTTCACCCAGAACCTGAGGAGAACGTTGACCCATATCAATATGTGGGTTCACACGTTGGAACAGCTTCGCCATTGCTTCGGAGAAAGTAAAGCGAGTCGATTCAAACAGGTCTTTGTGCTGCTCTTGCTGTGTCGCTAGACCGTTCAGTAGCACTTCGTGACTTTCGCGGATCTTCACGTTCAGACGTACGCCCTTCACCTGACCGAACGAAATATTCGACAGGCCTTGGTTCAGCATACGAATACGATTTTGCTCACGCTGAATCGTCTTCTTAATGATGCTCGCTACTGACTCAGAGCTGATCGCTAAGCGGTTTTCACGTTGGGTTAGCTCTTCCGTTAGACGCGCTAGCTCAACTTCCATCTCTTCGATCGCTTCAACTGGATCATCAGTACGGATGATATCCTGACGAATGCGCTCGCGAAGATGTTGGTATACAGCAATATAGAACAGAACTTTACGCTCTGGACGTGCGTTATCTTCTGATAGACGCAGCGCATCACGCAGGTCGTCATTGTTCGCAACCGCTAGACGCAGCGCCCCCAATGATTTATCAGACATAGAACGCAGCTCATCCGCAGACATGTAAGCCAGTTCACGCTTGTGTAGACGACGCTCAACATCGTTCTCACGCGCTAAACGAAGTACTGAACACCAGCCAGCTTTCGCTGCAACCACGAAGGTACGCAACTCAACATATTCTTTCTGAACTTTCTTCAGGCGTTTCGCCAAGCCTTTCATCTCTAGTTCAGTAGAGGTGATCGTGCGCTCGTATTCGCTCTTACGACTGCGAGACGTGTGTAGACGCTCGTGCAGTTCGTCACGACGACGCATTGCACGTTCTTCTGCACCTTCGTCCGCGTTCACGCCAAACTCTTGAAGTTCTTGTTTGAACTCTTGAACCGTTTCCAGTTTCGCTTGGTGTGAACTCTTCAATGATGCCAATACTTGGTTGTATTGGTTCATTTGACCTTGCGACTGTTTCAACTCTTCACGAGAGCGTGTACGCATTTGTTCAGCTTGAACCAGTTTAGCTTTTAGCTGCTCACTCAGTTCGCTACTCTTGTTCAGTAGGTCTACTGAATCTGAGTAAGCGAAGTAGTGACGACGTTCAACGAGATCCGAGAGTGCAAAGATTTGCTTCTTAAGATCTTGTAGCCGCTCGTCTGCCGCTTTGTATTCTGCTTCTAGTGCATCGAATTGCTCTGGGTCAGCATCAAGCGCAGACGCAATATTCTCTAATTGCGCGACGGCTTTTGCATGGTTGCTTAAGAAGTTCTTCGCCTCTGCAAGCTGAGCGATTTTCTCTTCTAGCTCATCAAAACGCGCTTGCAATGACTCATCTTCAACAAGCACCATGTGTGACGCTAGCTTGTCCAGAGAAGACAACGCTTGCTTGCTGGTTTGAAGCTGAGAACGTTGTTGTTGCTCTTTCGCATCCAGATCCGCCAGCACGCGAGCAATTTGGTTACGCTTATCACGAATAGTTGCCAGTGCTTGTTCTGGATCGGCGTCAAAAGCAACCTGAATGTGGTTAGACACAAATAGGTTAAACGCTTGGTACAAGCGCTGCATTTTCTGAGAATCAAACGCCGCTTTTGCGTGTTTCTCTACCACTTCTTCTCGTTCGTTACGCAGCAACTCTAGACGCTGCTCACGTGCCGCACGGCCAAACAATGGGATCTCAGGCAAGCGAGAGTAACGCATTTGGCGATCGTTCATACGAACGCAAACCGCGCCCTCTAACTCTTCTGCATCGAACGAGCTGTCATCAAAGGCATCGATGTCACCTTCAATGATGTACAAGTCTTCTGGACAGTCGTCTAGCTCTACCAGTTTCTCTTCGATGCCTGACAAGTCAGAAACAACGATAGCGTGACGAGCCGGACCGTACATCGCACTGAAGTAAGGCGCGTCATCAATCGTGATGTCATCGTAGATCTCAGACAGCAATACACCGCCCAGCGTATCTGCCAAACCTTTCAGGCGAGGGTCATTTGAACCACCAGGAGAAGCAAGACGCTCAATCTCAGAGTCTAGCTGGCTACGGCGCTCAGCAAGCTTATCTTTAGCTAAAGACAGCTCCCTTTCTTGTTCAAGGACAACTTGCATGTGGTTCATTACCGCATGGCGATCCTCAAGCTCTTCACCGCTCTGCTCTCTCAGTTTCTCTAGCGCATCGTTCGCCGCAATCCAAGCTGGTGCTATTGCTTCAAGCTTACTGATTTCTGCCACCGCGTTTTGCTCTAGACGGCGCTGTTCACCACGCTGATCACGAACTTCTTCTTGAGCTATCTCTAGTGATTCGATTTGCGTCGCATGACGTTCACGTTCTTGTTCAAACGTAATCTCATCGGTTAGTTCAACGTGATATTGCTTTTTGTACTCAGCAACCAGTTCACGTGCTTGACGCTGCTGGTTAAGGCTGCGTTCGAGATCACGGTGTTGTGCTCGCCATTGCTGTTCGTTTTGTGCAATTTGTTGTGACTCACGCGCTTTCGCAATTGCAGTTTTCGCATGTTCAGACGCGTCTTTGCGCTCAACTTGACCAACGATGCTTTGTACCAGTTTAAGCGCGGTTTCAAACTGCTCTGCCGCTGCAGAAGACATGTCCAGTTTGTGCTTAACCGATAGCAACGCATTGGTGTTTTCTGATTCTTTGCTCTTAAGCTCAGAGACAAGCGCTTGAGCCGATTCCGCCGTTAGGCTGTCGTCGCCAAGTAGCTTCTTCGCTTTCTCCAGCGCTTGAACTGCTTGTTGATATTGAAGGGCGCGAGTTTGCTGAACGTCAAGAGCTTGCTGGTAATCAGCAAGTTGCGTCTTAAGGCTATCCACCTCTTCTTCTGCAACGGTAGCTTGCTCTTCAGCCATAATCACGCGTTCTTGCGCTTCTTCCACTACCATCATTTGTTCTTCAAGACGCTCGCTCAGCTCTTCAAGATCTTCTTGGTAGCGTTCGATCTTCTCTTGCTGACGCAGCGCGTTTTGCACCAGTTGCAAGTGATCCGAAGCCGCTTGGTAATCTTGCTCTAGCGCCGATTCCGACTCGATCAACAGTTCCAGCTCTTCTTGAACGCGATTAAGCAGATTGTTTTGCTCAATCAAGGTCTCGCGAGAACCAAATAACTCTGAACGCAAAGACAATGTCTGTTCTAGTTTTTTACGACGCTCGTTAGCATGGCGCATATAGTCCGCTGCCACGTAGTTAGTCGACTCTGTGATCAAGTGTTTGAACAAGTCACGGTCTGCTTGCGTAGTTTTGATCGCTTCTAGCGTCATGCGGTTTTCACGCAGCGCCGATTCCATATCTTGGAACGCTTTCTTCACGCCGCCGTTTTGTGGCAGAAGGTAGTCACGTAGCGAACGGGTAATCGCACTTGAGATACCACCGTAAAGCGATGCTTCGATCAGGCGGTAGAATTTAGAACGGTCACCAGAGTTACGCAGTTTCTTCGGAATCACACCGAATTCAAACATTTGTGCGTGGTAATCCACGATAGAAGAGAACGCTTTGAACTGAACGCCTTCAAATTCCGCGATCGATTCTTTTACTTCGTTGATTTGACGTACACGAGCTTGAGTCGCAGATACGCTTTCAACCAAAATATCCGTTGGTTTCACATGGCTTGGAAGACCTTGGATAACAAACGGTTTGATGTCTACTTTCTTATCACGACCCGCAACTTGCTGCAGTTTTACTGCAAACAATAGGCGTTGGTTACGTGAGTTCACCACATCCAACGCCGCATAACATGCGCCCGGCTGTAGCTTACCGTACAAACCTTTGTCGCGAGACGATTGGCTGCTGCCTGCTTCGGTTGTGTTACGGAAGTGCAGTAGCGTTTGGTCAGGAATCAATGCGGTGATGAACGCCGCCATTGTAGTTGATTTACCTGCACCGTTACCACCTGATAGCGTGGTGACCAGACCATCGATGTCAAACGTACGGGCAAAGAAGCCGTTCCAATTGACCATGGTCAGCGATTGGTATTTACCGCGTTCAATCATGCTCATGCTTCACCCTCTTCTGTTGTTTCTTCTTGGGCTTGGTCGTCTTGATCTTCTTCAGACAATAAGCTGCCTTGGCTTGGCTCTTTGGTGTGCACTACTGCTTCACCATCACGGATTAGACGAAGCTGCGCTTCACGTATGTCATCGCCAATACGTACATCGGCACCAAAGCGGAATACCGCTTCACTGATGCTGAATTTACCGGTTTCACCGATGTTGATGATCATGCCTAGGCGGCGCAGACGACGAAGTGACGTACGTACTTTTTCAAACAGCTTTTCTTTATCAAGGTCAGAACCAGTCGCACGGTTCGTCACTAGCTTCATCAGCTTGTTTTCATCTGCTAGAGCAAGCAGTTCGTCGTACAGCTCTTGGTTAGTGAAGATGCCTTCGTGCGCAAGACGCTCTGGGCTTAGATAAAGGAAACACAGTACCTTACCCACCAGCATATCCAGTTCAGAAAGAACACTACGGCCAATCAGAGACGTTGAACGAGGACGAAGATAGAAGAAACCTTCTGGCGCTTTCACTAATTCGGTGTTGTAGCGTTGGTAGAAAGAAGAAAGCTCGAGTTCGAAATCCGACAGCAACGCGTGGTTGTCTAGATCTTCACTTGAGATATGACGCCCTGCTCGAAGCATGCTGTCTAGCGCTGGGAACAGAGGGTTAGAAATTGCTTTTGCCAGATTCTCTGACATGTATTCATTAGTATCGGTCGATGACATTCGCTTGTACCTTTGCCCCAAATTCGTTGATTGCTTTCCAGTCTGGTTGAATCGCTTGGTAATCCGATTCTGAATACCCTAGACGTACAGCTTGATCGACGATAATGCGAGCTAAATCAAAATGATGAGTGTAAGGGTGCTGTGCAAGGTAATCTCGCAGTACCACACTCAAATCGATTGGTGTGCCTTGATCTTTATGCGCTTTTAGCATGTCACCAATTCGCTCAGACAGCTCATCATTGACTTGTTGAAACTCTTCGTATTCTACTTCCATCGGAACTTGACCCGTGACCTCGTCATCACGCAGTACTAGGGCCTCATCACGAAGGTCAGAAAGCCTCTCCGCATCTGCATAAGTCAGATACCAAGGCGCATCGAAGTAATCTTTGACGGATTGACGCAGACGCGAGCTAAACGCACGGTTCTTATCCATATCGATTGCAGTACGGATAAACTTGTGTACGTGTCGGTCGTAACCAATCCAAAGGTCGATCGCTTGCTGGCCCCAGCTTGTGATTCGGTCCAGCTTCATTTGCAGACCAAACAAGGCTTCTTCGATGAACTCAAGCTCAGGGTCACCGTAAACAATTTCTTGAATATCGAGGATCTGAGTTTGCAGTTCATCACTGGCGGCTTGCAGCGTATCTTGAAGTTCACGCAACGTGCTTGATGTTTCTGACAGAAGTGCTTCACAGTTGTTGATCGCTTCGCGCCAGTCTTTGTTAAGCAGGTCAGCAATCTGTTGTTTCACTGACTGTTGCTGCTCATCCATAACACGTTGGTTGAGGTCAATTTGATCGAAAATTTCGCCTACAGAATATTTTAAAACACCGTATACGTTTTTCTTCCAGTGACCCGGTGTGCCACCTTTTTGTGCTGCCTCAATCGCTTTCGCCATTTCATCCGCTACCATGGATAGCTGGATAGATAGACGCAGTTTTGAGAACTCACGATGACGCACGTAGTAGTCGGTTATTCCTATCGCTAATGGCGACAAGCGGTAAATGCTCGCTCCGTCAGTAATCTCACTGACAAAACGGCTCATAAGACGCTGCTTAACCATCTCGTTGATCGCATTGTTCGCACGAAAAGCGGAGGCTTCGCCGGTCTCATCAAATAGTCGAGTGACGATGGCAAATGCATCATGCAGTTCACCTTCACCCAGTTCTTCATCGAACCTTTCATTACTCAGTACGGCAATGGCTATCAAAAATGCCAATCGCTCTGTGGTCAGGTTCAACGAGAAATCGTGCTGCTTAACCCAGCCAACCAGCTCATCGATTGGTTGCTCTGCAGCATTGAGAGTCATCTCACTCATTGTTATTCCTGTTTATCGTTCTTTTTAGCCCACACATGAATGTAGCGGCCTAATGAGAGGTATGGCTCTTGTCGACAAAGTTGTTTTTCTAGCGCCAACACATCTTCAAACTCGTAATCACCCATGTATTCCATATTGCCTATGTAATCACTAAATGAGCGAATACCAGATTTGCCACAAATATTAAAACCTGAATTTTCTATCCACTGGTAGACTTCTTCAGGTTTTAAGCCTTTTTGCGGCTGTAGTTTAAATCTTTTTCGGTGAGGCATGCCGTCTAATATATGAGGAATGTTGCCACAAACCACGTTTTTATAGACTAAACCGTGGTGGTTGTAGAACATGACTGATGCGATGCCTCCCGGTTTTACTTGTTCTAGAACTGTGTCAAGTGCGACCTTAGGATCAACCAGCCACTCCATCACAGCGTGGAACATAACCAGATCGACCCGTCCATCCATATGTTCACCGATGGATTGGACAGGCGAATGAATCAGGCGATACTGCTCAAGCAAACCGTTTTTTTCAATATCCTGCTTAGCCAACTGCAGCATTTCCGAAGATAGATCACATAAAGCGATTCGATGTCCGAGCTTAGCAAGCTTTTGCGACATTTGTGCCAAACCACCACCAGCGTCTAACACTTCTAGGGGTTGCTGGTCAGCATCTAATTCACTTAGAATCTGTAGAAAATCTTCCCACACAATGATTTGGCGGATCTCCCCTTTATCGGAGCCGTAAATATTTTTTGCAAATTTGTGGGCGATATCGTCGAAATTGCGGTCTTCTGTCACTTCTGCTGAGTTATCATAACGGATTGTGCCGCTATTCTGGCACAAGGAAAGCAGGAATAAAGAGGGATACCCTCATTTTTATTATCAATTGATGTTTTTTCGGACTATTTATGTATGTTTGAGCTGAAAAAAGTAGTGTCAGCCATGCTTATGCCCCTTCCGGCATTGCTGCTGATAGGCTTGTTGGGTCTTGCTCTCATTAGTTTTACTACAAAACGTAAAACTGGCTGCTTCGTTGTTCTATTCTCTTTTGTTGGCATTTTTCTTGTTGCCTTCCAACCTGTTTCAACCAAGCTTCTTATGCCGTTAGAGCGAGAGCATAAAGCCTTTTTGCCAGTTTCTGGCACCATCGACTACGTGATGGTTTTAGGGAATGGTCATGTTATCGATGACGAAATTCCACCCACCTCGCAGTTAAGCCGTGCAGCATTAATGCGCTTAACTGAGGGCATTCGTATTTTAAGAATGTATCCAGGCGCGAAATTAATCTTATCCGGCTATGCTGGCGGATCTGAAATTAGCCACGCGCGAATGATGGCGAACGTTGCCCTTGCGTTGGGAGTCGCGAAATCCGATATCATTTTATTAGAAGATGCGAAAGATACGTGGGAAGAGGCGCGTCAAGCGGCTGCATTCGTTCAACAAAAGGAGATTGTGTTAGTCACTTCTGCGAGTCACATGAGCCGTGCATTGTATGAGTTCAACGCAGCAGGCATTAAACCAATCCCAGCTCCGACCAACTTCTTAGCTATTAGCGAAATCAGTCAACCTTGGGATAAATACTCACCTAAAGCGCGTTACTTAGAACAAACAGAGCTTTATTGGCATGAGTACTTGGGCAGTATTTGGCAAAGGTTGCGTGATACTGTCGGCCAAACACCAATGGTTGAAGCAAACTAGTATTATCTTGAATGACCCGTCCTGATATGGGTTGACACTTTTTAACTAAAACGCTCGATGTACTTCATCGGGCGTTTTGTATTTTAAAG